>CANHPZ010000001.1 GCA_947462725.1 Flavobacteriales bacterium
AAATCTAGTGCGCCCAGGCTCATAAGATTACCGGCTACTCCGAAGATGTTCATCAGAATAATGGCGAACAACATCGAGAGCGGAATAACCGACGCCACCAGAAATCCTGCACGAAAATTACCCAAGAATAAAATCAGCACAAACAGCACGATGAGCGCACCTTCGAGCAAGTTCTTTTCGACCGTGCCCATAGCATTGTTCACCATCTTGGTGCGATCCAGAAAAGGCTCTAACACAACACCCTCCGGCAAATTTTTCTGGATCATCGCAACACGTTCCTTCACGTTTGCAATAACCTCGCTGCTATTCGCTCCTTTGAGCATCATAACCACAGCACCAGCCACTTCGCCTTCGGTATTGTAGCACATAGCGCCATAGCGGGTTGCAAAACCAATGTTCACCTTCGCTACATCACGCAACATTATTGGTGCGCCTTGCTCTGAATTGCGAATGAATATGTTCTCAATGTCTTGCTGACTTCCAATCAAACCTTCGCTGCGAATGAAAAGCACCGTGGGACCTTTTTCAATGTAAGCACCTCCGGTATTCTGATTGTTTTGCTCAAGCGCCTGAAATACGTCATCGATGGTGATGCCCAGCGACTTCAACTTTAACGGATCAATCGAAACTTCATACTGCTTGAGTTGACCTCCGAAGCTGCTCACCTCAGCAACACCGTCGACTCCAAGCAATTGTCTTCGTACCATCCAATCCTGAATAGTACGAAGCTCCATGGGCGAATAGCGGTGCTCGAAGCCTTTCTGGGCGCGCACAACGTATTGGTAAATTTCACCAAGCCCAGTTGTAATAGGCCCCATTTCCGGGGTGCCTATGCTCGCCGGAATTTCTGATTGAATGCGCTGCAGTCGCTCCGCTACTTGCTGCCGCGCAAGGAAAATATCCGTGTTATCATCAAATACAATGGTCACCACCGACAATCCAAAGCGCGAAAAACTGCGAATCTCATGAATGCCATCGATATTGCTATTGGCCTGTTCGATGGGAAATGTGACCAACCTTTCGATATCTGTTGCCCCAAAGGATGGAGCTACGGTAATGATTTGAACCTGATTATCCGTAATGTCAGGAACCGCGTCAATCGGAAGTTGAGTCGTTTCATATGTGCCATAGCCAATGAGGGCGGCTATAAATAGCCCAACTATAAGTTTGTTTCGTATTGAAAACGAAATGATAGAATTCAGCATAAAGCAGAATGGAATTAAATACTAACGAAATGAAATGTCACGAACCCACAAGAAAGCGGGATCAGAAAAGAAAATGACTCAAGACAATTTTGGTGGCTGCCATATGGCACTCACACGTGCCGAAGCCGCTATGGGCTTGTAAAAAGAAACAGGCGTGGCTGCTTCAATTACCCACAAAGGAATTGCCTCAAAACCAATAGCAGGAATCAAAGCAACAAAACTGATTAATGCAGTAGATGTGTGATGCGACTTAAACGGCAAACTTTCACTGTGCTCTTCGCTGTTGGCGTGCTCCGAATTTTCAGCGTAATGCATCGAAAGAAAATCACCGAAAGAAAGCGAATCATCGTGCTCGAGATGCTGCGCATAATGTGCGAACAGATTGGCTGCTTTAAACAACTCATGCACCTCTGTAACAGAACTGAGGTAGGCGAACAAGATGAAGAGAAGCGAAATTCTGCGCATGCGTGGCCAAAGGTAACACCAACAGTAGCCAAATGCTATGCTTAACAAATAGGTAAGAACTAAGGGCGAAGAACTAGGGAACTATTTCTTGTGACATAACACTCCGTATGTAGCACTCAATCACAGCACCTTTCCCCAGTGAACGAAATAGGTCGAGTCAATGGATTTCAATTCAGTTGGCGCTTCGAAAAAACCAAACACAGCAGAGCCGCTGCCACTCATGTGTGCATACCATGCACCTTCTAGCAACAGGGCTTGAACTAGTGACTCGATAGCCGGATGATTCTTAAATACGGTTTCCTCAAAATCGTTGGTCACCTGTTGTTGCCACTGCTCCCTTGGCAGATTCTTTAATTGTCGCAAGTCTATTGATGCCGCTCGCGGCGAAATCCCACCATAGGCTTCTGCAGTGTTCACATGTATAGCGGGATGAATAATTACAACATGCTGACCTTGCAATGGCAAATCAATAGGCTCCAGCAATTCTCCGCGCCCATGCACGAAGCAAGGTTTGTTATCAATGAAGAAAGGACAATCGCTGCCCAATTCCGCAGCATAATCGCGCAATTGCTGAGATGACAAATTCAATTCGAAAAGTGAATTAAGAATTTTGAGCATGTGTGATCCATCACTAGAACCACCGCCCAATCCTGCTCCAATAGGAACATTCTTTAACATGGTGGCTTCTACTCCACCCAATTTGAAATCACGGCTCAAAAGCCTATAGGCCTTCACACACAGATTACTTTCCACATCGCCATCGATGGGTCGGCCTTGAGTTGAGAATGATACCCCGTCGCCTTCCGATTTCACAGCCTCCACCACATCACACAAACTCACAGGAAGAAAAACACTTTCGAGATTGTGGTAGCCATCAGGTCTGCGCTCAGTGACGAATAATCCCAAATTGATTTTGGCATTGGCGAATGCAATCATACTAATCCAGATATCCGAAGTTCTTCAATTTGCGCTCGTCGTGGCGCCAGTTCTCATCCACCTTCACGTGTGTTTTCAAAAACACTTGCTTACCGATGAATGACTCCATGTCTTTGCGTGCTTGTGTTCCCACTCGCTTTAGGCCGCTGCCTTGGTGCCCAATAACGATGCGCTTTTGCGACTCACGCTCCACTAGAATCAATGCGGAAATGCGAACGATTTCAGGCTCTTCAATATACTCTTCAATGTGCACTTCGCTAGCGTAAGGAATTTCCTTGTCGTAATTCATGAAGATTTTTTCGCGGATAATCTCGCTCACAAAAAAGCGCATAGTGCGGTCGCTGATATCTTCCTTCGGAAAATAAGGTGGTGACTCAGGAAGCATACGAGTAATCTGATCCAACAATTCCCGCGTGTGAATTTTCTCGAGTGCCGACACCGGAAATACTTTAGCCGTTGGCAGCATTTCAGTCCAGAAATCAAACAATGGATTCACTCCATCATTGCCAACCAAGTCGTACTTATTGAGAATAACGAAAACAGGAATCTTTGTCTTGCGAATCTTCTCAAGTGTGGGCGCATGGATTTCCCTTTTATCAGAACTATCGACTACCAACAAAATGAGATCAGCATCGGTGAGCGCACTGCCCACAGCCTTCATCATTCCCTCCTGTAGCTTGTATTTTGGATCCAGCACACCGGGAGTATCACTGTAAACAATCTGATAATCGTCACCATTCAATATACCCATGATGCGGTGACGTGTGGTCTGCGCTTTTGGCGTTACAATGCTGAGTTTCTCGCCCATAAGGGCGTTCATGAGGGTCGACTTGCCCGCATTCGGATTGCCAATAATGTTGACGAATCCTGCTTTATGCTTGTTTTCTTGCAATTTTAAAAAAGAATTGTTGCTGGCACAAAAGTAGGCTATATTTGCACCCCTCTTCGAAAGCGATTAGGGACAACAATTTAAGATTGCGGGGTGGAGCAGTTGGTAGCTCGTTGGGCTCATAACCCAAAGGTCGTCAGTTCGAGTCTGGCCCCCGCTACTAAGAAAAAAGTCGGTTCACATGAGCCGACTTTTTTGTTTTCCCGAGTTCTTGTAAATCCGCACTACTTCTGCGCCCTGCTATAGAGAAACATTCCAACGCCTGTGAACAACACGTTCGGAATCCATACGGCCAGCCATGCCGGGAAGCCTAGATTCATGGCACTAACTGTTGTCATGCGCGAAATGAAAACGAACACAAATCCGATGATAACAGCGAGCATGAGGTGCATACCAATGCCGCCACGTTGCTTGCGAGATGCGATGGAAACTCCTATCAATGTCAGTACGAAAATGGAAAACGGTGATGCCGTGCGACTATACAATTCTACCTCAAATTCGGCCACACGTCCTGAACCTCCCAAGCGCTGGGCTTCGATAAACTCACTCAACTCATCATACGCCATTGCGGAAGTAATCTCCGACCGCAGCCCAAAATCCTGCTCATCCATAGGCAAAATTGTATCAATCTGCGCGCGCATCTCAAGACGCTCGGCTCCGCTCTCATTGTAAGTGCGAACCTGCGCGTTCATGATTCTCCATTGGCCGGTTTCCTTTAGATATTGAGCACTGCCCGCAATCAATTTGTAGGTCAGCTTTCCATCTTTCCATTTCTCCAAAGAGAAATTGTCTCCGGAAACATTCTCAGGACGGAAAGCATAGAAATAAGCAATTGTACCTGGCTCAATCTCGCGGTGCATATTCTTTTCAGTAACCGTTATCGGATCCTTCATGTAGTTCACCTCAAACTCATACTTCTGACGATTGGCCTTAGGCACAACCACATGACTGAAGAACAGCAACACCGCAACAAGGATTCCCGATGCTATAAAATAAGGTCTGATAAACCTTGCATAACTCACACCACCGCTAAGCACAGCAATAATTTCAGACTGCTGCGCCAGCTTACTCGTAAACCAAATAATAGTTAGAAAGACAATGAACGAACTCAGCAAGGTCCCGAAGTAGAAACAAAAATTGACATAATAGTCCGTGATTATCTGATACCATGGCGCTCGTGCCTTCACAAGTTCATCAATGTTCTCACTCACATCAAATACAACCGCAATCAGCACAAACGCGCCAATCATAAACAGGAACGTTGCCAAGAACTTCCGAATGATGTAGATGTCGAGCTTTTTAATCACTACAGCCTTTGCATGAGTTTTACAACCATCTCATTTTTCCAAGAAGCAAATGTGCCCTCAAGAATTTTCTCACGCGCCTTTCTCACCAAACGCAGATAAAAATTGAGATTATGCAGGGTGCCAATTTGCATGGCGAGAATTTCTTCGGAAGCAAACAAGTGGCGTACGTAGGCCTTCGTGTAAAATGAATCCACGTAACTCTCACCATCAGGATCTAGCGCAGAAAAATCGCGCTCCCACTTTTTGTTGCGCATATTCATTACGCCATTCCAAGTGAAGAGCTGTCCATTGCGTGCATTGCGCGTGGGCATTACACAATCGAACATATCGACACCTAGTGCAATGGACTCCAAAATATTCGCAGGCGTACCCACGCCCATCAAATAACGCGGTTTATCCTTCGGCAAAATGCCACACACCAACTCGGTCATCTCATACATCATCTCGTGCGGCTCACCTACACTCAATCCTCCGATAGCATTTCCTTCGGCGCCTTTCTCGGCAATGTATTCTGCACTTGCCTTGCGTAAATCACGAAAAACCGAGCCCTGAACAATAGGGAACAACGACTGGTGATGTCCATACAAAGGCTCCGTTTCATTGATGCGTGCAAAACACCGATCGAGCCAGTGATTGGTTATCTGTAACGATTTTCGAGCATACTCCTCTGTGCATGGATAAGGCGGACATTCATCAAAAGCCATAATGATATCAGCGCCAATCACGCGCTGAATGTCCATCACATTTTCGGGAGTAAACCAATGCGCAGAACCATCGATGTGCGATTTGAACTTCACACCCTCCGGTGTGATCTTGCGATTATCACTCAGCGAATACACTTGATAACCTCCGCTATCGGTAAGAATGGGCCGATCCCAACCATTGAACTTGTGCAGACCTCCCGCTTCACGCAGTATAGAAGTCCCCGGACGCAAATACAAGTGATAGGTATTTCCCAAGATAATCTTCGCGTCAACATCTGATTTCAGATCTTGCTGCGTAATGGCCTTCACGGTTCCGGCTGTTCCAACAGGCATGAAAATAGGCGTGGGAATTTCACCGTGATCCGTTTGAATGCGCCCGGCACGAGCATTACTGGAAGGATCCGTTCCTTCTATATTGAATTCTAAAGGCATAAAAATATCGCATCGCTGTAACAGCGATTTTATGTTGTATTACTTCATCTTGCGCACAGCAGCAGCTAAAGCGTATCGCGTAATTTCCGAAACCACCGTATTGCGCGTTGCCGGCATCTTGCAAAGGCCGGGCTCCTCGTTATAAGAAAATATTTCCGGTGTATTTCCGCTCAATGCCATGGCGTGCAACGAAGGCTCAATCAGCTCGGCCATACTAGCATCCTGGGATGAAAAAACAATCAGCGGATTGGATGCCACAGTATATAGCGGTGACAGCTCAGAAGCATTCAACTCCCCTGATTTAAGCAAAAAACGCACATCATCATTAGCGGTGCGCTTCATATAGGTCGCATATTCATTAACGTCGAAAATCGGATTGATGAACACCGAACGATTTTTCATTTCCGGATGCACATTTATTACACGCAAGGCAACTTGTGCCCCAACACCAATGCCGCACGGCACAACACCGGGAGAGTTTGGAAACATCTTGTTGATTTCAGAAATACAAATAGACATGTCAGACAAAATCATCCCAGACCACCAATCAAATCCGTTGGTAAAAGTGGTAGCTATATAACTGACGGAGTGAAATAAATCTACTTCAAGAATAGGAAATCCCAAACGCGATAGCGCTGTAATGATACTATCTTGGGCAACATCAGGTAATGACCATAAGCGCTCGCCAAAAAACAATAGAGTTGGGTATTTTATTTCCTGAACAGCAGGCAAGTGAAACTTCAATAGCATGTCGTTTCCGCGAGAATCTTTAACTACCGACACGGTCTGCTTGGGTTGATCCCCTTGCACATTTTTAGATTCGCTGAGCGCCTTCAATTCCTTATTGGCTGCATTGTAACGATAATAAACTAAAGTACCGTCGCTCAACGAGACGGCAACAATCCAAACGTTTTCATCAACGCTGCTGCTCACAATTTGAAAATCAGATTTACCGGGGATTACAGACTTAATAGCGGAATACAACGTGTTTGAATTCTTATCGATCAGCACAAAGCCATTCTCCTTACCGCGATACCAAGCCATTATCGGACGATGGTCTTTTGGTGAAAAAAACACACGCTCAACAGAAGAGCCTGACTTACTAAAAATCTCCTTCGGCTGACCACTGCCGTAAACATCTATTTCCATCAAAGCCGCACCTGTGCGACCCGCATTTGACAAACAGTAATAATAACCCTTGTTTACGAATGAGGTTTCCAGTGCGCTGAATTGCGTACAATTCGCAAAATCGATGAACTTGTCACCGCCCTTATTCTTCATCAGCAAAATTCTTGAAGCCTCATTTTTATAAACGAATGCAATTCCACCATTCGAATTTGCCGCCCAATGGAACAGACCGTCATCATTACGCTCAACCAATTGCGCATCCTTATCATCTTTATTAAATGAAAAGAAATCGTAATGAAAAGGCTGTGACGCGGAGTTCATTTCGAAACTGATTACCCCTTCAGCACTCGATGCATGTATCACACGCACATTGCAACCCTCGCTAGAAATACGTCGAAACTCATTCTGCTCTATATCCATCACATACATCGTTCGATTGAAACCGCCGGTGACGTAGACCAAATGATTGCTGCCTAACCAATAAAACTCTTCCACGCCAAAATCACCAATGAAAGATGCCTGCCGGATTTCTCCACCACCGGATTGACGATAAAACACATTTGGTACTTCCTTGAACTTGTCAAAAAAAGCCATGTGCTTTCCATTCGGAGACAACTGAAATCCAGACCCTGTAGGAATAAGAAAACTATTTACAGGCGAATCCCCCCCCTTATCGGGAATGCCTTTCACCTCTTGTGCTTGCGCACAATTAGAAACGAGAGCCAAACATAAAGCTCCCCAAATAATGAAACTCTTCTTCATGATTGTAATTTGTATCGAGCGTAAACTTAAACACAAGCCGACAAACATTAAAAACTCAAACCAACAAGTAATAATTTATTTTTTTTCAATCCACCCCCTAAAAAATAGGGGGCATTATCAATATTTATTTGTGTTTTTAGTGACAACCCCCCTATTTTTGACCCGTCATTCGAAAATTAAACCAACAAATTCGATTAACCCATGTCATCTACACGTTTTCAAGCCCTTTCAGAACTGCATGAACGCAAGGCCGTACGCAACGAAATACCCGGTAATCGCGTGAGCGAATACTTCGGCAACAACGTATTCTACTACCACAAGATGCGCGAGTATCTCACCGACGATGCATACGACAAACTCATGGAGTGCATCAATAGTGGTGCGCGAATCGACCGCCAAACGGCGGATCACGTGGCAGCAGCCATGAAAGAATGGTCGATTCAAAAAGGTGTAACGCATTACACTCATTGGTTTCAACCACTAACAGGAACCACTGCGGAAAAACACGATAGTTTCTTCAAGCCTCTTTCTGATGGTCGTGCACTCGAAAAATTCGACGGCACTATGCTCGTTCAACAAGAACCTGATGCATCATCTTTTCCATCAGGCGGATTGCGAAATACGTTTGAAGCACGCGGATATACATTGTGGGACCCAACCTCCCCGGCTTTCATTGTAGGCAATACACTTTGCATTCCTACTATTTTCATTTCCTACACCGGTCACGCCCTCGACAATAAAATGCCTTTGCTAAAAGCGTTGGACTCTGTTGACAAGGCAGCAACTGCTGTGTGCCAATACTTCGATAAAGAAGTAAATAAGGTTTCGGTTACACTGGGGTGGGAACAGGAGTATTTCCTTATCGACACTTCACTGCACAATGCCCGTCCGGACATCGCCATGACGGGCCGCGCACTCTTTGGCGCTCGCCCGGCCAAAGGCCAGCAATTAGAAGACCACTACTTCGGAAGCATTCCGGAACGTGTGATGGCTTTCATGCAAGACTTCGAATATGAATCTCATCTTTTGGGCATACCGGTAACCACACGTCACAACGAAGTTGCACCCAACCAGTTTGAGTTGGCCCCTATGTTTGAAGAAGCCAACCTCGCCAACGACCACAACCAACTCGTGATGGATGTGCTAGCAAAAACTGCACGCAAACACAACTTCCACATTCTCCTTCACGAGAAACCATTCGAAGGTGTTAACGGCAGCGGCAAGCACAACAACTGGGCATTGAGCACAAATACAGGCGTCAATCTATTGAAGCCCGGAAAGAACCCGAAGTCAAACATGCAGTTCCTCACATTCTTCGTGAACACAGTTGCTGCGATTCACGAAAATGCTGATGTACTTCGCGCCTCAATTGCCTCTGTTGGAAATGACCATCGCTTAGGCGCCAATGAAGCTCCGCCTGCAATCATGTCGGCCTTCCTTGGTGGTCACCTCAGCCGCATGCTCGATGATCTGGAGAAAAACATCAAGGCCGGAAAAATGACTCCGGAAGACAAAACTGACCTTAAACTCAACATCGGTAAATTGCCTCAGGCCTTGCTCGACAATACCGACCGCAACCGCACTTCACCATTCGCGTTTACCGGAAACAAGTTTGAGTTCCGCGCAGTAGGAAGCAGTGCCAATTGCGCCAATGCGATGATTGTCTTGAACACCATTGTGGCCAATCGTCTTATTCAATTCAAGAAAGATGTTGATGTTCGAATCAACAAAGGCGACGACAAAGACGAAGCAATTCTCAAAGAATTGCAACGCCTCATTAAGATCAGTAAGCCCATCCGCTTCGAAGGAAATGGCTATGGCGACGAGTGGGTGAAAGAAGCAGCAAAGCGTGGATTGAGCAATTTCAAAGACACTCCAAGTGCTCTCAAAATTTGGAAAAACAAAGACGTGCATAAGATGTTTGAAGCACTTAATGTTTTGACGCATGAAGAAATTCACGCTCGCTATGAAATCGAAGTAGAAGCCTATGTTCGCAAGCGTGAAATCGAAGCTCGTGTAACCGCAGACATTGCCGTGAACCACATTCTTCCTGCAGCAATCGATTACCAAACAAAATTGATTGACAACGTTATTGGACTTAAAGAAATATTCTCGGCCGCTGAATCGAAAAACTTGTCGCGCACGCAAACCGATTTGATTAAACAAATTTCTATCGAGATTAATGCTCTGAAAGATGCGCTGGACAAGATGAATACTGAGCGCACCAAAGCTGCTAAGTTGGATATCGAAAAACAGGCTGAAGCATTTAGCAATAAGATTAAACCGCTTATGGATGCTGCTCGCGATGCAGCAGACAACCTTGAACTCATTACGGAAGATGAATCATGGCCTCTTCCTAAGATGCGTGAACTCTTGTTCACACGTTAGTTTTGGTTTGTATGAAAAAAGGCTGCAGAGGTGCAGCCTTTTTTTTATGTCATAATTTCTTCGTCAAATCGTTCGGCCAGGATAAACCTTCAATGCCGCACGCAATACTTCTACCGCATTGCGCAGCGACTCTTGATTGAGCACATACGCCAATCGCACTTGCTTGCGACCGGGTTCCGGATTGGAATAGAAACCTGTTGCAGGAGCCATCATCACCGTTTGATTATTGTGCTCAAACGATTCCAGCATCCACTGACAAAATTTATCGCTGTCATCAATAGGCAATTCAGCAATACAATAAAAAGCACCTTTAGGTTTTGGACATATGACACCGGGAATGGTATTCAATCCATCAATGAGGATATCACGGCGCTCTACATATTCTTCCACCACCCCATCGAAATAACTCTGGGGAGTTTCTAATGCGTAAAGCGAAGCCATCTGACCAAAGGTTGGCGGCGACAATCGCGCTTGAGCAAATTTCATTGCCGCACTCATTACTGTTTTGTTGCGTGTAATCAAAGCTCCGATGCGCGCACCACACATGCTATATCGCTTACTCACACTATCGATCATTATAGCGTGCTCATCCAATCCTGAAAGATTCATGATACTGTGAGGCGTTGCCCCATCATATGCAAATTCACGATAGACCTCATCCGCCATCAAATACAAATCGTGCTTCACGGCAATATCACGCAATTGCTCGAGCTCTGATGAGCTATATAAATACCCGGTCGGATTGCCCGGATTGCAAATCAATATGCCTTTTGTGCGGTCGGTAATCAATTGCTCAAACGCCTCGATGGCAGGCAATGCAAAACCGGTTTCTATGTGACTCATCACAGGAATAACCTTCACGCCTGCCATTACCGCAAAGCCATTGTAATTGGCATAAAACGGCTCAGGGATAATTATCTCATCGCCCGGATTAAAGCAAGTCATAAATGCGAAAACCAACGCTTCACTACCTCCGGTAGTAACCATGATTTGCTCTGGAGTAATGTCGATGGACTTGGATTGATAATATCCGGCCAAGCCCTGACGATAAGCGGCAATACCATCGCTATTGCTATACTCCACCACTTTCAAATCAAGCTCCTTCATCTTTGAACGTACCACTTCCGGCGTTTCAATGTCGGGTTGACCAATATTGAGGTGATATACTTTTCGGCCCATTTTCTTCGCTGCTTCCGAGAATGGAACAAGCTTGCGAATGGGCGACGCAGGCATTATTTTAGCTTTATTGGATATCGCTGGCATAGTTCACTTTTGAGATCGCAAATGTAAACCGAACCGCATACGACAAAGTGGCTTATAAGACTTTCCACATGAAGTGATGAGGTCCTATTTTAGGAATATCATACACTTCAGGTAAATAATCGAATCCGATCTTTTGATAGAAAGGAACCGCTGTCAAACGAGCGTCGCACCACAACACCTCGACACCGCGTTCCCTAAGCATATTGGCTCCATAGTTCACAAGCATAGCGCCCGCATGTCGGCCCCGATAATCCGGGTGTGTTGCCATTGCGCGCAGTCGATAGTATCGTTCAAACCGTACCTTATCCGAAGGCATCGAAAAAAAAGAACCCACACTCACCAAGCGGTCACCGTGATACGTCCCCAAATGAAATGCATCCGATCGAGCATCAATATCAATCACACAATCCTCCGTGCGAGCGATGTGCGGCCACAGCACCAAATGGCGCAACTGACGAGTTTCTAAAGATTGTATTACGCGCACCTCCATCATCAAGCCATGGATCCTTCCTTGAGTTTCTCTGAATTCTCAGCGAGCTTCAACGCGTCGATGATCTCTACAACTTCACCGTTCATAACGGCTTCAAGATTATACAGGGTAAGATTGATGCGATGATCGGTAACACGTCCTTGCGGATAGTTATAGGTTCTAATCTTAGCACTTCGGTCACCCGTGCTCACGAGCGATTTGCGCATTTTAGCGCGTTCCTCCTGACGACGATTAACCTCAGCCTCGAAGATACGCGTGCGCAAAATCGTCATGGCCTTCTCTGTGTTTTCGTGCTGCGATCGCCCCTCTTGACACTCCACAATAACACCCGTTGGCGCGTGCGTAAGTCGCACCGCTGATTCTGTTTTATTTACGTGCTGACCACCTGCACCGCTGGCGCGAAATGTATCACGCTTGATATCTGCCGGATTAATCACCACATCAAATTCTTCAGCTTCAGGCAAAACAGCAACTGTTGCCGCGCTCGTATGCACCCGACCTTGCGTTTCTGTTTCGGGAACTCGTTGCACCCGGTGCACTCCACTTTCAAACTTCAAGGTGCCATAAACGTCAGAGCCAATAATCTCTATTGAGATCTCCTTGAATCCACCCATAGTGCCCTCGTTCATATTGAGGAGCTCATACTTCCAACCTTGATCCTGCACAAAACGTGTGTACATGCGGTACAAATCGCCTGCGAATATGCTCGCCTCATCACCACCGGTCCCAGCGCGTATTTCCATAATGCAGTTCTTCGTGTCTTCCGGGTCTTTAGGAATCAACATGAATTTCACTTCTTCATCCAACTTTTCCTTCAGTGGGGTGAGCAAATCAAACTCCTCTTGCGCCAATTCTTTCAAGTCCGGATCTTCATTCGAATACAAAATTTCGCGAGCTGCCTTCAAGTCATCATTCACCTTTTTGTATTCATGATACTTATCGACTAGTACTCCCAAATCCTTGTATTCCTTCATAAGCGTTGGATAACGCTTCATGTCTGAAATTACATCCGGGTCCGTAATCATCTTACCTACCTCATTGTGGCGATCTACTATAGCCGCCAGTCTATCTAACAAATCTTGCATATGCCGTTCTTATGATTCGTAAACAAATGTTCCATACTCACTTTGTATAGTGAGCTTCTTCGATTCCGCAGCCTCAACTCGGCCTATGATTTTTGCCTCTATATGAAACGCATTCGCCATAGCAATCATGCGTTCGGCACTCTGTGCGTCGGTGTAAATTTCAAGCCTATGCCCCATATTGAAAACGCGATACATCTCTTGCCAATCTGTTTTCGATTCCTGTTGTATCATTTTAAACAGCGGTGGCACAGGCAGCATATCATCCTTAATGACATGCAGATTTTCCGTGAAATGTAGCACTTTCGTTTGACCTCCTCCGCTGCAGTGAACCATGCCTTTCACAGCGCTGCGCATTTCGTCGAGGATGTTTTTCACGAGTGGCAAATACGTGCGCGTTGGCGAAAGCACCAATCGTCCTGCATCCAACGGCGAATCTTCCACGACATCGGTAAGCGCATAAGATCCGCTATACACCAATTCCGACGGAACACCCTGATCAAAACTCTCAGGATACTTTGCCGCGAGCGAACGATAAAAAACATCGTGACGTGCGCTGGTCAAGCCATTGCTTCCCATGCCCCCGTTATATTCACCTTCGTATGTAGCCTGACCATATGAAGCAAAAGCCACAATTACCTGGCCTGAGGCAATGCCCGAGTTATCAATCACATCGGTTTTGCGCATGCGAGCCACCACTGTTGAGTCCACAATTACTGTGCGCACCAAATCGCCCACATCGGCAGTTTCGCCACCCGTAACCGTCACGCGAATACCCATTGCCGTTAGCTCATTGGCCAACTCCTGTGTACCCTGAATAATTGCGCTGATGACTTCGCCCGGAATAAGGCGCTTATTGCGACCTATCGTACTGCTCAATAAAATCTGATCCACGGCACCTACACACATCAAATCATCGAGATTCATAACCAATGCATCCTGGGCAATACCCTTCCACACGCTCACATCACCGGTCTCCTTCCAGTACATATAAGCCAAGGATGATTTGGTGCCGGCGCCATCTGCATGCATAACGATGCAATGCTCATCGCTACCCGACAAATAATCGGGCACTATCTTACAAAACGCCTTAGGAAAAAGCCCCTTATCCAAATTGCGAATGGCTGCATGCACATCTTCCTTTTGTGCAGAAACCCCTCTCTGTGAATAGCGTGAATCATTCATGGTATAAAAAATAAAGGGGGCGGAACCTTGCGGTCCGCCCCCGTTGAATATGGTCAATATCTATTTGCCCGGAACGTAGTCGGTGCGCAATACGCGGAATACCGTTCTACGATTGAGCTGGTGTGCAATCTCCTGCTGATCTTTACTTGCCAATTTGTTGATGTAGGCCTCGGTGAGCTCATCGCCCTTCTTGAAACTACCCATATCTTTTCTCAAGATACGTGGCTCTGTTTCACCCTTACCAACTGCCACAATGCGCTTGGCGTCGACACCCTTTTCCTTCACCAAATAATCCACGCATGCTTGAGCACGAGCTTGTGAGAGTGTTTGGTTGTCCTTGTCTGCGCCACGTGCATCCGTGTGGGCCTCGAGCTGAACAACCAACTTAGGGTTGCGCACCATGATATCGTAGAGGTAATTCAAAGAGTCCTTAGAATTCACCTCAGCATTCACTTGCAATGCACTCTTCGCGTAATCGTAGCGCACCTCAGGCATTTCGATACCACCTTGACGTGAAGTTGGATCAGGAATAGGAATAATGAAATACTCACGTGCAAAATTGGTGGATGCACTCAAGCCAATGGTTGAAAGCTTATCACCTGTTCCGATATACTTATCTTTCTGCACATCGATAGTGTATGTGTAGTTCGACTTGATTTGAGTCTTATCGAAGCTGAATCCACCATTGCCGTCGGTTGTCATGTTCAAGTTGATTGGATCACCGGAATTGCTTGAACCCACCAATGTGACAGCTGCGCCCCCAACCGGTGTTCCGCTATCCTTGTCATACACGGTTCCTACAAGCGAGAATTCCAACGACTGTTCAGTGAAGCGATAGATATCATCTTTTCCCTTTCCACCCGGACGATCTGAAGTAATGTAACCTGAGAATGACTTGTCACCTTCCTTCTTCATTTCCAGAACCAATGCAAAGTCATTTGACGAAGTATTGATTGGATACTCCAAAGCTACAGGTGCATTGAATCCCATCTCTCCTGACTTGGTTGCTTTGAAAATATCAAGACCACCCAAGCCACCCAAGCCATTCGAAGCGAAATAGAGAGTTCCATCATCAGCAACGTGTGGGAACAACTCATCTCCGGAGCTATTAATCATGCCCAAATTCTGGGGTTTAGACCACGACGTATTGTTCTTGTCATAGCTCATATACCAAATATCCTTTCCACCCTTTCCGCCAGGCATATCTGAAGCAAACAAAAGGTATTTGCCATCAGCAGTAATGCATGGATGACCCACCACTGAAGTGTCGTTCTGGCTGCGATCAATAACATTCAAATTGCTGATTTGATTGAATTTTCCATCAGGAGACTTGATGCAACGTGCGATATCACAAGCAAACCAAGCCTTCTCGCTTTCATACTTGCAATATGTATAGAACACCTCCTTGAAATCCTTGCTGAAACTAGCAGCGCCCTCATTGCTGATGGTATTGATTTCACCGGCCAATGGCTGCGGCGAACTCCACTTGCCTTTTTTATCTTGATCAGCGTAGAACAAGTCCATGAAACTTTCTCCCGTAATTGGATCTTGATAAGAACCAGCAGAAGCCTGACGACTTGATGAAAACACAATTTGATTCGGACCTGAATATGCTACACCGTAATCAAAAAACGGTGAATTCAATTCAACCACATTCTCCACAGTAATTTTCACCTTAGCGTTTTTCTTAGACGCTGCGTCTTGCGCTGACTTGATGCGCAAACTCGCCTTCGACTTATCACCGCCCTTTGCTGTGTATTTGTTGAACTGAGCAACAGCATCATCCCAACGACCGAGCTCAAGCAAGCTCAAACCATATCCATAATAAACCTCTGGATTGTTATTGTAGTATTGAGCTACAATGGCCTTTTCATACCACTCTAAACTTTGTTGAGGATCTGCAACCAAACGGTAGCATTCACCCAAACGAAAGAAAATACGCGCCTTGTCATCCAATGACTTCGTGGCAGGTTCTGCCGTCTTATACAATTTAGCTGCTTCGTAATAACCGCGATTGTCGTATTGCTGGTCAGCCTTCTTCGTGGCTTGAGCCCACGAGACTACAACCAATAGCATAAACAATACTGTGGCAATTAATGGTTTAGCGATTTTCATACAGGTTTTTTTAAGGAATCGGTCTTTTTTATCGTGACGAAAATAGTGAATTCTCGTTTTTAAGCAACTTTTGAAATGAAATCAACTTTGAACACCTGAGTATGGGTATCGATTACTCCGCCGCATGAACGCCAAACAAGCTTTTCAGTAGCGCCATAAAAAATCCCGCGACCGGGTGGAGATGGGCGCGGGATCTTTGTGATTTGCGTTGATTACAATACCTAAATAATCTAACACTTACTAACCGACGGCAAGTTTGGACTGCTGGCAATAAAAACTAGATGATACAAGTCAGTTGGAGGCGCGGCGTTTCTCAATCAATCCGCGTTTGATGCGGCTAAGTGCCTCAGGAGTGATACCGAGAAATGATGCGATATAATGCTGCGCTACCCGCAATTCCATTTGAGGGTAACTCTTTACCAAATCCACATAACGACGCTCGGCGCTCTTCGACATAATGTCCATAGTCCTCTTTTGAGAAGCTACATAGGCCTTCTGCATTAGCAATCGGAAAAAGCGCTCAAACTTGGGATAGGTGGTCAGCAAAGCCTCGTAATCATCGCGATGAATGACAAGCACCTCTGTGTCTTCGATGGCCTCGATGGTAAAAAAAGCCGGATCTCCAGTTACAAAGCTGAACAAATCCGCCGCCCACCAATCCTCAAACGCCAAATGAAAAATATGCTCATGGCCGCGCTCATCTGTTGTGAAGGTTCGCAAGCAACCTTTGATAACGAAGTAATAAAACTCGCTATTCTCACCGGCTTGCAAGAGCACTTCGCGCTTCTTGAAGAATTTGCGCTCCATCACGCGAAAAAACGCTTCGAACTCGATGTTCGAAATCGCAATCTGTTTTTGAATGTGGGCGCGTAATACCTGCGGCATTTTAATTCTTAATAAACTTCAACGTGTCAACGGATTTACCATCGGTGAGGTGAACAAAGTAAACACCTTTTGGCAAATCTTCGATGTTCAACTGAGAAGTTTCAGTAACACTTTTTCTACGGAATACTTCCGAACCAATTTCATCACCCAAAACATTAAATAATCGACAAGTGACTATTCGATCAAAACCGGTTGTTTCCAAATTGATTCTATCGCGAGCCGGATTTGGGTAAAGTTTCAATTGTGCATTTGAGCTTGATGACTCTTCCATATTGGCAGGAACATTCGTTTCAAATCGGAAACGGTGAATGATCTCCTTACCGAAATCACGCTCGAAACTTTCGAAATCAAATCCGCTAACGCGATCTAACTTGCAATAACCCGTTCCATCGCTGTTGGCAAAGAAATCCAATCCGTCATCATCGCTATCCTTCAAATGAAACGTGTAACAGCCCGCATTCAATGCAATGGTATCGCGGTAAATTGTATTCGCATCAGGAAAATTGCTGCGCTCAAAAACAACCTGATCATATTGATCATAGAGCGTATACGAAGACTCTCCATTTGCCGCGTTTGTGCGCAGTATGATGATCATGCGGTTATCATCCAAGTTGGTATAAGCGTATGTGGGCGGTCGCTGAAAAACAGACTCTGCGTAATTATTGGTCCCATTTTCATCCAAACCATTGTTGCTTTCACCAAGTCGTATATAAAAACGAAGAGCCGCTGCAGCATCACCATTCCAAAGCATCGGATCGCTGTAGGTCAACTCAATTTCCTCACGTTCCATAAAGCTCAAATTACCGCTCCATTCCAGCGACTCCTCCGTTCCTCCAACCAGACCATAGTAAATGGTTAAGTTCGTCAGGGGTTCAGCGCCCAAATTGCGCAAAATGAATCGAGGGTTGTCGCATATCGGATTCCACCGGCTATGAATCTTCCAATTGCTCGGCGCTGTAATCATGTCAATCTCGGGATCATGCGCATGCTGCGCTTCACCATAGCCGACAAGCGTTCCGAAAAACACGTAATTGCCATAATCATTGAACGTAATATCGTAGTCGACAGAGAATGAACTACCTGCACCAACATGTGGCGTGAGTTCAAATTCCTTAGTAGTTGAATTCATTCCCGGGCACCAACCTGCGCGATCAAATATCCAAGTGCCTCCTTGCGGATAAAGTGGATTCGTCGCACACTCTTGTAGAATATCCCAGTCGGCAATGCTCTGCCCATTGACCTTCACACTTTGCATATTGTTGCAGAACTCTGCACAGTTGGGGGGATTATCAAATTGATGTCCCGTATTGGTCGTGAGCAGTTTCCACATGTGCTCGCCCGGCTGTTTTTCGACAGTGACAGCCTGCACTGCGTTATCAAAATTGCTTAACCCTTGATTGGTGTCCCAAAGACGCTCTACCCGCAACACATCACGAGCAGGTGGACCTTCAATAAAGAGGAATTTCATATCCAACAACTCCTGCCAATTGCCCGACTCCAATTCAACAGAATCACGGAGCAATGGTTCCCAATCAGTCACATCCACCACCCACGTCCAACCATCGGTTCCCAAATCCAACTGTATTCCATACATCGAAATGAAACGATTCAGTTCATAGCGATTTACCACCTCAAACGGTGCCTGCCAATAATCGAAATCTTCATTGTTCAATTCATATTCCGCAGCTATGTCAACAACCGACAATGTATCGCCAGAAGGGTCGATTACGTAGGTCGAGGTAGCAAGCCAACCGTAAGCTACGTCAGTGGCTACAGGCAAATAATTAACTGCATCATAAGTGACAATAGAAACTGGCGGCACTGCCTCTTGAACGGTAATTACTTCCGTATCCACATGCGTAAGAAATTCACCCGAAGTAATGCGGATCAAAGGACGCTCTGTTGCATATGTCTTGTTGCGCCAAAGTTGATCTCCTTTGTAAGCCACACGCGCAGCATTGCCATGCATCCAAGCATGATGTCCATGTCCACTGCCATCCATGACCATTTCACCGTCCTGCTCATTGAATGAATAGTAGACTTGAAGATTACTCCAATTCGGATGCGATGCATTCAAATCACGATTCATCCAATCCGCAATGGTATTAGCATCAAGCTCTGCATTAAAAACGGCAAACTCATCAATGCTTCCATTATAGAAATTGGACCAACTGGTGGCGCCACCAATACTGAACCGCTGGATATCGAGCATCAAATTATCGAGGTTAGTTCCGGAGTGCCATAGCTGCCCATTCAGATAAATTTTCATCGAACCTGTAGTGCAATTCTTTGTAAATGCCCAGTGATTCCAACTTCCTTCAAAGTTCACGTCCTGCGCAAGCTTGTTGATGCGATCATAGCCTCCATCATTTCCGGCATCCCAATACACATTAGCATTGCTCCAAGGTAAATGCACATTAAGCACACGTTGATTGAGCGAATTCACGCCTTCGAAAATGGTCCCATTTTGCGGCTGAATGTTAGCGTCACCATTTTGCCAAAGCATGATGGTAATCTCACTACTCACATTTTCAAAAGCGCCGGAAGGCACTCTCACTTCGTCTTGCCAATCCATGCGCATGTAGCGATCATTCCCTGATGACGTGCAAGCAGAAACAAAATCAGTTGAGGTACTCAAGGCCTGCAACGACAAGGCTGCTTGAGCCTGAGTGTAGCTCACGCGCAAAAGCAAACCCGATGTGCCGTCCCAAACGGCAGCATCAAGTGACAGCAAATCTCTCCAACCCATCACCGCAACATCTGTATTGCGGCTGTAGAGATCTTGAAAAGCAACATTGTCATAAAACCCTGTCACCACAGAATCAATGGCCCAAGCATATTCAATGCGTAAGAAATCGATTTGCGCCGGAGTATTATCAAACGAAAAGGCCAGCATGCCCATAGCATCACCCACTTGCAATCCTGCTGCAGACAATTCATCCGCACGATAGAGATAAACTGATTTCTGCGTCTGGTGATTGAACCACGGCGAAGCCGATGAACCAGCAGAATCGCCTACAAGGTGTTGATGCAAATTCTGAGCATTATCCAACACAGCGTATGATTGAACAAATTGACGTTCAAGCGTCACAGGCTGAGATGTGATGGCGGCGGTATCAAAATCCGCGTTGTTGATGTAATACCGCGGATGAGTAGCAAGGGTGCTATCGATAACACCGGTATGATCATACAAGTAGGTGTAGGTCAAATAATCCCACTCACCACACGGGTAACCCAAATTACCGGCCGTTCCATCCTGAAAGCACTTCAAGTTGTAGTACATCAAAATCTTCTGGTACTCTACCCCATTGTTGCTCGCTGGAAAGTCAAACCAACGCCTACCTGGCGAATCATATGGATTGGCCGGATTGTTCTGTGCATCCCAAGTAAAGGTTTGCACTACCGTTGTGTCTGCGGATTGAGCAACACTATTGTGACTGCTCCAAAAAGCAAATACGAACAACAACGAAATTGGAAAAATAGTCAAGCGCATAGGAGCAATTTTAAGCCATAAACCTATGCACTCTTTAAAACAAAATCAACCCTACTCGCTATTTTTCAGCCACAGCATCAACATTAAGCTCTACATTCATAATGAAATGAATGGGCTTATGCGACAGCGTCCCATCTAGGGTGAATTCCAAACCGTCATTGGATATCAGATAATCTTCCAGCCTTTTGACATCAGCATCACTCAAAGGCACATTGATTTTCTGTTCCAATGGATCAAAAGCAAAATTGTTATAGGAATAATATACCACCGAAGACGGGTCATTGATTTTTTGAATACCCAGTTTACCGGTAAATCTGCACGAGTCGTTGCCATAAAATTCCCAAATCGAATAATTTATGCTCCGAATCTCGTAGCGATCAATCTGTTCCTTTATCGCCGCAATAGCGTCGTTGTCGAGCGGATTCAAAGTGGCACTCCGCTCAAAGACCAGCGAAGAGTCGGAATTTGCTTCAACCTCGAAATCCAAATTGAGGGTTGCTGATTTGCGCACATCGTGCTTGTTGCATGCGGCAGTAAGAACAAGGATTACAGCTGCGCAAGAAAATAGAATCTGTTTCATTGGTTAATCAATTTAAGTAATGACGAATTTATCGGATACCACAGAATTCAAAATGACGAATATTAGTGAGGCATTCTTGCATCACTTATGGAAGTTTCGACTCTTCCGACAAGACCAACTCAAAAGCAATACAGGTCAGGACATCGAGGTAGTTCATCCCGGAATTCACAACCATCATGGCGGACCTGATTTTATGAATGCCCGATTGCGCATCGATGGAACACTGTGGTGGGGCCATGTCGAAATTCATGTGCGCTCTAGCGATTGGCATCGGCATGGACATGTTGGCGATGAACATTATCATAACGTAATTCTGCATGTGGTTGTAGAGAATGACCGTGAGGTGTACTTACAGCAACCCAACGACTTGCCCGTGCTGGAATTGAAAAATTACATCCCGTGGAATTTCTGGGAACAATACCGCGCATGGATACACACCTGCCAATGGATTCCATGCGAGAAGGAATGCAAAACGATGGAAGAGCTGCAATGGATCAGTTGGAAAGACCGATTACTGGCAGAACGTCTGCAGCATAGAGTCGAACACATACTGATTGAATTGGAGCGCACGAAAGGCAATTGGGCGCAGATAACGTTTCGTGAATTGGCCCGTGCATTCGGATTCAAATCCAATGCAGCTGCTATGGAGTTGTTGGCAGAATCGATTCCCTACCACATCATTGCACGTCACCATACAGACCCGATGCAAATTGAAGCACTTCTCTTCGGACAATCGGGCCTATTGCAGACTGATCATAAAGACTCTTATCCAAAATCTCTTGAGCGAGAATATTGGATACTGCAACACAAGTATGGTCTTCGCCCCATAAGCCGGGCCGCCTGGAATTTTGGCCGAGTGCGCCCTCAAAACACGCCAGCAATCCGAATTGCACAGCTTGCTGCAGCATTATCCTCGAGCGATCACCTTGCATCCACCCTGCTGCATAGCAACACGGATCAACTGCAGCGTTGGCTGCAACAAGAAGTAAATCCATATTGGAAAACACATCATGATTTTGACCGACCCACAGCATTACCAAGCCATTGCAGACTTGGCAATAAATCCATCGACAACATCATAATCAATGCAGCGTGTAAGCTTCAGTTTGCATTTGGAAAATTCCATGATGACCAGCGCATGATTGAGCGTGCGCTGGCCAATTTCGAATTGCTAGATGCCGAGGAGAACTCAATCATAGCCAATTGGCGCAAGTTGGGAATACTTGCGAATCACGCCGGAGATTCACAAGCGCTGATTCAGCTTTACAATGTATATTGCACCAACGAAAAATGTCTCAACTGCGTTGTAGGCAATAAGGTTTTGAATTTTAAAGACACATGAAACGCATTCACGCATTATTAGAAAAACAACTGTTCGGCATCTGCGCGGGCATTGCCGACTATATGGGCGTCAAAACACTTCAAGTGCGTCTCTCTTTCATCTACCTTTCATTCCTCACCTTTGGCTCTCCCATTTTTGCTTATCTAGTTCTTCTCTTCTGGAAAAGAAACTCGCGCATTTGGAAGCCGTGGCTTTGGCGCGGTCGCAAACTCGAACTATAACAGTTCATTCGCCAGGTTCGCCAACTCGCTGCGCTCACCGCGTTCAAGAGTAACATGGCAGTACAAATCTTGTCCCTTCAATCGCTCAATCACATAAGACATTCCGTTGGATTGCTCGTCGAGATATGGGGTATCAATTTGACGCACATCACCGGTGAGAATCACTTTAGTATTTTCTCCTGCACGCGTGATAATCGTCTTCACCTCATGAGGTGTGAGGTTTTGTGCTTCATCTATAATGAAGACACAATTTGATAAGCTGCGTCCACGTATGAATGCCAATGGGCAAATAGTAATCTTACCCTGCGCCTGCAATTCATCGATAATCTTTCGCTTCTTCTCGTTGTCAGAAAATTGATTCTTGATAAAATTCAAGTTATCCCAAAGCGGCTGCATGTAGGGATTCACCTTCTCTTCGGCATCACCCGGCAAAAAGCCAATCTCCTTATTGCTTAACGGAACAATAGGACGTGCGAGATAAATCTGATCATACTGATTTTTCATCTCCAACGCTCCCGCTAAAGCCAATAGCGTTTTTCCGGTTCCTGCCACGCCTGAAATGGTTACCAATCGAATATTCGGGTTCAAAATCGCATGCATAGCAAAAGCTTGTTCTGCATTTTTGGGTTTAATTCCGTAGGCATACACCTTGTCGACACGCTCGATTTCCTGAGCCTTCGAACTGTAATACGCCAATGCTGATGATGTGCAGTTTTTCAGAATATAGAAATGATTGTTCTGTTTTTCCTTTCCCAGAACTTCCGTATCCAATGCCTTACCATCTTGATACAGTTGGCGGATCACTTCCGAATCCAATCCCTCAATCGTGGATCTGCCGCTATACATGATCATGGCGTCCTTTACTTTGCCTGTTTTAAAATCTTCGGCAGGCAAATTCAAAGCCTTTGCCTTCAATCGCAAATTGATATCCTTAGTAACCATGATCACTTTGCACTGCGGCTCCTCTTGTTGCAGTTTTAGCGCTGCGTTCAATATCTTATGGTCATTCTTGCGCGATTCGAAAATGGACTCCGCATTCCTGTTCAACTCTTCAGTTGCATTCAATATGATGCGCATGCTGCCGCCCAGGCCGTTTTCGAGAGGTATCCAATCTTGCAAAGTATGCTCATCCGAAAGTCGATCGATGATGCGAATGCACTCACGCGCTTCGAAGTTTTTCATTTCATTACCTACCTTGAACTTATCAAGCTCCTCGAGAACTGTTATCGGAATGGCTATGCGATTATCCTCGAAACTGTTGATGCAATTGTGATCGTGCAACAATACAGAGGTGTCGATGACATAAATCTTACGAACCTCAGTTGATGCAGAAGCTGAGTTGTCCGACTTCATTGCTACTACTTTCGAATTTGTTACCGCAGCTTGCTTCCTGCTCACTGCAGTTGACTTCTTTGCTACCGCCATAATCGTTTAGGTTGTTTAGGTTTGGTAAATTGATTAGTTTATTTACACTTCATCCTTTCAATCAGCACGTATCGAATGTAAAGGAAGATGCCGAATTGGGGCATCATACAACGTTGAGTTATGAACCAAAAGCAGGTGAATTTCACAGCAACATAAAATTCATTTATGACTAACATTTGATTTACCCCAATCATGCGAATTTGTGCGAACTAAACAAACGCTGTAGTGTTTCATTAACTTTGTCACAATGCAGCGCATGTTGAAAATCGGTATTGTTTGTTACCCAACTTATGGAGGAAGTGGAGTTGTGGCGACTGAATTGGGAAAGGCTCTCGCCGACCAAGGTCACGAGATACATTTCATAACCTATTCGCAACCTGTTCGACTCGGTGCAGCCCACAAGCGCATTCGCTATCATGAAGTGAACGTCAGCGATTATCCTCTTTTCTTCTATCCGCCTTATGAATCAGTGTTGGCCAGTAAAATGGTTGATGTGGTGAAATATGAGAACCTCGACCTGCTGCATGTGCACTACGCCATACCACACGCGTCTGCAGCCATCACGGCTAAAATGGTTCTAGCGCAAGAAGGCATTTATCTTCCGGTTATTACAACGTTGCACGGCACCGACATTACATTGCTTGGAAAAGACGCCTCATTCGAACCCGTTATTTCATTCGCCATCAATCAGAGTGACGCAGTATCTGCAGTTTCGCAAAGTCTGAAGAACGACACCTACAAATTGTTTGGTATCAATCAAGAAATTGAAGTGATTCCAAACTTCCTCAATGCCGAGCATCAAACAGCACCAAGCTCTAACGAATTAAGAAGCGAGTATGCTCTGCCCGAAGAAAAAGTAATCGTGCATATGTCGAATTTCCGCCCGGTCAAACGCATCATTGATGTCATTGAGATTTTTGAACGCGTGCATCACGCTATTCCATCGAAACTCATTCTCCTCGGTGATGGCCCTGAGCGTACTCGTGCAGAGCAGAAATGCAGAGAACTTGGCATCAATGACCTGGTTACCTTTGTCGGCAACTTAAAACAGCCTCAAGAGCTATTGGGTATCGGCGACCTGTTTATGCTTCCATCGGAATCAGAAAGTTTCGGCTTGGCCGCACTGGAAGCCATGGCAGCAGGCCTGCCCGTCATTTCAACAAACACGGGAGGCTTACCCGAAGTCAATCGCCATGGCGTAACAGGCATGATGAGCGATGTCGGCGACGTGGAAGACATGGCTAAGAATTGCATCTATTTGTTGAGCGATGAAAAACGCCTGATCAAGTTTAAAGACCAAGCGCGCAAGCGTGCCGAAGATTTCTCTTTGGAGAAAATTCTGCCCCTCTATGAAAAACTATATCAAACCGTGTTAGAGCGTGTATGAATCAAACCGAACCTAAATTCATTGGCAAGCGCATCCAAGTTTTGCGCACGAAAGAAGCAATCATCGTAGAAATTGCACAATCCATAGAGCGCTGGCAAGAAGCATTGCTATTCGCATGGATCTTGGCTTGGACTTACTGTGGAGGTGTGTTTCTCTATTACGCGTTCAACACCACAAGTCAATCCGAACAACTCTTTTTCATCATATCAAGTTCGCTTTGGTTATTCTTCTTTGTGCGTATTTTAAAAGTACTGCTATGGCGCAAAATCGGCAAAGAGATTATCGTTATGGGCAAATCAGAGATGACTATTAAAAATGCATTCGGTCAGCGAGGTAAGAAGGAAATATTTCAATACAGCAACATCTTCAAGTTGGGATTGATTAAGCGCGACCCCGCTTCCTTCCTCGCATTTCTCGATGATAGCTTTTGGATTATAGGCGGAGAAAGAGTTGGATTCAGTAATTCAGGACAGAAAATTAGACTTGGAAAACAACTCTCCATCAAAGACGCGGAACTACTCATTCGCGTTATGGAAAGCGCCATCCGCGAATACAAGTAACCATCACAACATGCTTACAGCATACTCAAGAGCCAGCTCGTAGCTATTGAGTCCAAAACCGCCAATGACTCCTGCGCAATGCGGAGCGGTGTAAGACACATGTCGAAATTCTTCACGAGCAAAAATGTTACTTATATGAACTTCGATTACCGGGCTTTTAATGGCTGCAATTGCATCCCCCAATGCTACACTGGTATGTGTGTATCCTCCAGGATTAAAAATTATCGCATCATGTGAAAATCCGACCTCATGCAGTTTGTTGATGAGCTCACCCTCAACGTTGCTTTGGTAGTATTCCAATCGAACATCGGCATACACTTTTGAGAGCATTAGGAAATAACTTTCGAAATCTTGTTGCCCATAAATCTCCTGCTCGCGTTTGCCGAGCAAATTCAGATTTGGTCCATTGAGGATGATGATTCGCTTGGACATATCAATCGGGTTCTGCCAAAGTGGCTTGCTTCCAAGTTTCCTCAGTAATACTCTGACCGTTGCGGAAAAAATAAATGGCAGTCTTCGAAACTACCTTCTTGTACTTATCGACCTTGTTGCCAATTTTCACCAAACGTTCGGTCACCATCTTATTACCCAACTTATACGAGTTCTCGGTAACACCCTGCTTGAGGTGTTCAGTGCCGGCAATTTGCTTGTATTCCTCTTCCTTGCGAGGTTCACCTGCCTCCTTGTCAAAAGCCTCCTTGCGTGCGTCATAACGCTCATTGGAAGATTTGTTTTCACGCTGCTTTTGCGCAAATTCCTCATCGCGCTTTTGACGCTCCACCTCCATCGCATTCTCGCGTGTCTTTAAATCCTTACCTTCCACAAAAGCCTCAGCGTCATCCTTGCGCTGATCGATTTTGAGTTGAGTATTGGTTATGCGCTGATCTGCAGCCTGGCGCTCATCGCGCGATTGAATGGAAACCTCCTTGCGTTTCACCTCGACCTGTGCCGCGTGCTGCTTCCTGCGCTGCTCTCCCGTATCTCCAACGCTCGTCTGCTTTTGACGACTAATTTCCGTCTTCATTGCATTTTCAGCGCGGCTAGCATCACCCTTTCTTTCATAATCCTTCGCATTCTTATCCGCACGCTCAAACAACGCGTCATTCTTATCGATATTCACTATACGGTAACGGTCCGACTGTGTCACTGACTCCTGCAATTCGCGTTGTTTGACTACTTTTTCCTGATTATCACGGATACGCATGTCCGCTCGTTTCTTCGCGTCAGCTTCCTCCTTTCCATTATCCTTTTTCCTGCGGTCATTATCTGCGATGGCGGCATCCTGAATGCTTGAACCTATATTGTACAATTCTGATTGCGTTTCAAATTGATCCTTTACGTGCTCACGATTGATTGATACTAAAACATCCGAATCCTTGTCCTTCTGATCAAAGAAGGCCACAAAATCCTGAATTTGTTGTTCCATTACGCGCCTCTTGTTGGCGTATTCCTTTGCGGCGGCTTCGCGGTAATATCGCTCCACCTGGTCTTCCGCTTCAACATCTACGTTACTGTCCCAGTTGCGTTTCTTTGCACGCAATTTAGCCTCGGCAGCCAACCGCGCTTCCTCCAATTCACGCTGCTTGCGCTCCGCATCCGAACGCTCCTGCTCAAGTAATTCTGCCAAGCGCTGATCTGCGAGCAATCGCTCTGCGTCTGCCGCTGCTGCAAGCGAATCGGCCATAGCCTTCGCAGCATTGGCCTCATTTTCCGACATCTGTGCCATCAACAAGTCGATGGTCTCAATTTTCGACTTCGGGTATTGAGCATCAGCCTTTACAAGCAATGCAGCTTGATATCTCTCCTTGGCCTCTACTAATTTTTGCTCCGTAAAAAACCCATCAGCAACTACAATAATATCATTGTATTCTTTCTCGATGCGCTCACGCTCAGCGTTGGCAGCTGCATTGGCGTCATCCAATTCCCTCTGCGACTTGCGCTGTACAAGCAATGCTTCGAGTTCTATAACCTTGTCTTTGGGAAACTGCTCTGCCGGCTTCAGCTCCGAAGCAGCCTTGTAGTGCATTATTGCTTGCTCAATCTTATCTTCATCAACACTGCGAGCGCCTAAGGCCAATTTATCTTGGTACTCCTTTTCTAATCGCATGCGATCTGCTTCATATGCAAGCATGTCCTTAAGCGCCGATTCGGCCTTTAAAATCTGATCTTTCGGATAACTTTCTGTTGGATATAGTTTCGAAGCTTCTTTGTATTTCTCAATGGAAACAGCATAATCCTTATTAGCAAACTTCTTATCTGCGTCTTCGATTATGGCGTTGTAGATGCCCCTGCTCTGTCCATCGGAAATGGCCAATTCAATCTTATGAAGCATCTCCTTTTCGTAGGCCTGATTCTTCAAATCTTTGGCCTGTGTAAACTTGGTGCGGGCTTCTGTATATTTTTTCTGTTCAAAAAGCACATCACCTTCCTCAATCAATTTCTTATAGCGCGCCTCCAGATCTTTATTGGCATTCTCTTCATCCAGCTTGGCCTGTGCATCCGCCAACTTTGCTTTTACAGCGGCATCATCAGGAAAAATCCCCAGAGCGCCACGATAGTTGGTAATGGCATCTGCGTATTTCTTTTCCATCACCTTCTGATCGCCATCCTTCACAAACTTATCAAAGTCAGCCTTGAGCTTTGCCAAGTTCTTTTCGATATCATCCAAACGCTTAAACTCTGCGTCAATTTCCTTGGCCCTCTGCTCACTGTAGGCAAAATCAAAAGACAAACCATCCTCAGAAGGATTGTAACTAGCCTTGGCCAAAGGCTCACGAAGCAAATCAGTATTGAATCCTTGTCGGTATGGAAATAGTGTTCCATCCACATTCATATCAAATCCGCCGTAGCGATCTTCTTCCGGAATATTGCGGGTATCAATGCGGATAACTTTTGCCAAATACTCGCCGGTCTTGGAGAATTTAATGTCGTAAGTAAATCCTAATGGTAATTTGAAATCATACTTACCCGTGGTGCCTGCATTATAAGAATCGAATACCATCCCATCCTTGAATACCTGCACCGTAACACCCTCTAATTTCTTCTTGGTCGTCTGATCTTTGAGTTGCCCAAAGACGTGGGCAATATCACCCTGCGCAAACATTTGCCCGCAGAATAACAAAGCAATAAACGATAGTACGTATTTCAGCGCACGATTATTCATGATGTCACAAACTTTTCCTTGAACGTAAATGTAGCTCAATTTGTTATAATCCGATAGTTCAATCTACAAATCTTTAGCTCACTGCATTTGTGTTATGCAAAAAGACTGGCCGCAATGCTCATGGCCACACGCTCGCCATCTATAGCCGCGCTGACAATACCACCGGCATAACCAGCTCCCTCCGCACATGGGTAAAGGTTAGTCAATTCCACATGATTCAAGCGTTCCGCATCACGAGGGATGCGCACCGGCGACGAAGTGCGACTCTCCGGAGCAACGATCATGGCCTCTTCCGACAAATAGCCCCTCATCTTCTTTCCAAACGCTTTGAATCCTTCGCGCAAATGAAAAGCAACGTGTTCTGGCAAGAGTTTATTGATGTCGCATGACTCGACTCCCGGTTGATATGACGTTCGTCCGATAGAAGCCGATTTACGCTGAGCAACAAAATCCGTGAGCCGCTGAGCAGGAGCTATCTGGGTTGAGCCTCCGGCAAGCCAACAAGCCTGCTCTACTGATTTTTGATAATGCAAGCCGGCAAGCGGCCCGTATTGCTGAAAACCTCCCATTTGTTGCCAATGAATTGGAACAACAATACCGCTATTCGCCCAGGGATTATTGCGCTTACTGGGCGACCATCCGTTGGTCACGATTTCGTTCTGCGCAGTAGCGCATGGTGCGATAATTCCACCCGGACACATACAAAATGAATAAACCCCAACTTCACCAACCTGATGCACCAAACTATAACTGGCAGCCGGAAGAGTGTCTGGCCTGACACTGCAGTGATATTGCAATGAATCAACCAACGATTGGGGATGCTCCGCCCTTACACCCAAAGCAAATGGCTTGAATTCAATGGCTATTTGCTTTTTGTATAATAATTCGAAAATATCACGAGCGCTATGTCCTGTGGCTAAAATATAAGCATCACCTTTTACCACCCGACCGTCAGCAAGCCTAACAGCTTCAATAGTATTGCCGTTCAATTGAAAATCAACAACACGACTTTGAAAATGAACCTCACCTCCTGATTCGATAACTTGCATGCGCATAGCCGCTATAATCTTAGGCAATTTATTGGTGCCTATATGAGGATGCGCATCAATTAATATTTCGTTTGAAGCCCCAAACTGGACTAATGTTTCGAGTATAGAGCGCACATCACCTCGCTTGGTGCTGCGCGTATAGAGCTTACCATCAGAATACGTTCCTGCACCGCCTTCTCCAAAGCAATAATTAGAATCTTCATTCACCAAGTGCTCCTTATGAATAGCGGCCAAATCTCTTCGGCGCTGCTGAACGTCCTTTCCTCGCTCGAGTACAATTGGCTTAATTCCTTGCTCGATGCACTGAAGCGCCGCAAACAATCCGGCTGGTCCGGCACCAACAATAACAACACGCTTGTTATCACCAACAGCCGGAAACACACGAATTTCTATTTCCGGTGGAATTTCCTCTCCGAGAGCATATACGCGAATCTTATAATTCCATTTTATAGATCTGCCTCGCGCATCTATAGAACGACGAATAACACGATATGCTCCAAATCTAAAACCCGCATCCAGCATTGCTTTCAGCTTAATTTCAATCACTGAAACTTTCTCTGCCTCCGCCAAAGTCAACGATAGTTCTTTATCTATTGCCATAATTTATTGTTGGTCTATTCAACCAAAAAACGAAACAACACGCTAGGAAAAAGGCCCGAAATCGGGCCTTTTATTATTGAAAACTATTTTAAATATTCTGCCTTCGGCTTTGCCCCCTCAAACCAAGTGGGCAACCCCCATAAACCGGAACGCATCTTATTACCCTTTGCATCCTGAGTCAATACAGAGAGCTCTTTGCGCGCCTTCATATTGGCTAGGATTACTGAAATATACTTACCCAAATCAGAGCGTGATTTGCCAGGATATAAGCCAGTCAGTTTATCTGTAATTACTGAGTTGGTGGTAAAACGACCGCCCTTAGCAACTAGCTCCTGAATTTTTTCTGCTAGATTCGGTATGCGATTGCGCTTAACTGAAGAATCCTCTTTCGCGGCTTTGGCAGGCTTAGCCGCGCGCTTTGGCTTAACCACCTTAACCGGCTTTGCCGAAACCTTCGCCTTAATCTTAACCGCCTTAACAGCAGGCGCCTTAACAACCGCAGGCTTCGCCTCAGGCTTATTCATTTTTTCCATTTTCACTTCGGCCATTTTCGCAGCGGAAGGCTTTGGACCCGGCTTCTTTGCTCCAGGTTTATTCTTTGCTCCCGGGGGACGACCTCTCTTGCCTGTCTTCACCTTTACTTCAGCACCAAGCATTTGATCCAATGTCGGAATCTTGGCTTTCCTTCCCCGAACAGAGCCGGCGCTTGTCAATATTCGATAAGCCTCTGAAAGAGCATTATATTCTTTGTGAATTGAATCCATCCGCTTGCGGATTTGCTCTAAATAAATTGCTTTAGCCATATGGAATTAAATAATTGAAGGCAAATGTATAACGACATCATTTAATTCAAGAATAAAACTGATAGTAATCATTTAAAAAAAAGCAATTCAAGGGCGTGTTTATTATCTTACATCATATCAAACACCAAAAATATAAGAGTTAACGAATCAATTCCTACCTCAAGTTTATGTTCGGTTTTGTTGCTGCTTTGAACGCAAAACATCTAATTTCACACCCAAAATAGATGTATGCCTACACTGCGCAAACCTGTAATCAAATTCAATAAGAACCACGGACTTCAAACTGAGGAATTGCTCAAAATATATAGGGCGATCTTATTGCCACGTTTGATTGAAGAAAAGATGCTTAGCCAACTCAGGCTTGGTAAAATCTCCAAGTGGTTCAGCAGCTTCGGTCAAGAAGCAATATCTGTGGGCGTGGCGCTAGCCATGGACAAGGACGAATATATCCTGCCCATGCACCGCAATCTTGGCATTTTCACTGGACGTGACTTGCCTCTCGACCAACTTTTCATGCAATTCCAAGGCAAGGAGAGAGGATTCACGAAAGGACGCGACCGCTCTTTCCATTTCGGCACTCAAGCGCACAAAGTTGTAGGAATGATTTCGCACTTGGGCCCTCAGCTTGGCATAGCTGATGGAATAGCCCTCGCTAATAAACTTGGCAACAAACAAAAGGCGACCATAGTTTTTTGTGGAGATGGAGGAGCAAGTGAAGGCGACTTTCATGAAGCTTTGAATGTTGCAACTGTCTGGGATCTACCGGTAATTATAGCCATTGAAAACAATTCATGGGGACTTTCTACCCCAAGCCGCGAGCAGTTTCGTTGCAAACAATTCATCGATAAAGCCATTGGATATGGAATGCCGAGTGAAGACGCAATTCAGGTTGATGGCAATAATATCTTGGAAGTATATAGTGCAGTCAAAAAAGCCGCCGAAAGTATTCGCCAGCGCCCGAGACCCATTCTTATGGAATTCATGACCTTCCGACTACGTGGCCATGAAGAAGCCAGCGGAACTAAATATTATCCGGAAGGACTCATATCTGAATGGGAAAAGAAAGACCCTGTAGACAACTATGAGGCTTGGCTTTTTGAGCGGGGCGTTATTTCGGAGGAAGAAGAAGGACAAATTCGCGCAGAGCTTAAACAGCAAATCAATGATGCCCTCAAGGTGGCATATGCGGAGCCCGACATTACACCAAACACAACAACCGAATTCCACGACGTGTATGCGCCATTTGCAAACTCAGCCATTGCTCCAAACTCAGCCGAAACTACTGATAAGCGTTTCATTGATGCCATTAGCGATGCCATGAGGCAGAGTATGCAACGCCACAAAAATCTCATACTGATGGGACAAGACATCGCTGATTATGGCGGTGTGTTCAAAGTAACTGAAGGATTTGTGGCTGAATTTGGAAAAGACCGGGTGCGAAATACCCCTCTATGTGAGTCTGCTATTGTAGGCACCGGGCTAGGCCTATCCATTAGCGGATGGAAAGCCATGGTAGAAATGCAATTCGCAGATTTCGCCACCTGTGGATTCAACCAAATCGTAAATAACCTTGCAAAACTTCACTACCGTTGGCAAGAACACGCTGATGTTGTTGTGCGCATGCCCACGGGCGCAGGTATGGCTGCCGGACCTTTTCATAGCCAAAGCAATGAAGCTTGGTTTGCCCACACTCCCGGTCTGAAGGTCGTATATCCCGCTTTCCCTTACGATGCCAAAGGGCTGCTGTGTCAGGCCTTCGAAGACCCCAATCCAGTTGTCTTTTTTGAGCACAAAGGTCTTTATAGGAGTATCAACGGAATGGTACCTGATGAGTACTATACGCTTCCATTCGGAGTCGCAAACACGCTAAAGACAGGTAATCAAATGAGCATCATCACCTACGGACTAGGCGTGCATTGGGCTTTGGATTATTTAAATGGACACCCGGAAATAAGCGCTGATTTAATTGATCTACGCACATTATTGCCACTAGACATGGAGACGGTGTATGCGTCGGTAAAGAAAACAGGCCGTGCATTGGTATTACACGAAGACTCGCTCACCGGTGGAATTGGCGGCGAGATCGCAGCAAGAATTACAGAGGACTGTTTTGAGCATCTCGACGCACCCGTGGTGAGATGCGCAAGTCTCGACACCCCAATTCCATTCAATGCAGAACTAGAGAAGAACTTCCTAGCCAATCACTATCTCGATAGCAAAATTCAAAAGTTACTGAAGTATTAAGCCACGCTAATTTTTCTTTACGCTGAAGCGTTCTGTAGTTTACAAAAGTGTAACCCTGCATTCACGCCTCGCCAATAGAACACCAACACTTTTGTCGGTGAGAAATTGGCCCATTGGAAGAAAAATCCACATACTCTGCTCTAGCTAGCGAATTATCCCACATCAATAGGGCATTGGGGCATCCGGCGCGCATCGCTTTGCTGATAGCAATTGCTCAACGTGGCGGAAGTGTTCAAAATGAAACACTGGCTTTGCCGCAACTTTCGCAAGCGACCATGATGCAACACTTGAGAGAATTAAAGCGAGCAGGCTTGATTCAAGGCCGCATATTCGGAGCGAAGTCCAATTATAAAATCGATATCGACAAGCTCAAGACATATCACCTGAACCTCAACGACTTCATGCACCAGGCTCAGAAGGCTTAAGAAACCGGTAAATCTGAATTAACACAGATTTCATGAATCGACTGGAATTTTGCCTCGTGAAAATCCTCTACTTCATATTATCCCTCTGCTTGGCAGGATTATCCGGCTCTATTGCCGCGCACAACCTTCCAGATAGCAAATCGATAATTATTGAAGGTGTCGTGTTTGATCGAAATTCGAATGAGACTCTTACCGGCGCCCTTGTTCGTATTCCGGGAACCGATTATTCTACCCTAACCGACGAGGACGGATATTTCAAGATTGAATTATACAGCACCCCAGCTGCCCAAATCGAAATTTCCCTTGTCTCCTTTTTCGCAACTACTATAGACATTGCCCAGCCTTGCGCTTCGGGTCCTATGAATATTTCACTCCTCGAGAAATAGTTCTTTTTCAAGTCAATTCTGTAAATCTTAACATTGAAATCGAATCTCGATTGTTTCCTTATTGTTAAGTTTGTGTTTCCCTAGCATGAACACAAATACTATCTTGACATGAAAAAACTGAATCTTCTGCTTATGGCCCTGACTGTTGCTTCAGCCAACGTCATCGCTCAAGACTACCCACAGCTGCGCGATGGTGTTTTTTATTCTAACAACGGAACCCTTTTTACAGGCCAAGCAAAAATTGAGGTGAATACTCCCGAAGGTAATCAACTGCAGGAAATTCAATCGGTGGATGGATTGCTGCATGGGAGTATTAGCTACTTCAACACAAAAGGTCAACTTACCGAAATAGGTAACTATGCCATGGGCAAGAAAGAAGGTGTTTGGACACAATTCGGCGCCGCTGGCAACAAGCTTGGAGAAGCTTATTACAAAGACGGCAAGAAGGACGGCATTTGGACTGTTTGGGATGAGAAGGGAATTAAGCGCTATCACATGGTCTATAGCATGGGAAAAAAGGTTGACACATGGAAAATGTGGGACGAAAATGAGCAGCTCGTTTCTGAGCGAATCTTTCAAGAATAATATTTCGCGTATCCCAAGTCCTCAAGCAACTGGTCATTGTTGCTATTGAGCCAAGGCCCATCGAGATCTGCCCAATTGCATTTCCCAATCAACTGTTCCGCAGCATTGCAGCCTATTGAGGATTCACTCATGCAGCCCATTAGCGCTAGCTTACCGTGTTGCTTCAATAACTCGAGCATACGAGCCGCTGGAGTTATACCGCCGCACTTTTGCAACTTCACGTTCACTCCATCAAAACACGTCATTATCTCCATTAAATCGGATTCGCCTTGACATGCCTCGTCAGCGATAATCGGTATATCCGTGCTTTCCGCTAGATCTCGGCTCCATGCCCTGTCTGCTTTATCAAAAGGCTGCTCAATCAAAATACATTGCTCCTCTTCTAGAATCTTCAACATATCTGCAGCTTGCTGTTTGGTCTTCCAAGCCTGATTAGCATCTACTGCAAAGGATAAGTTGGTGATTTTTCGAAAACCGCTCACAATGCGCTCATCGCATGAGCCATCCAATTTCAGCTTGAAACAAGAAAATCCTGCAGACAAACCAAAACCCACCTTTTCCTGCATTTCCTCGAATGTGGAAACACCCAATGTATAGGTATGTGGGACTGAGCCTATTTGTTTGGGCCAAAGCAACAAATCAGATATCGATTGCTGCTGCTGCTGTGCATAAATCTGCCAGCATGCCATATCGATGGCTGCAATGGCCGGAGCATTGACGGGCAGCAATTCGCACAACATAGCAAACGTGTCATGCGGTGTGATCGCATGCAATGCTTCTGATACAATAGGCATATTCAAGACTTCTACAACATCACTTGAGGTAATGCCCAAATACGGCGGTAACGTGGCTTCTCCATAGCCAACGACCCCATCCTTTATAATTTTGAGAAAAACAACGTCTGTTCCTGTGCGCTCGCCATGAGCAATTCGAAACGGAAACCGAAAGTTCAATCGAGAAGGGAATATGTGAATTTCCAAACTCATACAATCTTTACAATGAATGATGGATTGACCAAATGCTGTTTGTTGTAATGCTCAAGATTTTCGCACAGATACTCCAGTCGCGCGCCTGCTTCCTCTACTAAGATATGCCCCGCTGCCGTGTCCCATTCCATGGTTGGGCCACTCCTGAAATACACATCAGCCTGCCCGCTGGCAATCATACAAAACTTCAATGCACTGCCTACCTTGATGGTTTCAGCAATTGGAAATTGACTCAAAAACACACGCTCTTCATCCGACCCATGGGAACCACTGCCCACAGCTATCCAATCCGTCTCCTTTCGGTTGGCGCTTATCCGGCATGAATCACCATCTTGATATATATATGCCCCACGACCATGTGCTGCCCAATACGTGCAACCCATTACCGGAACATGAATAAAACCCAGCACGGGTCGTCCATTCTCAATTAAGGCAAGATTTATTGTGAACTGATCATTTCGCTTGATAAACTCCCTGGTTCCATCCAATGGATCCAAGCACCAATAGCGTTGCCAATGCCTGCGTTCTTCAAATGGCAACTGTACTGCCTCTTCCGACATCACAGGGATACCAGGAAAATCAAGAATTAGTTGAGAGGCCAAGTATTCATGTGAACGCTTATCCGCCACCGTTAGAGGTGACAGATCATCCTTCCATTCGATTTCTGCCGCAAATTCCTCGTTGTTGTATACTTCCAAGATCTGCTCGGCCGCCTTATTCAACAAGCCAATTATTTTATTTATTTCCGCAATTATCATCCTTCTATTACCGCAATTAGATTCGAGCAGAAAAATAGCTATAAAGCCCTTGCCATTCCCTAACGCGTGTATAATGAAAAACCTATTATTTTAGCGGCTTATTCAAAAGAACCTATGAGAGAGATACAATTCCGCGAAGCCATTTGCGAGGCCATGTCCGAAGAAATGCGCAGAGACACATCCGTTTTTCTATTGGGCGAGGAAGTCGCCGAATACAACGGAGCCTATAAAGCATCCAAGGGAATGCTTGATGAATTCGGCGCAAAGCGTGTCATCGACACCCCCATTGCAGAGCTTGGTTTTTCCGGAATTGCCGTAGGTGCCGCTATGAATGGCTTGCGTCCAATTGTGGAATTCATGACATGGAATTTCGCCATTCTCGCAGCAGACCAAATCATCAACTCTGCGGCGAAAATGCTTCAGATGAGCGGCGGACAATACAATGTTCCTATCGTGTTCCGCGGTCCTAATGGACAAGCAGGACAACTGGCAGCAACGCACTCTCAGAGCTTCGAATCAATGTATGCGCACATTCCAGGCTTGAAGGTCATTACACCATCCAACCCATATGACGCTAAGGGCCTATTGAAAGCTGCCATTCGCGACAATGATCCTGTGGTGTTTTTTGAAAGTGAAAAAATGTATGGCGACAAAGGCCTCGTGCCCGATGGCGAATACATTATCCCAATTGGTTTGGCCGATGTGAAAAAAGAGGGTACAGACGTTACGCTGGTTTCTTTTGGTAAAATCATGAAGACCGCTCTGGCAGCGGCACAAGAACTCGAGAAGGAAGGAATCAGCATGGAGGTAATTGATTTACGTACAATTCGTCCGCTCGATATCGATACCATAATTCAGTCGGTGAAAAAAACCAATCGCCTGATTATCCTTGAGGAATCTTGGCCGGTAGCTAGCATCTCGACTGAAATTGCGTATCGCGTTCAGCGCAACGCCTTCGACCATCTTGATGCACCCATTCGCCGACTCACTCAAACCGATACTCCGTTTGCTTTCGCAACATCTCTCATTGATGCTGCTCTTCCGCAAGTGGCCGACGTAGTTCGTGTTGCAAAAGAAGTAATGTATCGTTAAGCGATACCTTTCTCCAAAAAGAATTACGAAAAGGTGATGCCCGCTATCGGCGCATCACCTTTTCTATTTTACGACCACGCGAAGTTTGCACATCAAGCAAATACATGCCTGAAATCACTGGCAGTCGAATGGGTGTCTTGGAATTACTCGGACGCACTGTTTCAACTAACTTCCCTTCCATTGTATAGACGCTTACTTGCTGAATAATATCGCTTCCGGCATTTACCCACACCAATCCGCTTGCGGTAGGGTTAGGAGAAACCGAGAACAAGCGTGAGCGATCTGCGATACTAGTGATGGTTGACTGAACAGAAGAGCTCGCCATTTGCACCGGATCAGGACCTTCTTGCCAATACATCTCCTCAAATGAATTGATCAACGGATGATCCATCGCGAACATTTCTTGATTCCATTTGGGCGGTAAGGATTGATACCAGAGGCGCGCAGTAATGGTAACGTTACCCGTCACGCCATCAAGCGGAACGTGGTAATGAATTTCATCCGTACCGGAACCCTCTAAGCCATTAAAAACATTGAAGTTGGGGTCGGTTGCTGCAGCACCAACAACCATCGTAGTATCGTAGGCTGCGTGTGTTGTTGAAAATCCTGCAGGCACCAAGCGATTATCCTTGATCATATGATGCGCTCGCTCAAGCACCGTGGTCACATTGCCTATCACATCACCCATGACCATTTCATATATCTGCACCTCATTCGCATCGTCCGTGATAAGATCATAGTGGGGCTCCCAAGTTGGGTCTTGACCCTGCACCTCATAATCCGTGTTGATTTTGCCAGAATGGAAAACTTCATTGCCATCTTCATCCGTCATTACGAACTCCACAAACGCACGGCGGGCTGGGTAACCGCTGGGCAGTTTATGTCCCGCCAAGTTGGTTAGCTTAACCGTATACCGTGCTGTATCACTATCAATGGCTCCTTCTACAACTTGCAGCGTTGCTGAGTGGTTCTGTAAATTGTCGATGGTGCGGTTAATCACTGTTTGGAAATGGTTCTCGTTGGCAGTAAGGCCCAACTCATCAATGCGATTCTTCATCAATTCGAGCATAAAACTATTGCCCCCAACAAACCAGTGTTGCCCAAACGGCTCGCGGCCAGGCAACCAATCATATCCTGAGGCTACAATAATGGGTTCTTGCGTGCGCGGCATATGGCACGTTTGACATTCTTGCGCAGTCAAGTCTTCGGTATTATATGAGCTGTTCAGCCACTCATGATAAGTTGCCTGCTCTATGAACCTAGTCCCCGTGGCTGCGCCTTGCAAATCCGCAGTATTGGTAACTAGTGTATGACAACCTGCGCAAACTTCTGATTTGGAAACCTTCGAACTAGGTATTGGAGAAAGCCCAACAAAGTTCGCCATAATAAAATCCTGCAAGGGCAAACCGTCCTTCGCTATGCTAAAAACCGGCCCCCAAATGGTATCGGGATTATAGTGCAGTTCTCCAGAAAAAGTTAGGCCTGCGGTTTCAATTTGTTGGGCATGGCAAGCCATGCAACTCACCCCATCACGCGCCAAAGAATCTGCATCTAGCATCTCTGTGGTGAAGTATTCTATGCCGTCATGGGCTGCTTCAAAACGCCCTAAGGGAGCGTGGCAAGACGTACATTTATTTGTCAGTTCGCCAGCATGACCCGGATTAACCAGAGTCTCATGTGCGAGTTTCGCCCGCCACATAGGATCTTTGGCCGAGTTTGCCATCATTGTGGCCCTCCAGTTCTCTGTTGGTCCAACATTTTCACCTGCGCTGTTGACCAGTGCCAAAGGTGGATTCAAAACATCCATATCTACGCCATGGCATCCTGCGCAACGACCTGACCCCATAAACATGTCGCTAACTCCGGTTGGCAAATCACCCAACAACACCTTGTATTGGCCCAATTCAGCACCGCTATGATAGCCCTTCGGCTTGCGTTTCTGATATGCTGCTGTAAACAAAACAAATACAATGGCAGCAAAGGATAGAACCCAAAACTTGGGACTTCCTTTCATGCGGTTCCAAAACTTCATAAGATCATTTTGTGTTTGAACATCGAAAATACAATTGGCAGCATTAAACACCCGAACATGTTTACCAAACCTCCAATTTCTCAACGGCTATTATTTCAAGTAATACATTGATGCTATCAAGAATCTTGGTTTTTTGATACGAAAGTTCCTGCTTCAGTGGACCACTATCCATCTTTAGAACAAGTATCTTCCCATGCAGTTTGCATTCACGTGTTTTCTTCCAAATAATTTCTCCGACAACTTCCCGATAGCAGCGCACAACTTCCATCTCGTGATATCGTTCTTCCAAACCATTGCGGCGCAGGATTTCAGCAATCACACTCTTCAAATCCGTATCTGTGTATTTGCGTGTTGACATGGCTACAAATATGCGTCGGAATTACTGCGCAACAGGTTGCAGTTTTCCACCATCCACTTGCCAAGCCAAAAAACTCATATCACGCTCTTTGAGCATGGCCGGCACCCGATCCAAACTGGTATCTGTAATGAAGATTTGACCCAGGCCATTCTTTTGAACCCAAGTGAGAATATTCTTTACGCGATGCTCATCTATCTTGTCGAAAAAATCGTCGAGCATCAACAGAGGATTCATGCCTAAATGCTCACGCAGAAAAAGAAATTGCGCGAATTTCAAGGCAAACAGAAATGACTTTTGTTGCCCTTGTGATGCAAACTTTTTTAGTGGATGACCCGCAATCAAAAACTCCAAATCATCGCGATGCACACCAGTGGATGTCCGCTCCAACGCACGATCTCTTCGCTCATTTTGTTTGAGCAATGCCTCCATACTCGAATCTTGCAATTCGCTGCTGTATGCAATAGAAACGCTTTCCGCACCTCCGCAAACCTCCGCATATACACGATTAAATACCGAAGAAAAATCATGCATGAACCGCTTGCGTTCCTCATAAATAAATGTACCGCGCTCGATCAATTGCATATCCCATAACTCAATAAACTCGTCAGGAAAATGCGCTTGCTTGGCATACGTCTTCAACACCGTATTGCGCTGCAATAGGGCATGATTATAGGCCACTAATTCATCCAAATACTTTCGCGAAAATTGAGACAAGGTGCTATCCATAAACTTCCTGCGCACTTCACTACCTTCCCAGATGAGTTCTATGTCGTATGGGGTAACCATGATGCATGGCAGTAATCCTATATGCTCGAGAAGGCGATCATACTCCTTCTGATTGCGCTTAAATACTTTGCGTTGATTGCGTTTCAATGCGCATACAATATGCTCTTGAATTCCCTTTCGGAGAAAATCACCGGTAATGGCAAACTGCTGCTGATCGAAAGCAATGTTTTGCGAATCAATGGGATTAAAATAACTCTTGCAATTACTGAGATAATGAATAGCATCGAGCAAATTTGTTTTGCCCGAACCGTTCACCCCCAAAAAGCAAATTACTTGAGCTCTCGTATCTAAAGAAAGCTCCTCGTAGTTCTTGAAGTTGTATAGCGTAAGACGCTCTAAGCGCAAATCTTCCATGACCAATCAATACCATTGCACATTAAAATCTGAACCTCCCGAGCCAAAATTCACATACTCCCGATTTTGCTCCTCCATGTATAGAAATTCCTTTTCGAATTCCTCCATCGCATTTTCATTGGTGTCGAGTACGATGTTGCGATCAGACTCTAAGAACATTGGCCAAATATCAGATTGATCGCGGGCATCAAACGCCAGCACCTTGCCAAGCCACTGGTTCGACTTCTTCATATGAGTCTTACAGTAATACACCTGAATTGGCACGCCGCGAATACTTTTAGCGAAACTCGAAACAACGGATATCGAATCTACAAGATTTGACTCCTCATCATCTGTCATTTTCAAATAAACGTCAATCATTTCTTCGCGTGTGCGATAAGGCGCTGGCATACGCTCAACTTGTTTTTCCTTGTGCAGCAGACGATACAACTCATGAACATACTCTCTGTTGCGAGCAACTTTTGCCAAGACAGAATCGGAAACCGTCATATTGTGTGCAAAATCGAACGCTATCATATCGAGCACCAGACCTTGCTTTTTCGACGAGTACACTTTTTTGAAAAACGCTTCTACGTCTTTCTCTTTGCGCAGAGGTTGCAGAAGGGCGCAATAATCCATGAGCACATCGCTATTGAACGCATACCCTCCCTCCAAGCTTGCGTTGAGGCGCTTCAGTTCATTGCGAGCCTCAACAAGCAACTGCGGCACATATAAACGATATACTGGCGGCTTAAGCCAACCACTATCGGCAGCTGCCGCCATAAGATGATAGATGCTCTCTTCATATTCATCGATTGCCAACAGCTGCATCAACTTAGGAATTAGTGGTGTTGCTAATCGCACAGAATCAAACAACAGCTCGCAACCGCTTCCACCCATTTCATCAAATACTATCGGCGGTTCTTCGACCACCAAATTGCCATATGCCTGCCAGGCCGATTTTGTTTTTATCTGAAGCAAAACGGTCAGTAAATCGAGCTGATACTGGGCACTATCCGCAAACGAATTAAACTCCTTCGTAATAAATTCAACATTTGCGGCACTCGTATCGCTGGCCAAGCCATAAATCAGCTTATTGCGAATTAGTTGCTCTTCATAAACGTCATAATCGTTGAGATGAGCAAGCGCATCGCGAATTCGACCTCCCGAGGAAGCTGAAAAATCCATCTCCGATGTAATCTCCACCGCTTTTCTGCGCATCACAGAATCGCTGCTGAGTAATGCATCCAAATAGGCGCCATCACGACAATCGAAATGGGGATATGGAAAAATCGTATCGGTTGATTGAAAGGAATCAAACACACGCTGCACGAAATCGCCCGGCCCCAAAACAGAGTCATAAGTTGCCGTTAGGTGGTACATCGACTTGTTGTGCAAAAGCATGCGATGCATGTAGCGACGGGTGCAAGAAGTATCGCCAACCGTGTAATTCAGCACAGCACCATCTGAAATCCATTGCTCATTCGATTGCAGCATTTGCATATCAACTCCCAGAACCATTTCTCGTTTTTCGCGAACAAAAGAAGAGGTATCCTCTCCGTCGGAAAACTCATGATAACGCTGAAAGTCGACCACAACTTGAGCTGCCTCTCCAGGTGGATTTAATACATACGCGGCATTGGTACCAAAAGGTGTGTTCGGATCAGCTACCGGTTCCGGGTTAAAGAAGAGCATCTCGGTGGAGAGGGCGGAAGCTTGTGGCACGTAGGGCAGATCAACTGAAAAAAACAACTCCTCGTTGCGATACGTGCTGAAAGATGAATGGCTAGGCATTTCACAATGCAAAGACGCAAAGAACTCTGCCGAACGCAGTGAATCAACATCATTGGTTGCTGCGGCGTAATAATTCAAACCTTGTATGATAAATCGAACTTGCACAGGGTTTTTGCCATCGGAAAGCTTGGCATCCAAAACCGGTAAACCTTGGACTGATGTGAACGCGGTCGATTCAATATGCAGTTGTCGATCATCACAATAGGCGCGCAATAGACGTTCCAGTTCATACCGATCCTCATCAAGAAAACCGGGATCATCAATGATGTGTCGCTGCAACAGGTAATAGTAATTCTCGTCTACCCCTCCCGAAACAACCTCCAAATCGGCATCACGCAAACGCTCGATCTCATGTCGATAAAAGACACGATGCCCTGGCATTATCGCGCTGCAAGAACCATCAGGGGCTTGCCATGTTTGCGCTTCACTTTCAACAGTGGCCACCTCAAGCTTCTCAAAAAAAGGAGAGCCGAAACCCTGTCTAACTTTACTTCCCGGCGCAGACAACTTCATTACAAGAACCTCTTCCGGCAGCACCACGATTCGATACCTCTGGTAATCGCCGCGCCGAGTGCGGCTGGTTGCGTCTATACCGGGGTATTTGCCTACATGAATTTTTTCGTTAGAAACTATTTCACCGGCAATAGTCTCATAGAGCATTCCCTCAATCAGACCGAGCACATCATCGTTGCTGAAACCACTTACGCTGGCGTAAGACTTCAATCGCATTACCGTGTAGCTTGCGCCATTGGCTATATCAAGCGCAATCCATGATGTGGCCGATGACATCGCATCAAGCTGATAAACTTTGGTTGGTGTTTGAAACTTCAGCTGACCATCAGCTGTGGTATGTGTGGTGAACTCACGATTGAACGTGCGCTCATCAAACTCTTTGCGACGCTTCGCATTTCGCATTCCCTTCTGAACCGGATCTACCCGGTACCCCATTGAGCGTAAAATTTCGATTACGCCATTCTCGCCGGGCAAGTGCGCACAACCCATCGCAGCAAAAAGTGACTTACCCCCGCGTAAGACGCTATCCATGGAGTGAATAAATACCTTGTTTCGCTCTTCAAGAATGTACTTGCGAAAAGCCGCGCTAGATGTGATCCGAGTGAGCGAATCAATCAAATCAAGGTCTTGATTGCGATACGCCGGCTCCAGTTGCATTTGGAGCAAATCCAATTCCGCTATATCACCTTCGTCCCATTCTCGAGTATCCTCTTGCATTGCCTCCTCAAGGCCAGCCTTCCGCATAAATTCATCGGATTGCTCATATGTTTCAAGGCCAATAGTTTGCTTACCCAACTTTTTCCCGGTCTGATAAATATGCATATCCAACCAAGTATCCTCGGCATAATCAAGCGACTGACTATCATCTCCCAGGCGAAATAGCAGATAATTCAGCAAAGCAGGGTCATACAAAAGAGCATCTTTCAGACGCTGATCCAGATTCGTATTCAAACTAAAAAACCCTCTCAATGCAGGCAGTGGTGAATCGCTAGCTTCCTCATCATAATAATAATCCTCATCCGAGTGACCATACATCCCCCAGTATTGCGCGGTTGGATCTTGAAATATGGCCTCCAACCAGGCGTCAGGCTCGAGTTCTAGCGCAACTACATCCACCGACTCCAACGCGTCATAAAATGGATCGCCCAGTTGAAACGCAAGCCTTCCGCTGATGTGCATCGTTCCGTAGAGATAGGATGGAGACTTCAGACCGTTGCCGCTCACTTGCCACATGAGACTTTGATACTTCTGTTGCCCAAATACATTGGAAGCTAAGAGCAAAAAACAAATGGAGACAAAACGAATGAGCGTCATGAGATCTGGACCGGTTCTGACTGTTTGACGTGACCGACTTTGGCCAAAAGTAGGCAGTTCGCACTGCTATCTGCACACAAATGTTCCACATAAACGGAAATCGTTTATTTTTGCGCCCGCACAACTTTGAAAAATATGTCAAAAGAAGAAATCAAAAAAGAGGAATCAATCCTTGACATCCAACAGGTAGCATCGAAAACCGAAATGTTCTTCGAAAAAAACCGTAAGTCAATTACTATTGCTATGACAGCTGTAGTGCTTGTGCTTGGTGGCTTTTTCGCTTTTCAATTCCTGTACAAAAAACCACGCGAAGTAGAAGCTTCAAACGCTGCTATACGCGCTGACCTTTTGGTTGAAATGGATTCCATTCGCTTAGCAGTTCAAGGAGATGCCAACTTCGAAGGATACGAGGCAATTGCTGCCAACTACAGCGGAACTAAAGTTGCAGACCGCGCTCATTTCTGGTGCGGAGTATACTACCGAGATATTGCCAAAGATTACGCAACTGCATTGGATCATTTCAAACAAGTTGGATTCGATGACGAAGCCGTGAGCGTTGAAGTTACCGGTTGCATCGGTGATATGTACGTAATGATGAACAACCTTGAAGAAGGTGCATCTTGGTTGGAAAAAGCTGCAAAGCAAGCTAACAATAGCGCAAGCCGCGACTTCACAGGTCCGCTATACAATCTCAAAGCAAGTAAAGTCTACATGGAATTGGGCAACAACGATAAGGCAATCGCGTTGCTTCAGTATGTGATTGATAACTACGAAAAGCGTTCTCCGGAATACGGTGAATCAGAAAAGCTTCTCTCCTACCTCAAGGCTAAGGAGTAAGGCATGGCCACAACAGATTTATCAGCATACCAAAAAGAACACCTTCCCGATGCCAGGTCTATGCGCATCGGGATTGTTGTTTCTGAGTGGAACGAAAACATTACCGAAAATCTGCGCAAGGGCTGTGTTGATGCTCTTATCGATTGTGGCGTGGGTCAGCAGAACATCCTTATCGCTCATGTACCCGGAAGTTTCGAATTGCCGCTAGGCGCTCAATTGCTGTTTGAAAACAAATCACTCGACGCAGTCATTTGCCTCGGATGCATTATACGAGGCGAAACGGCGCATTTCGATTTTGTGAGCCAAGCATGCGCGCACGGGGTTCAAACCCTTTCACTCAAATTAGGAAAGCCTGTAATTTTCGGTGTACTTACCGATGATACGGTAGAACAATCCATCTCTCGAAGCGGAGGTAGCAAAGGCAACAAAGGAGTAGAAGCTGCTATTACTGCCATCAAAATGGCAGGTCTCAAGCGTGAATTAGAAAATAACTGGTAACAGGAATAAGCCTTCTATAAGCCAACTTCAATTTCCTGGAACGACAGCTCTTCTTTGCCTTTCTTAGTCAAACGATAGCCTATGTTGCTCTTGTTCATGATATAACCCTCCAAATACAAGTTTGCAATGCGCTCTCCCAATTGAGCACTTCTCGTTGATTGCGCATCATCATGTTCTATGCGACTCCAGAATGCGGTCTCCAACTGACTCAATTTAATAAGCTCGTTCTTATTGTTCTTTTTATAAGTCTGGATAATATCAAGAATGACGTAGTCGTATTTGTCAAGAAACATGGGAAGAAGAGATTGGCCGGTTAATTTAGATGCGCTAGTTAACGCGCTGCTAATATAGAATCAACCTACACCGTGTTTTGTGAGCAACTCGAAGACTTTTGCTGACAACTTTTCAACCTCCTTGCGCATACTTATTTGTCGAACTTCCTGATAACAGAAAAGCAAAATGCTCCGCCGCTGAAACTTGTATTACCTTGCATACACAATTCGAATTGATTGATTACTTCAACCGTTTGCTATCACATTCTATGAAAAAAATTTATACTCTCATTTTTCTAGCCACCGCATCTTACGCGCAGGCTCAAATCACCATCAACAGCAGTCACCTGCCCACAGGGGGCGATTTACTCTACGCACGAGCAGCAACATTTTTGACCACTGTTGATTTAGAACAAACGGGAGCGAATCACACTTGGAACTTCGGATTCGATGTGCTACAACCAGGAGCATTGAACGCTGGAACATCGTATGAAAATCTCAGTTCACTTTCATTGGTCGATCAACTGATCTTCAACAATCCCTTTTACCCTGAATATGATTCCAACTTTGGACTCGGAACTTCACTCGTCAACAACCCGCTGATTACTATTGAAGATGCATATCAAATCTACAAGAACAGCGGTGGTGTTTACGCCGCTACAGGCCTTGTTGCCACAGTAAGCGGAGTTCCCTTAGCAGCGCAATACCAAGATCGTGATATCATTTATGACCTGCCCCTTACCTATCCAGCATCGGGAAACTCTCACTCAATGCTGAGCTTGGACGTACCTACTGTGGCTTATTACGGCACCGACCAATACCGCAATTATGTTGTGGACGGATGGGGCACTATCAACATCTATGATCAAAGCTTCGATGTGCTGCGTGTAAGGTCAACGGTTACCGGTTTTGATTCAGTGGCCGTCAATTTCAATGGCTTCCCATTCGGCCTTCAAATACCAAAAGACAATACCATCTACCAGTGGATTAGTACAGCGAATAAAGTTCCTATCCTAGAAGTCATTTCTAGCGGTGGTGGTTTTGGCGGAGCGCAGTTGCAAATTCAGACAGCCGACATCTATCAAGATATGGCCGTTGCAGAGCTAGCAGGGCCTGTTATTCAACTTTACCCTAACCCATCGAGCAACACACTGCACATTATCGGATTGAATGGAATCACGAACGCATCGGTCTTTGATGCGCAAGGAAACTCTGTTTGGAAAGGAAGTATCAGTAACGGCCAACTGGATGTATCCCATCTTGCAAGCGGAGTCTACATGTTCCAAGCCGTTGAAAACGGAACCTTACGTTCTGCTCGCTTTATAAAGCAATAATCAATTACCGCAAGGAAAATCCGATGAACCGCTCGGATCGCAGAAATTCAATTCTGAAGTATAACTGCTTTGCACTAAGGCACGCAGGTTACCCGAGTTTGGCTGATTATTATTATCGAACGCAATGAGCGGCAAGCTCACTAAGTTGCGTGTACCGCGTGAAGCGAATAACCCGATGCCATTGGTTACATTGGTATAGATTGGACGCTCCTGGGCTACTCCTGTAGATGGCGTATTCACCTCAATATAGGATTTCAAATCATCGTTGCCCAGCGTTAGCATCACATCAAAACACTCGGTGCGCTGCTGTTGTGAGTCGTATGTACCAATGATACGACGAATGCGTTGGTCAGCTGTGAGATTGTTTTTTAGGAAGGCAAAGAAGCCTTCACCGCTGAAGGTAATCTTTAGCAACTGGCCGGCTGTGATCTCCTCTTCGTTGATACTTCCGAGATAGTAATCCAAAAATTTAGGAGTTACACTCAAAGGTGTTCCCGACCAATTATCGTCGGCGTATACCATTTCGGTATAATGAAAGCGCAAGCGAGCATCATACACATTGGCATTGGTCGCTGCATTCCAACGTACCGCTACTTCTGATGTATAGTTAAATCCACCATTCGTAGAAACCGATGCCAAAATGAATGTTGCGTTCTGCTGAGGTGTAAGCCAAGAGAAACTTCCGTAACTCACAACTTCTGTTGAGGCATTTACTTCGCGACCATCAGCGAATTCCAAAACGATGCGATAAGAAGAATTCTGATCCAAGCCGGGAGCTGAAGGAACGAAATAATACATCGTTTGCTCCGGACCGTAGAAAATACCATTCATCTGGCGGTTGCTGATCGTGGTTGAATGCAACTCATATTCCTCTACTACATCACCATCATTGATGCGCTGAACAATTTTTTTTACGAAATCATCATCCTGATATTCCGAGCTATCACGCACCGCTGCGTAGGCATTGTTATCGCCCTCACCCAAGAAGGTCTTATTGATTTTAATCCATTGCGTGTCCTGAACGGTAATCTGATTATCACCATTGAAATCAGGATCCAGCAAACCAAAAATTACCGTTGTGTTTTTATATGGTGCATTCAAATCAACCTCGGTTTCGCAACCAGCGAGAACCAACAAAACAAGTGCAAGAAGAAAAAGACGCTGTGTCATATAGGCAACCCAATTATTTCTGAGGAGTACAAATGTATTCGAAACACGTTATGCGCAAGGCATGAAAATCTCGACTAAGACAATACCGCTTCTATCCGTTTAACCCTAACAAAAACCGAATGGTATCAACACCATCGGCATAATCCCACAAAGCGGGTTGCTGGGCTTGGCCAAACGGAATGTCGTTGCGACCAACCACACACTGAATCTCTTCGCTGCGCGCAGCCAATTCCTGGCGCAGGGCAGATTCATTGCGATAGAATTCGTAATAAAGACTTCCTGTAGGCGATGCAAGTGATTTCTCCTGCTTCAGCAGCAAAAATCCGTTGTCAAGCAATTGCTCATTATTCAGCAGCCAAACCGCCTTGTTGTAATCGTAGTTATTGGCGTATTTGTTATGATTAATGATGTCATGGTACCTAAACATAGCCTTGAAAAAACGATCGATGTCGAATTGGTCAGGCACATACAACTTCGACACGCTGCGGCAACCCAATCCGAAATAATCAAAAACATCGTTGCCCAAGTCATGCAACTCTTCATCCGTTTCATCACCGGTAAGGATGGCCACACTGGTGCGGCTCTTGCGAATGATGTGAGGCAGGTGACCAAAATACTGTTCGAAGTAGCGCCCTGTATTGTTGCTGCCTGTAGCAATGACAGCCTCCATATCATTCATGCGACCCTCTGCATACACAATGCGATTCGTGAAGGTCGAATCAAAACCTATCAGTATTTGCAAGAACGCAGGCATCAGTCGATTATCGTCGGTTGACAATTTGATATACGCTACATGACCTGTAAGCAACACGCACAGCACATCATGAAGACCAACCATCGGCAAGTTACCTGCGCAGATAATCCCAACTTTGCGAGGTTCATGATTTACCGGAAAAGAATAGCTCTCTAACCACTTGTACAGTTCAACCGCCTGTAATTGCTTGCTCCATGCGAACAATGCCTTGCGAATGTTGTTTTCGCTGAACCATCCATTGTAATGCACGTGAGATTCTATCAATTGCTGAATAGAATTGAACTCATCCGCTGAAATGCCACACTCATAACCTGGCCATTCTTTGGACGCCGCGATCGCCTCCATGACTTTGCCCCATTGAACAAGGGCATTGATTTGAAATTCGGAAGGCTGCTGCATACGATGGTTGAGTGTTATTTTTGTGCCGCAAAATTAGAAAGTATAGACTATGGCTATCATCATTACCGACGAATGCATCAACTGTGGTGCATGTGAACCCGAATGTCCCAACAACGCTATCTATGAAGGAGGCGCTGAATGGAAGTATGCTGAAGGAACCGGATTGCGCGGCATCTTCACTCCGCTAGGGCAGTCGGGAGAGATTGACGCCGACGCCAACCAAAATCCGGTGAGCATGGATGTCTATTATATTGTTTCTGATAAATGTACCGAATGCGTTGGCTTTCATGACGAACCGCAATGCGCCGCCGTGTGTCCGGTTGACTGCTGTGTTGATGACCCGGCGCATCGTGAATCGAATGAGCAGCTGCTAGCCAAGAAGGAATTTATGCACCTGTAATTGAAAGGCGCTTGCCTTTCAATGAATCACAAACTCATCGCAAAACAACCAAGATGGTTCGCCGGGAGCGTCGTGCCAAGTGGGGCATACACCATGGTTTTTAGCTATCATGCGCACGAAGCGCGCTGAAACAGGCTTAGGCAATTTCAATTCAAAGGGAACTGGAAATTCGCCCGGTGTTTTCTCATTCACATCCGATGTTGCGATGCCCACACTTTGCCAATTCTCTCCATCATCGCTGATTGCATAATCCACCTGCAACGGCAGGAAAATCCACGCATTACCGTAATGAAACCAATTGGAAGAAAGTGACTCTACCCTTTGAGCATTTCCCAAATCAATCACTGCCGACATGTCAACACCTTGTGCAGCCTGCCAAATGCCATCGCGGAAATTCGGGGTACCTAAACGACCATCATTCATAGCATGCTCGCCACCTCCCGTGTAATATGGAGATGGGATATAGGCGAGTTTGATGTTTTTATTCCATCCCAAATGCGGATCGTATGACCACTTCAATACTTCCGGATACGATCTTCCATCCATTTCAACTTGCCACTCCAAAGTGGTTGGTTCTGTTATAGCGATTGGATCTACATAGGGTTCAAAATCGCCCTTGTCATTCTCTTTTACGCTAACCACTGCATTGCTGATATTCTTGTTTATCTCGACCACCATGGCAGAGTATTCACCGGGCCTTACAGTTAAATCCATGGGCACCGTGGGAAATCCTGCTGTTATGCCCATCGCCTTTAAGATTGGATAATGCTTTTCCACACGTAAGTAAAATGCGTCATAATTGCGCTGATCCGGATATGTCCAAAGCACTTCAGCTAGCGCCAGGAGTCGAGGAAATACTTTACCATCCACCAGCTCTTGAGGCGCGTGTTCGGTCCACATATTACACTCTCCACCCTTGATGAATTGCTTCTGCGACGGCGTGAGTGATTCGGGTATTGGATCGAACGAGTAAACTTCACGCAAATCGGTTGCTGCCAATCCATAATCAAAATAACAATGGCTCGTGGGCGACATCACCACTGCATGAGATTCTTGGGCGGCGTGCTCACCACCTTCCATTCCGCGCCAGCTCTGCACCATGGCATCGGCGGGAATTCCACCCTCAAGAATTTCATCCCAACCGATGATGCGCTTTTGCTTGCTCTCCAAAAACTTAGCAATGCGCTCGATAAAGTAAGTCTGCAATTCTGCCTCATTCTTCAGTCCTTCATCTTTGATGCGCTTTTGACAACGGTCGCAGTTCTCCCAACGATACTTCGGAACTTCGTCGCCTCCAATGTGGATAAAGGGAGAAGGAAAAAGTTCGCACACTTCAGCTAGCACATTTTCCAAAAAATCGAATGTCCCATCGTCGCCCGCACAATAGATATCCTTGAAAACACCCCACTCATTTTCTACCTCAATCTTGGCGTGAGTGCATCCCAATTCAGGATACGCAGCAATGGCAGCGCTTGAATGGCCCGGTAACTCAATCTCAGGGATAATCACGACATGCCGCTTCTGTGCATAGGCGACAATATCACGAATCTCCTCCTTCGTGTAAAAACCACCATAGCGAGTCCCATCCTTTTCGATGCGCCACGCGCCAATCTCCGTTAGCAATGGGTAGCGGTCGATTTGTATGCGCCAACCCTGATCTTCGGTGAGGTGCCAATGCAGCACGTTCATCTTGTAATACGCCAACGCGTCGATATAATTCTTGATAAAATCAACACTCATGAAATGCCTGCAGCAATCGAGCAGCAATCCTCGGTGTTCGAAACGAGCTTTATCACTAATCAATGCCCCTTTGATGCTTAGAGGCAATGTGAGTTTTTTCTCTTCAGCTTGTGCGGGGAGCAATTGTCGCAAGGTTTGCACGGCGTAAAAAACACCCTCGTCGTACTCGGCATTCACGAAGATTCCACGTGCACTCACATTCATGCGGTACGCACTCTTATCGGCTTGGAGCACGCGTCTGGCCATCGAGTCAGGCATCACTTTGAGGCGTTCAGGAGTAAGGTCAATTTTTCTCTTGGTGCAACTCAACACGATGACATTGGATTGCGGCATACTATCCATATTCACAATAGAAAAGCTACGTCCGGTGGCCTGGCTCAGCCAATCGGCTAAGAATTTCGCCTCGGCCATAGCATATGGATTGGCAGCAACAATTGTCGCATCATTCAACTCGAATGCGGATGATCCCGGACTGTAATTTTCAGGCATGGGAATCACGTTGATCTGAGCCGGCAACTCCTGCCCTGCGAAGGCGAGTGCCACAGTAACTAGGAATACCCGAAATAGAAATTTCATGCGCATCATTGATTGATAAGACAAAACGTATGAATGCCTGCGAGAGCGGCAGTTTCAGTGCGAAGTCGTGCATCGCCCAGACTCACCGACTTGAATTGCGCCGTTTGTGCAAAAGCCACTTCTGCCTGTGAAAAATCGCCTTCGGGACCAATGGCTAGAGCCGTGCTCAATCCGGCGTTCAATGCATCACGAAGCAGCATGCGCTCTTCGCCCGAATGGCAATGGGCAATGAATCGCTGATCTGCATTACACTCCTCCACCCATTGCCGAAAATTACGAACGTCATGGATTGCAGGTAAAACGGTCCGTTGCGATTGCTTCAATGCGGCGATGGCCACTCGCCTCAACCGATCAACGCTCATCTTGGAACGTTCCGAATGTTCGCAGGCGAGCAATGTGATTGATCCAATTCCAATCTCCACAGCCTTCTCCACCAGCCATTCTATGCGGTCGGCATTCTTGGTGGGCGCTATTCCCAAATGCACAGCCACTGCCGAATCTTGTATAAGCAAGACCTCGACGACTTGAGCTTTCACATGGTGTTTATCAATTGTCAATTCGGCCTTGAACAATTCACCGCAACCATTGGTGAGTAGAATGGCATCACCGCTTCGCATGCGCAAGGCTTTCGTGATGTGCGTGGCTTCTGTAGAATCAAGTTCCAGCAAAGCATTTAGAGCTGTACGCTCATCGAAGAAGAATGGTGCACTCATTGGGTAAGCATGCGATAAAAGGCCAGTTGTGCGCCCAGATAAGGCTCGCGGAAATTCCAATTGCCCACACCAATAAGGCTTAAGCCGCTCTTCTTTCCGAGCAATACACCGGCTTCTATCTGGATGGGCACTCCAAGGGTTAACCCCGTGATGTATTCGTAATCATAATCAGCGGGACGACAGTACATGCGCACATTAAAACCAAAACCAACGCTACCTGTGGCGTACCAATGCTTACCGCCCCAGCCATCACCCCAGAGGACGCCAATTTCAGCCAGTTTATTATGCTTCTCAGTGCACGAGTCATTTGAAGCTATCCATAATTCTTGGGTGAAGGCAACTCTCGCCTGAACCAATGAAGTTTCGCCGCGTTTAGAATAGGACAACATAGCCTGCCACGACCAGTAGTCGGATGAATTCATGCCGGCACCCACGCTATACCAACGCTTGCCCCTCAAGGGATTATCGCTATATTGAGCTTTGAAGACTGCACACCACATCAAACCAACACACAAGAGTGAAGCATGAATGGACAGTCGGATTGTGGTCGAACCTATATTTCGCAAAAAATTCATGGTTTGAATGCCTAAGCCAAGCAGCAATAAAGGGCGAATTTGGGCAAAATTGCCGAGGCCTTTGATTTTTTTTCCAAAGCCTGCTGTTTTCTTGTTGATTGCGACCTACATTTGCCCCCCTAAAATTCAATCATTGTTAACTGGGTTTCGTACCCTACAAACAAAACAACATGGCAGTAAAACTCCGACTTCAACGTCACGGTAAGAAAGGAAGCCCTTTCTACCACATTGTAGCAGCTGACTCACGTTCACCACGTGATGGTAAGTTTATCGAGCGCATCGGTAGCTACAACCCAAACACCAACCCAGCCACCATTCAATTGGATAACACCAAGGCAATCCAGTGGCTCAACAATGGTGCTCAACCAACCGATACAGTTCGCGCTATGCTGAGCTATAACGGCGTTATGTTCCGTCAACACCTTCAAAAAGGTGTTACCAAAGGTGCCCTCACTCAGGATGAAGCAGACAAGCGCTTCGAGGCCTGGATGAATGAGAAAGGCAACAAAATTCAAGCGAAAAAAGACCGTTTGGCCAAAGACAAGAGTGACTCAGCCACCAAAGCTCTCAAGCATGAGCGCGAAGTGAACGAGGCTCGTCTGAAAGCCATGACTGCCGCTGCTGAAGCTGCAAGCGCTGCGGCTGCTGAAGTTCACGCTGAGGCTCCGGCCGCAGAAGAAGCTCCGGCTGCTGAAGAAGCTCCGGCCACTGAAGAGTCTACCGACACTGCAGAAGCATAAGGCAACCGCATAATCATAAAGCCACTCCCCGGAGTGGCTTTTTTTTTCCTTACTCGATGAATCTAATTCCAGATAAAAAAGACCTGCACAAAATCGGTTATTTCTCAAAACTGCATGGCTTCAAGGGCGAGCTAACAGCCGCTCTCGACACGGATGATATCCACGACTATGAAAGCTTGGAAGCCATTTACCTGGAGGTAAATGGTCAGATCATTCCTTATTTCATCTCATTAATTGAATACAAAACGAACACATCAGCCAAGGTAAAACTGGAGGGAATCGACGACGAAGCACAGGCCAAAGCGCTTGTAAAAAGCTCGATTTACATCAACAAAAGCGACATGAGCTCAAGCGATAGTGAGAAAGCTTCTCTGCGTGTCATTGAAGGATTTACTGTTATCGACAGCGAACATGGCAACATTGGTATAGTTGACCGCATCGAGGAACTCAGCAACAATCCGCTATTGGTTGTTATGTATGGCAAGATAGAAATTCTGCTGCCCCTCAACAGCAACTTCATCGACTCCACGGATGAGGAGCTTAAGGTGGTTCATATCACCGCACCCGGAGGACTGATTGATTTCTACTTAAACAGTTAGATTTTTTTGGCATAGAAAATTGGAACTGCAGGGCAGGTATTGGATACAAGCCCAGCCTTGTTCTGCTATTTCTCAGCATAAAGAATATGCCATTGGGGTATTTTCAATCGCATGTAAAATCACTAATTTCGCGCACGCACAAAAACACAAGAATAAGATGAGCAAAGTATTCGATTTGGATATGATCAAGGCCGTTTACAGCCGCTTCCCACAACGCATTGAAGCTGCACGCAACGTAACTGGCAAACCCCTCACCCTCACCGAAAAAATACTTTATGCCCACCTGTGGGATGGCAATGCAACTGAGGCATACGGCCGTGGTGGAAGCTATGTAGACTTTGCTCCCGATCGTGTGGCTATGCAAGATGCTACAGCACAAATGGCTCTGCTGCAATTCATGCAGGCAGGTCGTAAAAAAGTTGCAGTTCCAAGCACTGTGCATTGCGACCACCTCATTCAAGCGCGCGTCGGTTCAACACAAGACTTGACTGATGCTCTATCGAAAAACAACGAAGTCTTCAACTTCCTTTCTTCTATATCGAATAAATATGGCATTGGCTTTTGGAAGCCGGGCGCGGGTATCATTCACCAAGTGGTACTTGAAAATTATGCATTTCCCGGTGGTATGATGATCGGTACTGATTCGCATACCGTTAACGCCGGTGGTTTGGGTATGGTAGCTATTGGAGTTGGTGGTGCCGATGCCATGGACGTGATGGCCGGTATGGCTTGGGAGCTCAAGTTCCCGAAGCTAATCGGTATTAAGCTCACCGGCAAGCTCAATGGCTGGTGCAGCGCAAAAGATGTGATTTTGAAAGTGGCCGGTATTCTCACTGTAAAAGGTGGTACAGGCTGCATCGTAGAATATTTTGGTGAAGGCGCTAAGTCGCTTTCATGCACAGGTAAAGGCACTATCTGCAACATGGGCGCTGAAATCGGCGCAACAACCTCCACGTTTGGATACGACGAAAGCATGGAGCGCTACTTGCGCTCTACCGGTCGCAGTGAAGTTGCTGATTTGGCCAACACTATCAAAGCTCACCTCACAGGCGATGATGAAGTATATGCCAACCCAGAGCACTATTTCGACCAAGTCATTGAAATCAATTTGAGTGAGCTAGAGCCGCATTTGAACGGCCCATTCACTCCGGATTTGGCTACTCCTATTTCGAAAATGAAAGAAGAGGCAGCGAAAAATAACTGGCCAACGAAAGTTGAAGTGGGCTTGATTGGATCATGCACCAACTCTTCTTACGAAGACATCGCTCGCTCGGCTTCTCTTGCTAAGCAAGTGATTGCGAAAAATCTGAAGCCTAAAGCCGAATTCAGCATTACCCCAGGCAGCGAGGTTGTTCGCTACACCATCGAACGCGACGGTTTCATTGACACCTTCAATCAGATGGGAGCTACCGTGTATGCCAACGCTTGCGGACCATGCATCGGTATGTGGGCACGCGTGGGTGCTGAGAAAAAAGAGAAGAACACCATCGTTCACTCCTTCAACCGTAACTTCCAGAGCCGCAACGACGGTAACCCGAATACCTTGGCTTTCGTGGCTTCACCTGAACTGACAACAGCATTGGCCATTGCCGGCGACCTCACCTTCAACCCGATCACCGATACACTGGTGAACGAAAAAGGCGAGCAGGTGAAACTCGACCCTCCAACAGGTGATGAATTGCCTACCCGAGGATTTGACGCCAAGGACCCCGGATACCAAGCTCCGGCAGAAGATGGCAGCGGCGTTGAAATTAGCGTTGCTCTAGATAGCGAGCGTCTGCAATTACTTGCTCCTTTCAGCGATTGGGATGGACAGAACATCACTGGCGCGCGTGTTCTTATCAAAGCCAAAGGCAAGTGCACCACCGACCACATTTCGATGGCAGGTCAATGGTTGCGTTTCCGTGGTCACCTCGACAACATTGCGAACAATACACTTATCGGTGCAACTAACTTCTTCAACGGCGCTCAAAACAACGTGAAGAATCAACTCACCGGAGAATATGATGAAGTTCCTAAAGTGCAGCGCGCATACAAAGCTGCCGGTGTTCCAACTATTGTTGTAGGAGACCAGAACTATGGTGAAGGTTCATCACGCGAACATGCCGCTATGCAGCCACGCCACCTCGGTGTGCGCGCTATTTTGGTAAAATCTTTTGCGCGTATTCACGAAACCAACTTGAAGAAGCAAGGCATGCTGGCACTCACATTTGCCAACGACGCCGACTACGACAAGATTCAAGAAAACGACATCATCAATTTCTCTGATCTCACTTCTTTTGCTCCTGAGAAGCCATTGCATTTGGAATTGGTGCATGAAGATGGCAGCAAAGAAACCATCGCTGTGAACCATACATACAATGCACAGCAAATTGAATGGTTCAAAGCCGGAGGCGCATTGAACTTGATTCGTAAGGGATTGTCGAATTAAAGAAAAGAACTATGAAAAGCATTGCAATTGCAGCTTTGCTCGCATGCATCGCACATGCATCATTCGCGACTGATTCAACTCGTTACGCATTTCCATGCACAAAAGCTGTGTACCAATCGGACAGCGATAGCGTGTATGTAAACCGCGCAGCGGAAGTCATTCGATTCGATAATCGATTGTATCAGATGGGCATTCAGGTTGGTACTTTCGACAAGAAAACCTCCATCATTAAAGGAAAAGTCACTACCCGCATACAGATTTATGACATGAAGGGCAAGACGGTTGCTGATTGCGTTACTCAAGGCATCAATGCATCGTATGCAGTAACACTTTATCCTTCACAAGAAAAGTTCTCTGTAAGCCCGGCATTCGATCATGAGGTCGAAGAGATTGCAGGGAAACTGCGCGTAATGGAAAAACTATAGGAATTTAGAACGCATCGAATAGGATCATTCGATATACCTGATGGGCGTCTTTCCTGAAGGGCCTTTTACCTTCAAACCTCTTCCCGCCCACTTCTATGATGGGTGATTCGTCGAGCATCCAAAGTTTAAAATCAATATCAGAAACTGTAAACGAGTATCTGTGGTGATATTTCTTCTTACCAAATCCCTCTGCGTAAAACTTGGTAATGGAGGATACTTCAATTCTTTTTTCTTTCAATAGAATACTCAGTTGCTCAGGCCTGAATGAAGGATCGGGAGTGTAGACCGAAAAATTGCAGACCACATTGTTGCGCTGATTTTTCACTTTCAAATACGTGTGATCGATTTCGAAACGCTCACCCCTTTGAAGACTGTGGTAGCGTATGGGTCCTGCATGACAAAGCAACGAGTCTTTGCCCTTAACAAACACCTGAACCAAACCGCCGCCGCCGCCGGATGCTGGTCTCACCCCTTTGCACCCAACAATCAACGCGACGACCAGGAGCCCGACAACATATTTACAGACGAATTTTTTCATCGATATATGATTGTTTGCGGTTGAGAATATCTTCCAAAAACGCCCGGTCCTTGCTCGCCACATCATAGATCACCAGCAAGCCGCTGCGTGTTTCCATGTAAGTAAAGCGTGCGATATAAAAATCCGCCTTCTTCAGCAAATAAGCATTCACCTTAACGTCATGTATGATTGCACTCGCCACCGACTTCACATCGATGCGCCGGTCTGCTGCTTGCGCAACACCGAAATCACTCTGAAGTAAACTCTCGCTTACGGAGATGAATACTTGGTACTGTTGCTCAGTATTGCTGATAACCCGATTTAAAAACACAGCATCAGATTCTATCGCGCAACAGTTTTCAAATTTCAGTACTTCGTTGCCACCCACCGGATAATGATTCGTTTCACCGGGCGCCAATTTCATTCGACCGTATTTAGCATACACCACCTTCGATGTTTTGCAACCAAGCAACAGCGCCGAGGCCATAAATAAGAAAATCAGATTACGCATAAGTGGCAGGTAAAAAGAAAAGGAGCAGCGAACTGCTCCTTTTCCAATGAATTCAATTCAATTATTCACCAGTAACAGTAGTCTCGTGAGTGATGATCAAACCGAGTACATTTTTGTTGGTGTAATCTACTGTAGAGATTTTGCTGATACCACCATTTTTAGCAGCAGTTTGGATTGAAGCATCAACGCCGAAGCAAAGAACACCCAAGAAACAGTTACCGCTAGATTTACCCACTTTAGAACCTACCGGGTTAGAAGTAGCGTTAACAGGAAGTGTAATAGAACATGAAGCCAACATAGCAGCAGCGCAGCCGGCAGCAAAGATTTTTGTAATAGTTGTCATTGTGATTTGATTTTAATTGCGAGCCAAAAGTAGCCGTATTTCTTAAAGTACAGCACAAGAGCCAAAATTCGTTTCAGAAGGGCTCATTTGGTGGTTATTTTCGCAGCATGACAGCATCTAAACAACGTACGTTAAAAGCGCCTGTTACCCTCAGTGGGGTTGGCTTACATACCGGCGCTGTGGTCAATGTTCACATTCTGCCCGCACCCGAAAATCACGGTTATGTTTTTCAGCGCATCGATCTGGATGGACAACCGACCATTCCCGCTGATTGCGACTTGGTCGTTAGCACCCAGCGAGGCACTACACTCGAGTTCAAAGGCGCCCGCGTTTATACCACGGAGCACATCCTAGCCGCGATTTATGGCTGTATGATAGACAACGCGCTCATTCAAATCGACGGCCCAGAAGTACCTATTATGGATGGAAGTGCCAAGCTGTTTGTTGATGCCATCGAAAGCGTTGGATACCAAGAACAGCAAGCAGAACGAAAATATCTCGTGCTTACCGAAAACCTCACCTATGAGGATAAAGACAAGAAAGTGGAAATGCTTGCCGTGCCCACCGATGGCGGAGAATTTCGTTTGACGGTAATGGTCGACTACAATTCGCCTGTATTGGGAACGCAGCATGCACACATGTACGAGCTTAGTCACTTCACATCGCAAATCGCTCCGTGCCGCACGTTTGTGTTTTTGAATGAACTTGCGTTGCTCGCCAAAAATGGGCTCATAAAAGGCGGTAGCTTGGACAATGCGATTGTTATGGTTGAACGCGCATATGCCGATAGCGAAATCAAAGACATTCTCACGCAACTCGGCCGCGAAGACATTGATGTAAAAGTCGAAAGCATTGGAGTGTTGAACACCATCAAACTCCAATTCGAAAACGAACCTGCCCGTCACAAGTTGCTCGATATAATTGGTGACTTGGCCCTCGTCGGACGATTCATCCGAGGACATATTCTCGCAGCGCGCCCCGGACACTTTGGCAATGTTGAATTTGCAAAAATCCTGAAGGGCATTGCTAAAAAACAAAAGGATGCTGCACCACAATTCGACATCTTCAAGAAACCTCTTTACGATATCAACGACATCACCAAGATGTTGCCGCATCGCTATCCTTTCCTACTCATCGATAAGATTTTGGAAATGGATAGCACCAGTATTGTCGGCATTAAGAATGTCACGATGAATGAGCCTTTCTTCCAAGGCCACTTTCCAAATAACCCGGTAATGCCAGGAGTTTTACAGGTGGAAGCTATGGCGCAGGTAGGTGGGATTTTCGCACTATCACAAGTCACTGACCCGGAAAACTACAGCACCTACTTCATGAAAATAGATGGTGTAAAATTCAAACTCAAAGTTCTTCCCGGCGATACCATCATTTTCAAGCTGACATTAGAAAGCCCTATTCGCCGTGGCCTGGTGAATATGCGCGGTGTCGCTTATGTAAATGGAAAAGAAGCTTGTGAAGCAACTATGCTCGCGCAAGTTATTCGTGATCGCGTGCCCAAAGAAGTTACCCAAGAAACAATCGCATGAGTGCACTCGCTTACATACACCCCGATGCCCGCATCGGACAAAACGTTGAAATAGGGCCATTCACCAGTATCGCTGCAGATGTAGTAATTGGCGACGGCACCTGGATTGGCCCAAACGTTACCATCATGGATGGCGCACGCATTGGAAAGAATTGCCGGATTTTTCCGGGCGCAGTTATTTCCGCTATTCCGCAAGACCTCAAATTCGACGGAGAAAAAACCACCGCTGAAATTGGCGACAACACCACTATTCGTGAGTGCTGCACCATAAACCGCGGCACCAAAGACAAATTCAAAACGGCAGTGGGTAGCGATTGTTTGCTCATGGCTTATGTGCACATAGCACATGATGCTATCGTAGGCAATCATTGCGTTATAGCGAATAGCGCCAATATCGCAGGTCATGTCGATATAGAAGATTGGGTAATAATCGAAGGTGTAGTGGCAATACAGCAATTTGTGCGTGTTGGTCAACATTCCTTTATCGCCGGCGGAAGCCTGGTGCGCAAAAATGTGCCACCCTTTGTGAAGGCCGCGCGCGAGCCGCTTAGCTATGCCGGAGTCAATACAGTTGGTTTGCGCCGCAGAGGTTTCGACAATGAAGTTATCGCACACATTGAGGATGTGTATCGCATGATATATGTGCACAATAGTAACATGAGCCGAGCTATGCATGCTGCAGAACTCGAACTCCCCAACACCGAGCACAAGCAAACCATTCTCGACTTCATACGCAACAGCGACAAGGGTATCATTCGTGGTCCGCAAGGATTGTAAACATGCATGTAGCCCTTCACCATATTGGCAAGCGATACCAGAAAGAATGGATTTTTCGCGCTATTGATGGCCAATGGAACGAAGACAGTTGCACATCCATTATTGGCGGCAATGGATCAGGCAAGTCAACACTTACACAAATCATCAGCGGATTTCTTTCGAGTAGTGAGGGGGAATTGCGCTGGAGCATAAACGACAAGCCCATCCCGCGTGACAAGGTGTATGAACACGTTTCCTTATGCACACCTGTAGTGCAGCTTTGGGACGATTTTACACTGCGCGAAAACATAGAATTCTTTCTTCGGTTTAAATCATTGCGCAACGACTTCAGTGCTGCTGATTTCATGCAAATCATAGAATTGGAAAAACAAGAACACCGCGCACTTAAGAATTTTTCTAGTGGTATGCGGCAGCGTGTTAAACTGGGGATGGCCATCCTCGCTAATACATCGCTTCTCATATTGGATGAGCCATGTTCGCACCTCGACGAGCGCGCAGTGCAATGGTTTCAGCAATTGCTCAAGTTGCACTCAGCAGGGCGCACCATTTTCGTTGCATCCAACAAAGATGAAAGGGAAACATTTCTGTGTGAGAGCAGTCTTGATGTTGCTGCGTGGAAGCCCTAGGCTTGATGCCCCGGTCGAAGCAAATCGTTCACGGTCTTCACCGGATTGAATGTGGATATTGGCACTTCAACAAAAACAGTATTCCACAAGGCCATTGCACCATTCCACAAGCCCGGCCATTCAAGCGCTTTGATTACTTGACCTTGTGCAAACTTTTCACTCACGAATCCTGCTGTATAATCAATGAAATCCTCGAGGTGATAATTCTCGCCGTGACGATTCTTGATGGAGCAAACCAAATCAACCGGATTGAAATGAGTGGCTGAGGCCAATATCTTAACCTGATCGGCATCCGACAAATCCACCTGACTCTTCTCTACAATTTGCTTGCTCAGATAACCACCCTCCATTTTCACCCAAAAAGGTCCACCACCGGGTTCACCCGCATTGCGCACCATTCCGCACACACGCAATGGACGGTCGAGGCGCAGAATGGCATATTGACGCAGCTGATTCATGCTCATTCCTAATGGCTGATCAGGCTCGAACCACGTTTTAATTAACTCCATGGCATCGCTCAGAGCCGACTGGTTGCCGGCTTCAATTCCCTCAAGCAACACATTTATTTTTTGGCGCAATTCAAGTAGCACACCGGCCAGCACCTGCTTATAGAATATGGTTTGATCGAGCTGATTCTGTGTCGTTACGTTGTCGATATTCTTGATAAAAATGACATCGGCATCCAGATGCTGCAAATTTCCGATGAGCGCTCCGTGACCGCTGGGACGAAAAACCAAGCGACCCTCTGCGTCGCGAAATGGCTCATCGTCTTTGGTGAGCGCCAACGTATCAGTGCTTATCGCTTGAGTACTGTACGCTATTTCAAATTTATCATAATCCAATTCCTTCAACTTGTTATCGAAGTAGGATGATACGCGATCTATATGTTGCGGGGCAAGTGTAAAATGGAGTCTGCAACGGCCATCACCTTGCTTTGCGTATCCGATTGACTCATACAAGTGCTCATCGAACGCCGTGCGAATTTGCTCGTTGTATTGATGGAAGACCACGAGTCCCTTCAGCTGATCATCATAATTCAAACCATACGGTTGAAGCATGAATTCAAAAATCGCGTGCCAATCGTTCGCTTGCTGCAATTGCTCGAGATCCAATCCTTGTGCTGACATTTGATCACGCACAATAGACCAAAAAGGGAAACGGCGAAAATTGAGAATAAACTCTTGGGTGAGCTCGTTGCTTTTTTCAGAATCGAAATTGTAGAGATGCTTAAACATGCGACTTGCCGCGCCTGATGCCGGTACAAACTTGAGCAACTTCTTGTGCTCACGCTCTTTCTCATATACTCTTTGGTATGCCAGACAATCATCCTCGCTTAAGGCCAATATCCCATCGCCAACCGTGCATGCTCTATCCAGCCGTGCCGGCTGAGTGTCTTTGGTAAACTGATGAATTTGCTGCAAAGCTCCGCTAACGTTCAGGCCGCGCTCCTGCAATTGCATCTCATCTTTCTCATCAAAAAACATAGTGAAACTGATTTGCTGCGAAGATAACCGCTGAAATGTCGCTACCCGATTGTGTAGAAAAAAGAAAACCGCCGGGATCCCATTTTGCAATGATCACCCAAGCGGCCCTCCACCCTATTTCGGTTGAATATCTTAGTGCTATGCTGCCGGTCGCTCCATGGCTAGAAGCAGTTGGTCATAGACAATTTGACAATTATTTTTTACTCGTTTCACCAACATTGGCAAACCATCGAGATTGCGCAAGTATTTACTATCCTGCTCTATCTGAACAATATCGGCCTCCATTTCCTTGATGCCCAACATAGCTACAGAACTCTTGGCTTTGTGGGCTAGCGGATGAAGCGAAAGCGGCTCATTCTTTCTAACACATTCTTCCATTTCATTCACGTACTTGGGTACTTGCTGAAGGAACAACACTATAATATTGTTGATCATTTCTCTGTTACCTTGAAACACTTGATTCAAGTAAGAGAGGTCGTAACGGGCTGCAGAATTCATTTCCATTTTTTCTCTGTTAGGTTGGTCCTTGTACAACCATACTCCTTGAAAAGTTACAGGTGATGTAAATATTTTTTTAAAATCCCAATAAAATCAATGGAAAGAACATCAAAATAAATTCTGCGTTTTATCTTGCGCACCATGAAAAAGGTGCTGGTTACTGGAGGTGCGGGTTATATTGGATGTCATACTGTGGTTGAATTGCTCAATCACGACTTCATTCCTATTATCATAGATAATTTTTCGAATACGGATGAACGCATCCTTCAAGGGCTCGAAGAAATCCTGGGATTCATGCCCATTGTTTACCGCACCGATTGCACGGACTACAAGGCCATGCATGAGGTTTTCTCTCTGGAAAAGCCGGATGCTGTAATTCATTTCGCGGCATTCAAAGCTGTAGGCGAGTCAACCGCCCATCCACTTAAATACTATCACAACAACATCGATTCCTTGCTGGTGGTTCTTCGCCTCATGGACGAATTCAATGTAAACGAGCTCGTGTTCAGCAGCAGCTGTACAGTTTACGGCCAACCCGCCATGCTTCCGGTGAATGAAAATTGCCCGCCACAACAAGCGACGTCGCCTTATGGATATAGCAAGCAGGTCTCAGAGCAAATCATCATTGACACCTGTGCGGCTCGTCCGCAGCTGAAGTGTACACTCCTGCGCTATTTCAATCCCATCGGCGCACACCCTTCGGCGCTCATTGGCGAATTGCCGTACGGCATACCCAACAACCTGGTGCCCTACATTACACAAACGGCTGCAGGTATCAGAGAAAAACTCACCATACATGGCAACGACTACAGCACCAACGACGGCACCTGTATTCGAGACTATATCCACGTTTGTGACTTGGCCGCTGCACACGTAAAAGCATTGGAATGGTTATCCGGCCAGAGCAATGTGTGTGAAGCATTCAACCTCGGACAAGGAAAAGGCAACAGCGTGAAGGAAGTCGTAGATACGTTTGTGCGTGTAAACAATGTGGCCGTTAACATTGAAATAGGGCCAAGACGCTCGGGCGATGTGGAGCAAGTCTACGCGGATGTGAGCAAAGTTAAAAACGCACTCCATTGGCAAACGGAACGTAGCCTTGATGAAGCCTTGAAAGACGCTTGGAAATGGCAGCGTCACTTGACACAAGCCTAATCAACCATTCTAGATCATGAGTGTTGTGGATATGACAATCCAATTCACGACCGCGCCTAAGCAAAATCCGGCATATACCTGACCGTGCGTATGCGCATCTAAATACAGGCGAGAATAGCCGGTAACTCCAGCCATCAACAGAGACAAAGCAGGATAAACAGTATCCAGATTAGGGTGAACAACATTGAGCGCCAGCAGCGTTCCAAACACGCCTCCCTGAGCCAGCATGTGCACAGAAATCTTCCAAACACTGTTGATGGATAAACTGATGATGAGGGAAACAATCACCGAGAGAAAGAAACTAAACACCGTATCCGGCAGGTAAGGCCCCTTCCAGCGCAGCATCACATAAGAAATAATGTAATAGAAAATGACCAACAAATAAGGACCAAACCTTTCCTTGCGATTGCGCAGTTCGATACTACTTAACATTCCATATCGAATCATGATGAGCATGCTCACGGCCGGAGCAACAATATTAATAGCCAACAACAAGAAGACGAAATAATCTGCTTGCGTTGGTGCGATGTAATACGGATCAATGGTGCGCACCGACATATAAATAATGAGTGGCATCCACAGCGGATGAAAAATGACCGACAATATCTGCGCAATACGATACATGGTCGTGCGCACCACAGGTGGCGCTGTAATTACAGTCTCATTGGATGTGCTCTCTACCATTCCTTTCTCAATCGTGCTACAGGTATGCCTAATTGCTCGCGATACTTAGCTACCGTGCGGCGCGCAATATTATAACCCTTTTCATTCAAAATCTTCATGAGCTTCTCGTCAGTAAGCGGTTTACGCTTAGGCTCCGCTTCTATGGCATCCTTTAGAATCTGCTTCACCTCACGTGATGAAACTTCCTCACCTTCATCGGTGCTCATACTTTCACTGAAGAAGTATTTCAGCAAATACGTGGAATAGGGTGTCTGAATGTATTTGCTATTGGCCACTCGACTGATCGTGGATATGTCCATGTGTACGATATCCGCAATGTCCTTCAATATCATAGGCTTCAACTTCGTCTCATCGCCTGATAGAAAAAACTCACGTTGATAGGTGACTATTGCCTGCATGCAGTATAGCAATGTATCGTTGCGCTGCTTGATGGCATCGATAAACCACTTAGCTCCATCAATCTTCTGCTTCACAAACAGCATGGCTTCCTTCGATTTAGCATCCTTTACTTTTGACTTGGCATAGTGCTGCATCATTTCGCGATACTCCCGGCTTATGCGTAACTCAGGAGCATTCCGACCATTGAGTGTCAACTTCAATTCATCGTCCTCCACCATCAGTAAGAAATCAGGAGTCACGTGCTGCACGGTACGCACGGTTTCCATCATGCTATTGCCCGGTTTCGGATTGAGATGCAGAATCAAGTCGATGGCAGGCTTCAAGTCATCATCTGCGAGGTCGAAGCGCTTAGCAATTTTCTCGTAATGCTTCTTTGTAAACTCATCGAAGTGCTTGGCTATTATTTGCTCGGCCAATACCGTTTCGGCTGTGCGCTCTTCGCTTCGCTTGATTTGAATCAATAGACACTCCCTCAAATCGCGAGCTCCTACACCGGGGGGATCCAAATCCTGAATGATTTTGAGGACGGCCTCCAGCTCAGCCACATTGGTGCTGATATTCATTGAAAACGCCAAGTCGTTGGCTATGGCAGCCAACTCCCTGCGCAAGTAGCCGTTTTCATCCAAATTACCGATAAGGTATTCAGCAAGAATCCGCTCATCCTCATCCAAATCGGTCATGCCGAGCTGAGCAAAAAGCATATCTTGGAACGTGCGGCCCGCACCCAGCGGTGTTTCCCTATCATCGTCATCGGCGCTGTGATTGTTCACCCTCAGCTTATAGTCCGGGGTTTCATCATCATCAAAATATTCACTCAAGTCAATTTCATCATCCTTCGACTCCGTATCCTGCTCTTCCTCCTGTTGATCATCTAGTTTTTCATCCTCATCACGCTCCTCTTCATCGCTTCCTTCCTCCAGGGCCGGATTCACCTCCATCTCCTCCTTGATGCGCTGATCGAGCTCCATGGTGGGTATCTGCAGCATCTTCATCAACTGAATTTGCTGCGGTGAAAGTTTGACTTGTAGTTTCTGTTGTAGGGTTTGCTTCAGCATTACGCTTCAAACCTACGTCAATTTTTGGTATACGTGCCTTCTTTTCCGTTCTTTGCGCTCTAAAACTATGTGGGGAAAAATAGGCGCATTCATTCTTAGGTATAGGGCACCGCTCGGTGTTTTCCTGATCCTATTGACCATTGCCATGGGCTGGGTGTCTCAGTATGCGCGTATGAGCTACAAATTCGGCGGAGTGCTGCCTGAAGACGATAGCACGTATATCGAATACCGCAGTTTCATTGATCAATTCAGCGAGGATGGTAATGTGCTGGCCATAGGCTATCGCGATGAACGCATTTGGGAACTGCCCAATTTCCTTAAGTGGCGCCAACTGGTAAAAGATCTTCAGGCCACACAAGTTGAAGTTGATGGACGGCCATTCAATATGGTAGACAGTATTTTCTCTACCGGCAACTGCTACAACTTGGTGAAGGACACCGTGAACATGCGATTTGAGTTTAAGCAACTCGTGCAGCATGAACCAACTTCTCAATCCGAACTCGACTCCATTCGCACGGTTCTTTACCAACTTCCGTTCTATCAAGGGCTGCTCTACCAGAAAGACACCGACGCCGGACTCATGATGGTGTTTGTGAACGCTCAGCTTTTCAATTCCGAAAATCGAGGCAATGCTATCGAGCGCATGCTGCAGCTGTCCGATCGATTCACGCAAGACACGGGAATCAAAACATACGTTTCGGGTATGCCTTACATCCGTTCCGTGATGTCGGTGAAAGTAAAAGCTGAGCTCAAATTCTTCACGATTCTTTCAGCCATTATTTGCATGGCGCTGCTCCTCATGTTTTTCCGCAGCGTGAAAGTGACACTTGTGGTCATGAGTGTTGTTGTGGTATCTGTGGTTATCGCCATGGGCAGCATCGCGCTGTTTGATTATCCCATCACTATGCTCATGGGGCTTATTCCGCCGCTGATGATTGTGACCACTGTGCCCAACTGCATTTATCTCGTCACGAAATACCACCAGGAGTATCAGCGCTACGGCAATAAAACCCGCGCACTCGCTCGTGTGGTGCAGAAAGCCGGAGCAGCAGCGTTCATGATTAATGCAACTACTGCTGTTGGATTTGCCACATTCATTTTCACATCGAGCGACTTGCTCAAGCATTTCGGCGTGATTGCCAGCTTGAACTGCTTATTGGCGTTCTTCTTATCGCTGTTGGTATTCCCGATAGTTTACAGCTATCTGCCGCCACCAACCGAGCGTCACTTGGGGCACCTCAACTCTCCTTGGCTCGAGAAAATACTTGACTCGCTGGTGCGCACCGTTATCTTCAAGCGTAGCTGGATTTACGCCATCACTATTGTTCTTACCCTGGGTGGTTTATATGGTATCAGTCGCATGCACACAACAGGCAACATCGTGGATGACATACCCGATACCGATCGCGTGATTACGGATTTGAAATGGTTCGAATCCAACTTCAACGGTGTTATGCCTTTTGAAATTCTCATCGATTGCCAGAAAAAAGGACAGATCACCAAAGAAAGAAATCTTCAGAAAATAGAACAGTTGCAAGAACTACTCAGCAACTACGAATTGCAACTTAAAGACACTACTATACATCCTTTCTCTCGGTCACTCTCCATCGTAGATGCCAGCAAGTATGTGAAGCAGGCCTTCTACGGCGGCGATCCGGAATACTACTCTCTCATCAATCGCGAAGAACAAGCGTTCATAGCAGATTACGTCAATGGCGATGACCGCGCAGACAAAGGCATAGAAAAAACTTTCCTCGACAGTGCCAAGCGCATGACGCGCGTTACTACTCAGGTAGCAGATATCGGCACCATCGAGATGGATCGACTCATGTCGGAAATCAAACCGCAAATCGACAGCATTTTCGATCCGGCCAAATACAAGGTAACCCTCACAGGAACTTCCATAGTATTTCTAGAGGGCACTAACTATCTCGTTAGTGATTTGTTTAGCTCACTGCTTTTCGGTGTCTTGATAATTTCCATTATGATGGCGTTCATGTTTTGGAGCGCGCGCATGGTATTCATTTCATTCATCCCGAATATCATTCCGCAGATTGTGACAGCCGGAATTATGGGATTTGCCGGCATTCCTCTTAAGCCATCCACTATTCTCGTATTCAGCATTGCCCTTGGAATTACGGTCGACAATACCATACACTACCTGGCAAAATATCGGCAAGAGCTTAAGTTTCACGATTGGAAAATCAAAGATTCAGCGCTATTGGCCATTCGCGAAACAGGGGCCAGCATGGTATATACATCGCTAGTTCTATTATTTGGTTTCGGATGTTTTGCCGCCAGTGAATTCGAGGGAACGCGTGCACTAGGAATTCTAACTGCCGTAACCCTTTTGGTAGCGATGATTACCAATTTGGTCATTTTACCTGCGCTTCTATTGTCGTTCCAAAAGCGCATCACCACCAAATCATTCAAGGAACCTTTCTTCCAAACTTTGGATGAAGAAGATGACCTCTTTTATGATGAATGGAGCGTAAAGAAAATTGAACAGGAAAAAGGTTAAATTTGTTCAGCGACAGGGAATCA
>CANHPZ010000002.1 GCA_947462725.1 Flavobacteriales bacterium
CTGAGCGGATTTCTGAGGATGTAATTGCACAATGTCATCAGTGTGGAAATCCTTTCGATCATCATACGAATTGCGCCAACCTGGCTTGCCACATTTTATTTATCCAATGCCCGTCGTGCAAAGAGCAAATGCTCAGTTGTTGTTCTGATACATGCAAGGAAATGGTTCAACTACCCGAAGAACAACAAAAAGAGTTGCGAAAAGGAAAGCTTCCGGGGCGCAACATTTTCAAAAAAGGCCGAGGCGAACACCTCACTTTTAAAACCAACCGCATCAAGGGAGAGGAATAACTCAACCGCCTATCTCATCGAGTTTGGGCACGCCTTGCATGCGCAAAAATTCAATATGTGCACGCAACGCTTGGCCAAAGGTTGTTTTCTCATGATAGGGCACGCCATATTCAGCGGCTGTTTTCTTCACTATTTCTGAAATTGCCGGATAGTGCACGTGGCAAATCTTAGTGAACAGGTGGTGTTCTATTTGAAAATTCAAGCCGCCTACATACCAAGAGAGCCATTTGTTTTTTCGTGAAAAATTCATGGTAGTTCTCAATTGGTGCTCTGCCCAGGAATAGGGTATTCGTCCTTCAGCATCCGGTTGAGGGAAGTATGTATCAGGAACTACATGCGCCAACTGAAACACAACAGACAATATCCAACCACTCACCGCCTGCATAAGTAAGAACCCCACCACCGCTTGCCAAATAGGCATTCCAAGATAAATCGGGATAAAAATCAAAACTCCGAAATACATCAATTTCACTAGTGTGGTCTTAACGAGCCAAATCAAATTACTCGCCTTGGACTGGCGGTTCATTCCTGCCTTTTTATAATGAATAAACTGCACGAGGTCTTTCAACAATCCCCAGTACAACGTAAGAATGCTATACAGAAAAAAGGCATAAACCCATTGAAAACGATGGGCTTTGGTGGTTTTTCCGTGAGGCGATAGTTTCAATGCTAGCTTGGTATCGATGTCTTCATCAAGACCCGCAATATTGGTATAGGTATGATGAAGCACGTTGTGTTGCATTTTCCAATTCATCACCATACCACCCAGAAGATTCAGACTATATCCCATCCAGCGATTCACCTTGTCATTGGCAGAATAGGCGCCGTGATTGGCATCATGCATCACACTCATACCGATTCCGGCAAGAAAAACGCCTGTAATTGCGTAAAGTAAAAAACTCAATGCCGGCGAGGGCAACAAAATAAATTGAACAACAATACATCCCAAGTAGCCCCCAATTAAAACAATAGTTTTAATAATCATGGAGCTATTCGCATATTGGCTCTGGCCCGTAGATTCGAAATAATCATCTACCCGCTGACGCAACTCCTTAAAAAATCCTTGCTGCTCGGGTGTTCCAAAGACAATTCCTGGTTTGGCTTTATTGTGCTTCAATCGAAAAAATTTGTGCCGGCAAGTTAGTGCTCAACAAGGCCTCACACTTAGATTCGTATCATTTTGTGAAACATACCTCCGTGCGCTATATCATTATTTTCATTGCTTGCCTAACCGCTGTATCCTGTCAACATCCCAACGGATTGAATGACTTAAGGGGAAATTTCATCTTGAATTTCGCCGTAGGCAAAAACACTATTCCTGCCCGCCTTGCTATCGATGCTAAGGGCGCTTGGGCAATCCAAAACGCCGAAGAGACGATTAAGCTTGATTCAGTTGTTTTTCGATCAGATTCCTTTTTCATCCAAATGCCTCTATTCGATAGTGATATCCAAGGTGTGCTAATTGGAGATTCCTTGGTTGGCGTTTGGACAGATCATTCACGCAAAGACTATCACATCCCTTTCGTGGGTAAACGACATGAAGACGCCAAGGAATCAGCAACACCAGTTGACCTCCGCTTCATGATCACCCTCTCACCTGGCGACAGCGCAGCTTCCAGTGGAGGCATAGCTGAATTGGTTCAGCGCGGAAAAGTGATTACGGGAACGGTACTCACCGAAACCGGAGATTATCGTTATCTCGAGGGAGAGTTGAATGGCCACAAGCTTTGGCTCTCTGCATTTGACGGCACACATTTATTCTACCTGAATGGGACATTAAGAGGTGATAGTATTCTTGATGGTGTATTCCTAAGTGGGAAACACTGGCAGGAAACATGGGTTGGAATAAAAGACACATTATCGGCATTGCGCGATCCGTATTCAATAACGCAATGCAACACTTGCCGAAATCCTGAATTCCAAGTCCTCAATGAACAAGGAGAACAGGTCGCTTTTGATTCAACACGCTGGAAAAACCACGTAAGTATCATTCAAATCATGGGCTCTTGGTGTCCCAACTGTACCGACGAAAGTCGTTTCTTCAAAACACTATTCAACCATTACCACACTCAAGGGCTTGAAATTATACCCGTAGCGTTTGAGCGCGGTGATGATATAACGGCTTCTTGTATGCGCGTGCGCAAGCAATTCAATCAACTCGGATTGGAATATCCTTTTTACTACGGCGGAAAATCCGGTAAAAGCGAAGCGCTTCAAACACTCTCATTTCTCAGTGAGGTCAACTCGTTCCCAACCTCAATATTCATCGATAAATCCGGTGAAATTCGTAAAATTTATACCGGATTTTATGGGCCTGGAACCGGGCAAGAATACACCAAACACTGCGCTTCAATAAGTGCTCTCGTGGATAGTCTTATTCGCGAGTGATTACAAATTCAGATATATAGCGACGCCGCCGGAAATCGACATCAAGAAGCGATCATCCAAAATGGCGTTTGCATCATTGCTGTATTCATTAACCATATAAGCTCCATAGCCAGCGAACAAATCAAAACTAAAAGCCTTCTGCACCACATGGAAGCCGGGACCGAATCCCATGTTCAAGCCCTTCCCATTCACACGATAGGTGTCATAGTAGCCGGTACTAGAATATAGGTAGTTGTTCTCGGTGCGTGAGCGGTACTCGTACTCTACACCAGCATGCAGAAATAAATCGCCCACCGAATACCGCTTGATGCGCGCATAGCCGGTTATACCACCATTGTAGTACTTCTGATCACCCATGTCAGCCGGAACGAATGAGACATGAAAACCATAGATACCCGGCCAATACCGATAAGATAAACCCTTTCCGTTGGCAGAACTCAATACTAAACCAAGGCCGTGACCACCCTTGTCGTTTTTAATAATGTCGGTGTTGGACGAAGAAGGCTGGTTTTGTTGCGCAACGATCTGATTAGAAAGAATAGAAGCAAAAATGATGATTAGCGAAAAAATGTATTTCATGTTTGATTGTTTTTTTAATTTTTAAAATCACTCACAACATCGACACGCAAGCGGTTAGGCGTGTTCGCTACTTCCCAGGCTGTATGAAAAACTAAACGCGTTATGCGTTCCATTTTTTTGTAGCCAATTTTCTTTGCATCATCACCCGGCTTGTGATAATCTTCATGCACACCGCTAAAATAAAAAATCACCGGAATATTGTGTTTCGCAAAATTGTAATGATCACTTCGGTAATAAAAACGATTTGGATCATCGGGTTTATTGTAAGTGTAATCCAGACTCAACTTGCTATAAGATTGGTTGCAACTCTCGGAAATTTTATGGAGATCCGTACTCAATTTGTCAGAGCCTATCAAATAGACATAATTCGAATCTGTGTGCTCCGGATCAATTCTTCCAATCATGTCAATATTCAGATCACAAACCGTGTTTTCCAGCGGAAATACGGGATGATCAGAATACCATTCACTGCCCAACAAACCCTTTTCTTCTCCGCTTACATGGAGTATTAAGATGCTTCGCTTTGGACCATGTCCTTCTCTCTTAGCCAGATTAAACGCTTCCGCTATTTCCATTGCTGCAGAAGTTCCACTGGCATCATCATCAGCGCCGTTATGAATTTCACCATTGATGATTCCAACGTGATCATAGTGTGCTGAAACAACAACAACCTCTTCTTTCAATTGTGGATCTGAACCTTCAATAAAAGCAAGTACGTTCTCCGCTTTGATTCGATCTATTTTCTGTTCCACATGAAAAAACAAGTCTTGTGAAACTACTACCGGCTTTTGTCTTTTTCCCTTATTGATTCTTGACTGCATCCCTTCAACTGTTTTACCGGATGCTTGCATTATTTGATTGGCCATAGCGGGTGAAATATATATGATCGGTATGTGTTCGTCCTCTTTCACCTCCTTATCTCTTTCCAACCTCATGGGTGATTGTTCCAACCAATAACGCACTCGCTTCATGTACATGTTATAATTGGTATTCACAACCAACAAGATCTGGGCACCCATTTTCTCCGCCGCTTGCGCCTTTAGCAACACATCATCATTCCAATCCGAAGTTTCATTGCTTCCCGTGATCCTGCTCCGACCCTTGGCATCCATGGGTTCACCATTCAAACACATCACCACAGGTCTGATCAAATCAGATCGAAAACCCTTGTAATCGTTATGTCGTTCATCACGAATTCCATAACCCACAAATACAATTTGACTTGCGCTCAAATCCTGAGCAGGCATTCCGAAAAAATAGAAATCATCCAAGAAGCTCTTGCGCTCAGACCCTATCGTTGCCAACGATCCCATATTACTCTCTCGTCTGAGTGGATAGGATTGAAACCAACTCCCACTAACAACAGGACTTATCTTCAATGATTCATAGTATGTAGAAATATACTGTGCTGCCTTCTTCTGCCCAGGCATTCCTGTTTCCCTTCCCTCAAATTCATCCGATGCAAGGGTAAATAAATGCTTCGCTATGTGATCAGCCTTAATTGTCGAAGCATAGCGCATAGCCATTGTATCAGCTGATTGCGTTAAAAAATGATTCACGTGAAAAACACAGATAACCAAAATTATGTACCTCATACACATCCTATTTTATTGACTCGCGTTTCATGTCGTCCACCTTCAAATGGTGTTTCAAAAAAAGTCTTTGTTATTGCAATTGCTTGCTCCTCACTTACAAACCGCGCAGGTATACAAAGAATATTGGCGTCGTTATGCTGACGCGCTAAGCGTGCTATCTCTTCCGTCCAACATATTGCTGCGCGTATTCCTGCATATTTATTTGCAGTCATTGCTACACCATTTGCAGAACCGCAAATCAATACACCCATCCTCCCATTTTGAAGAACCGATTGTGCTACAGGATGGGCATAATCCGGGTAGTCAACACTGTCTTTGGAGTATGCGCCATGATCAACCCAAGTGATATTTTCACTTACAACTGCGAGTAGTCTTTCCTTCAATTCGAATCCAGCATGATCCGATCCTATATCTATAGTATTCATATGCAGTGTTTTTGCGTTGTCAAAAATACCACGCTAGACATAAGAGTCTGTTTTTGAATTTAAAATGATAGTTATCACCATAGCTACTGACTTTTTTGTGAATTAGCGTTGATGAATACACAACAACTTTATTTGTTCTGAGCACATACATCATGTCATATGACAAAAGGAAACACCATCAAAGACAAAGTTGCTGCTTAATTTCACCGAGCTATGCACGAGCTCATCCACTATTCACAACATTCATCAACAGCCATATTATCCACTACCTAACTTATACCACCATGTGAACAACAACATTAAACGACTAATTATCAGTCACACCTACGTTGCATAAACTGTTTAAAAACTCTACCCAAACTTGAATAACGTCTGAAGTCAAGCATATCATACCCCACTTTCTAACAGAATGAACACCTCCTATAATCTATAACTAACTATTTAAATAAATAGATAATTATATACTCATGAAAAGAAAGAACGAAAATTATGAATTGAAGATGCGGTGAGCAATAGTTTTGCCGAGTGATGAAAATGAAATTACTGTTCACGTTTTGGATGTTGGTTGTTTCGCTTGTTGCGGTTGCACAACCGGAATGGGTCCAATACCGCTTTGAAAGTGGTGTGGTCAGTAGCGAAGGTACAATGCGAAATGGAAGACCGGATGGCTATTGGAAAACGTATTACCCATCAGGTAAATTGAAAACAGAAGGCAGTAGGTTGAATTTTCAATTGGACTCCACGTGGAATTTCTTCAGGGAGGATGGAACGCTGGAGCGAGTTATTAATTACAAGGAGGACATCAAGCAAGGATTGGAAGAGATTCACGATGATAAGGGAAGATTAATTGAAGAATATACCAATCAGAACAATCTACGCAATGGACCGGCTCGCTCGTATTACGATTCCGGTCAATTGAAGAAGTCATTTCAATTCATCAACAACAAAGAGGAAGGGAAGGCAATAGAATATGAACGTGATGGCCGAATCATTACTCTTATCACGTACAAGAGTGGTTTCATTTATACCGAAGAACGAATAAACCGCTATGATTTGCAAGGCAGGAGAACCGGTGTTTGGCGTGATTTATACGAAGATGGCTCCATACAGCTTGATGGCAACTGGGCTCGAGGAATGAAAAATGGGGTATTCAAGTTTTATAATCGAAAGGGAGAACTGGAAAAGTTGGAGCGTTACGAAGACGATGTGCTTGTAATTGATGAAGCGGCTACTGCTATCCTGGATATTAGGAAGGAATATCATGCGAATGGAAGTATCAAAGAATTGGGTACATATCGAGAGGGAAAGCGCCAAGGTAACTTTCGGTTGTACGATGAATTGGGTAAGGAAAACGGAGGACAGCTCTACGATAATGATATCCTGCTAGGTGAAGGTATGATTGATAGTTTGGGTAGAAGAATTGGAGATTGGAAGTTGTACTACCCCAATGGATCAACACGAGCAAAGGGAAAGTATGTTTCAGGTATGAAGGAAGGACCCTGGCAGTATTTTTTTATCGATGGCAAAACAGAGCAAATTGGAACGTATAAAAATGATTTGCCCACAGGTGCTTGGAAATGGTATTATCTCAATGGGGCTTTGCACCGCGATGAAATATATCGGAATGGCAAGGAAGACGGAATGGCGATAGAGTATGATTCATTAGGTGTAGTCATTAACGAAGGAGAGTATACATCAGGTGCTAAAAATGGTCCATGGAAATTGACAATTAATGACCACCGTGAAGAAGGCGCTTATTTGGATGGTGAGCGCGATGGTGTTTGGGTTTGGTATCACACCAGCGGAAAAAAATCTTTTGAGGGAACCTTTCAATCCGGCATTCCTGTGGATCGACATAAGTATTGGTATGCCAATGGTCAAGTTCAAATGACCGGAAAATATGAGGCTGGTGAAATGAACGAACGTTGGGATTATTACGATCCGAATGGTTTACTTTCGTTACAGTTGGATTATAAGGAAGGTCAGGTTATTAGAATTAACGGGCAGAAGATACGATTGCCGGAAAAAAGTGAATCGGAGCAGTAATGAGTGAGTATTGGAGCGACATACTAAATCACCCGGTAGATAAGTTGGCTGTTATCGAGCTTACTGAATTTCGATTACTCGATGCTAATGCAGAGTTCTGCTCATATTTCGGACACAATAGAAGTGAGTTAATCAATAAATCCTTCATCTCTTTTATCTCACGCGATGCGTCCAGTGGACGTTTAGCCGCGTGGAATGAGACCCTCGAGACAAGCGGGTTTGTGAAGTATCACGACAAGGAGCACGGAAGGATAATCCAGATTCAACGGGTTATTCATGACGGAAAGCCGTATGGCTTTGCGCGTGTTTTTGATATAGCAACGAATAAAAAAGTAATTGAGCAAGAGTTAGCAGATAGTGAGCGCCGCTTCAAAACGCTATCTGACGTGACCAGTGAAGGTGTTGCATTCGTTCAGGAAGGGAAACTTATTGATGCCAATGATCAGTTGGGTAGAATATTCAGCTATGATGATTCACGTGAAATTATCCATAAAAAGTTAGCTGAGTTCATTGCTGTAACAGACATTCAACGCATCATGGCGAGCGCTGAGATATCTGTAACGAACAGGAACGAGGTGCGTGCCACAGATAGAAACGGAAGACCGATTTTTTTGGAAGTTACCGGGAGTTATCTGTCTTATCGCAATGAGCGCACCTTGGTATTGGTCTTTGATGATATTAGTATTCGAAAGCGCGCAGAACAAGCGCTTCAACAAAGCTTGGTCAGTTTCCAACGACTCTTGGAAGATTCTCCTAACGGCGTCATCATATTGACCGAAGGCAAAATCCAATACCTCAATCAAGCGGCTTGTACATTGCTCGAGGTAAGAGATGAGGATGAGGTGTTTGGGGATCCATTCGTTGATTTCATTGATGATGAATTCAAATCCGCTGTTTTGGAGGATATCCAAAAAATCCGTGATGGCGGAGAAGTAGAGGACAAGGAAATTCGTATTCAGAACACATCGAAGGAAGTGATAGATGTTGAAATAAAATCAACGCTAACAGTATACGAGAACAAGCCATCCATTCAGATTACACTGAATAATATTAGCGCTAGAAACCAACTCATTCAAGAACAGATTCGGGTTCGCTTTGTGGAGGAAATCAACTCAGCGTTGAAGGCCGAAATCGAGGAGCATCGCGCCACTCAATTGAAACTGGAAAAACAACAACGGCAAACACTCGAGCAAACAGCCAAGATCGAGTCGATTTTCAATAGCACGGAGAATATCATGATGTGGACCATCAACGCCAAGCATGAAATCACCGCAATGAACACCAACTTCATCAAGAGCATGAAGCAAACGTTTGGTGAAGATGTAAACCTTGGTGATAATATTTTGGAGGTCATCCAACATCACGTTGATCATAATTTTTATCAAGGGCAGATGCTGGCTTTTACCAATGGTTTTAAAGGCCGACCGCAACAATTCGAATTACCATTGTTGGATTGCGAAGGGGCAACCGTTTGGTGGCAATCTTTCTTGAATCCGGTATACCTGCATGGTGAATTGGAGGAGTTGTCGTGCTTGGTTTACGACAACACTGAACGTAAACAGATTGATCGGAAAATTCGTGATTCTCTAAAGGAAAAGGAAGTGCTTCTTCAGGAAGTACACCATCGCGTGAAGAATAACTTGCAGGTGATTTCGAGCATACTCAATTTGCAATCATCATATGTGGATGACCCGAAAACACTAGAGATTCTGCGAGAAAGTCAGCAGCGGATTAAAAGCATGTCGTTCATTCATGAAACGATTTATCGCACGGCAGATTTTAGTCGACTTGAGTTCATGGATTACATCAAGACGATTGCTTCCAATTTGATACAGAGCTACCGCACCGGTGGTGTACTTGTTGATTTTAGACAGGAAATGGAATCTGTTGGACTTAACCTTGATCAAGCGATTCCGTGCGGACTTATCATCAACGAGCTGGTGAGCAACGCGCTGAAGTACGCGTTCAAAGGGAGGAAGAAGGGTGTTCTAACCATTGTATTGCGCGAAGAAAACAATGAAGTGTATATCGCGGTCAAGGATGATGGGGTCGGTCTGCCCAAGGATTTCGCATATGAGAAAAACAATTCTCTAGGCATCCAATTGGTTTATGCCCTGCTAGATCAACTTGATGCCACGGTGAACATAAATCAGTCGAATGGCACCGAATTTTTGATTCACTTCCAACGCAAACAGTAGAATTTAACGTTACATTGGCTCGGTCAAATAACTAAACCAATTCTTATGGCGGTAAATATTCTTGTGGTTGAAGACGAAAGCATTGTTCGCAAAGACATTGAGCGTAGCTTGGAAAAATTGGGTTACAATGTAGTTGCTCAAGCGGATAATGGCGAAAAGGCTATTGAACTAGCAAGAGCAACACGCCCCGACATCGCTCTATTGGATATTCAAATCAAGGGAAATATGACAGGCATTGACACCGCCGAAGCCATCAAACAAGAAATGGATATTCCCGTAGTGTATCTCACCGCTTTTGCTGATGAGCCGACACTCAACAAGGCTAAGGCCACTGAACCGCACGGATATATTCTCAAGCCATTCAAAGAAATTGATTTACACACCACCATCGAAATGGCCATCCATAAGCATGGCAAAGAGCGTGAGGTGCGTGTCGAAAACGAGCTTCTTCGATCTCTTACAAGCTACAAGTCAAATGCGAATTATCTCTTCATTAAGCACCAATCGAAACTAGTGAAGGTGAATACAGCCGATATCTACTACGTGGAAGCGTTGAAGGATTATATGCAGATTGTGACCTCAGAAGTGAAATACACCATTCACGCTACGATGAAGGATATCGAGCGTAAGCTGCCAAAGACGGTGTTTCAACGCGTGCATCGCTCATTCATAGTAAACATGGATAAGATTGCTCTCATTTCAGGTGGCGATGTTATCTTGGCTGATCTCAACAAAGAGATTCCGGTAGGAGGAAACTACCGCGATGAGTTTGGTGAGCGCATCAACATCCTTTGATTTTATCGCAACAAGGTTACACTGCCTTTGGTATTGATTGGTTCGGGCCTGCCTAGAACAATCATGTCTACCGACCAAACATAAACCCCATCTTCGACGGGTTGGTTTTTGAATGTACCATCCCAACCCTCACCAATGGCTTGTGTTGAGAACACTTCAATACCCCAGCGATTGTAAATTCGGAAAGTGTAAAGCGTAATATTCGATCCGGTGATTACGGGCAAAAACAATTCGTTATGGTTGTTGTTGTCCGGTGAGAATGCGCTTGGAATGTAGAACTGGTAACCGTTGCTTGCCTCTATGCTTTGCACATATTCTGCGGTGCAACCAAATGCATTGGTTACCACTTGTGTGATTTCATACACGCCATCTTCTGCGTAGGTGTGCTGCGGAATTTCTGAACCTTCAGTATTATCACCCCAGTTGTAGCCGGTAAGCGTAACATCAGGGCTTGTTTGCGGAGTAACAACAATAGTTGGCGTGCTTGTGGACTGGTCTACCATGGCGCTGAATCCGGCGGTTGGAGAGGGATAAACAATCAACGGCTCATTCATAGAAGCTCGGGTCATACAACCACGATTAGAGCGCACAACCACATCAAGATTATAAGCTCCGATATCGCTTAAGGTGAAATGTGCGGGATTAGTATTACTAACCGCTTCATTGTCTAAAAACCATTCATATGATTCAACGATTGAGGGCTGCGCAATGGCGGATTCACAAAGCACCCCAATAGATTGATTGTTGCAGAACTCAGTGTTGTCATTCAGAATCTTAGCAATGGGAAGCGGATAAACCTCAACAGAGTCAATGGTAACGTTTCTGCATCCATAGTTGCTTACTGCCGTGAATGTATAGTTGAATACACCGGCAGAATCAAACAAGTATTCGGTATCGAATCCCACTGATGTGAAGGGGTACCCCTCAATGCTCCAAGTGGTGGATGTAATCCCGCCATAGGCAAGCGCAACATCAGCACTAAATTCAGTTTGCAAACCCAGGCAGTGGTCTTCTGTGGTAAATGCGATTTGTGGCATTGGGCGCACGTTGATTTGTTGGTGTGATACACCAGAACAACCATGAGCTGTGGTGATATGCAAGGCAACGGTGGCTGCGCCGTTGTTATTGAAGACATAGTATGAGGTGTCGTCGTCGATCCACTGATTTCCTTCAGCAAACCACAACCAATTGACAATGGAATCGTTTCCGAAAGCGCTTTCATCAACCAATAGTGCGCTATCTTTTTCACATACATTAGTCATGCTGAATGAGGCGTTTGGCGTGTCATACACCATGAATTCGAAAGGTTGCTGAGCTGCGCATCCGTAATTGCTGGCTACATCCACAAGGCCATTGTGATGTCCGCCTTGCTCGAAAATTAGCCCATTCAGATTTGGGGTTGAGCCGGCCGCTGCACCATCCAATTGCCATTCGAATTCTGTGATTTGTCCTTCAACCACAGTAGCGTTTGCATTGATTTGAACCTCTTGGCCGGTGCAGAAATGGGTTGAAACAATGTTGAGCTGCGGTTTCGGGCGCACCACAAACTCTGTAGATGATGACGCATAGCATCCATGACTATCGTAAAAATGCAGCACGACCGCATAGGGTGTTGGAGAATAGACGGGCATAAAAACACCGGTAATTGCGCCGTCGACGGTATAATGCGATTGCACCATGCTATCCAAAACAAACGCATAGTCTTGATCTCCGTCGCAAAATGTTTGTTGAATCAAGCTTTCCACAACAGGAAGGGGCAATATGAAAACACTATCAATAGCGGAACCCGTGCAGCCGGCATCATCCGTATAGCGATACTCTACTCGCTGAAACGAATTGGGTGTATGATTGCTGTTGAAAAAGCCAGCTTCAACAGAATTTACAAAGTAGTGGCCCGTTACGCCGGCGGGGTTTCCACCCAGCATGGCCACCAACCCGGAGTTGAAACAAATAGAGTCAACAAATTGCAATGAGACTGTTGGTTTAGGCAGGACGTTGATTCGAAGAGTATCTGTGCTGATACAATCCGAATAATTAGAGGTAATCACAATGTCGTAAGTGCTTTCAGCGGTCATGATAGCGACATTGGGTTGAGCGGCGGTCGACAATGGTTGTGAGGAGTTCCAAGAAATATTCTCGGCATTGAGGCTTGTAATTTCAATCAGGTCGCCCTCACAAATGTGCTCGGGAACACTGTAATGCGCTTGATAATTTTCTACCACAATTGGGGTAACACAGTGGATATAAACATCACAGCCATTTTGATCCGTCATGATTATCGAAGGACAATATTCACCGGGTTCAGTATACGTGTGCGCCGTAGTTGTTCCACCAAAGGGATCTCCCTGTCCATCATTAAAATCCCAGAAGTATTGAAACGAATTGTCGTTCAAATTGAACGCCTCAAACGATACGTCAAATGGTGCGCAACTTGCGCTGTCTAGGCTTTGATGAAACGGACCAACACTGGAGGAGTAATTCAATACATCGGGTATCGAGAGAGTATCCGCACAACCGTTTTGAGCGACTGTAATCATTACGGCGTCAAACACACCGATGGGATAGGTGTGTGCAACATGATATCCCAACCCTGATTGTGAATCACCAAAGTTCCAGTGCGTTTGCGCAACACTTCCCGCTGTGGTGTTATCAAACGAAACGGTGTAAAGGCAATTATTGATTACAGGAGTTACTGCGGCTTGTGCATCTGGGCTAAGCACCTCCACTAGAGTTGGATGACAATACACGCTGCTGCAACCAATAGCATTCGTTGCGGTTAAACACACCTGATACGATCCGTTTTCGGGGTAGGCGTGCTGTGCGGTTTCGCCCAAATAGGCGCTAGAGGTGTCGCCGAAACTCCAGTTGAATTGAGTCCCTTGCGGCACAATGGAGGTGTTGCTAAACACGACCACTTCACCCCGACATACTTGAGGATTGGTGATTTGGAATTGTGCTTGTGGAGGCAGCGTTGTGTTTATTGCAATGGTTCGTGAAGAAGAACACCCATCGGCGTTACTGGCGGTTAGAGTTGCTGAAATACCCGATGCGTAATTGAATGGCGCCGCAAAAGCGTGCTCAGTAGCTGATAAGGAGCTTGATGCACCATCACTGAAGGCCCAGTTAAAAGTTGAGGCCTGTGGTGATGTTGCTTCAAAGTTTACCACCACAGAACCATTAGCACAGGGGTCTGTAACAGCATAGGTGAAATCGGAAAATTCACCACCCTGCAGCACAGTTACAGCGTTGAGGTATGTGGTATCGGCAGTGCAACCCTGATAGTTTGTGGCAGACACCTGAATGTCGTAGGTGCCAGCGACTTCAAACAAAAGTGTTGGCCATTCGAATTGCATTGGATCATTGGAGTACGTCGTTTCCGATTGACCGTTGTGGGTATACACTATCGTCCAAGGCGCAACCGAAGGGTTATAAACACGATCTACAACCACTTGATCTCCGTTTTCGACATTGAGTTCCCAATGCACATTTCGCTTAATGTTTTCGATGTGCACCTCTAGTGGTGAGCACCCTACTTCGGGCGATATGGCGATTCGTGCACTTGGCGATGTGATGATGATGTTTTCTGTTTTACTATCGGAACATGGATCACCATTTTTATGGGCTTCGAGGGTAACCGTGTATTGACCGGGTTCATCGTAGTGGTGAGTAGGATTGGCTACGTTAATCACAAGCGGTGATCCATCACCGAAATCCCAAACCAGCGAATCTCCCTCTATCGATTCGTTGGTGAATTGAACACCATTTTCTGCACAAGTCATTTCAAAAGAGAAAAGAGCTAATGGTGGAACCACATGAATGTAATCCTCGCGGGTTGCACTCACATTACATGCACCGTTTAGAATGGCTAATGAAACATCGTAGAACCCCGTGTCTTCAAACATTCTAGAGTAGCAACTATCTTCTTCTTGCATGGTTTGTGGCCCGCTGCCATCATGAAAATCCCAGATGTAGGTGTTTCCGGGTTGATAGTCGATGCAGAACTCAAAGCTGATACCCGCGCAACCCAGTGTTTGATTTACTGTGAAACCAGGAAGTGCCGGTGCAAGAACAGTAAGAGCGGTGTCGCTGGTATCAGTGGCTGTGCATCCTTCGGCGGTGGTAACTGATAAGACTGGAAAAAACTCCCCAGATTCGATAAATACAAAATCAGGGTTGGCTCCTGTTGCGTCTTCTATGCCATCTCCATTGAAATCCCATGAATAAGAAACAATAGTACCGCCCGAGCTTAAAACAATATCAGTAACCTCCATGGTTTCACCGGTGCAAATAGCTTCTTCGTGCTCAAAGGAGAGGCTTGGCGTTTCGATGTGAATGTAATTATTGCGATTGCGATTGCGAATGCAGCCGTTCGCGGTGATGCGCCTTAACTTGATATCATAATAGCCTGGTGCTGTGAATAATTGAGTGAGGTTAACATCGTTAGAAACCTCTTCATTATTGACAAACCATGTGAAGGCACCATTGATTTGACCGGCAGCACCATTTGAAAAGTGAACTTCAAGAGGAACAGAACACCCTGAAGTAATATCTGCGGTGAAATCAATAGTGGGGTTGGGCATTACTGTGAGCGTGTCTGTAAAGGATACTGAGCAAGCCGCACCAAAATGGGCAACCATGCGAATTATAGGTGTTCCTGCGGCGCTAAAGGTGAATGACCCATTAAAACCCGTCCCATCCGTTGTTCCATCACCATTGTAATCCCATTCAACAGAAGTGGGAGCGGGGGTAGTGATGTTGGTGAATTGCAGGGTTTGACCAGCACACGTGGTATCTACCGTGCTTGTGAAGCCAACTGTTGGCTGACTGGATATGGAAACATCACGACAAGTGGTGTCTGTGCAGCCAATCGTGTTTTCTACAGCAAGACACACACTGTAGGTTGCACTTTCATTAAAAGCAATCGAGGCAACGGCTGTGTTTTGGTTTGATTCAACGGTGTTGACCGACCATGTGTAGTTGGAGTAATCAACTTGAGAAGCGCTGAAATTAATTGTGGTTGGCAGGCTGCAGGTGCTTTGGCTTCCAACGGTGAAATTGGCTTGAGGATGTTGTGAAGACGCTTGAATGAGTTGGGGCATGCTGATGGATGAAAAACAACCATTGGCATCAGCAATCGACAACACGGGAGTGAAGCTTCCCGCTTGCGCATAACAGTGATTTGGGTTTGTTTCTTCAGAAAATGATCCATCACCAAAATCCCAACTCCACTCCACAATCGGTCCTGATCCAGGGGTTGATGCGTCTGCAAACTCAGCACAAAAGGGCAAGCACCCGGCAGAGTCGGTTAGCGTTATCGCTGCAGAAGGTTTGGCAAAAACAGTGATGAAATCATCGAAAACCTGAGCAGGACCGGATGAAAGGGTTACGCTGATATCATAGGTGCCTGGTGTGTTGAAAATGGCCACATACGGGTTGGTGTTTGATTGCAGCGCGACTCCGTTGGGGCCAGTAACTGTCCATGCGGTTGAACCGACCACAGAACCATCACTCATCGACGCGGTAATTATGACCCCATGGGGCGCACAACCCGCTGGTTGATTGCTCTGCAACGTCAATACTTGTGCAGATAATTCTCTCGGAGCAAGAACGATCAGCGCAATCGAAAGAAGGTATGTTAGGGTTTTTATCAAAATTCACACGACCACAACCACAGAGTTGGGGTGTGTTTTATACTGCCGAATGGCTTTCTGGGTTGCGAACAAAGAATAATAAATGACTCTAATCAAAGCACGCCCCTATCCAAGTGTAACTTTGGCTGCAAATCCGAAAGGCATGAAAAACCGATACGTTCGACGTTTTATCAATTATGTGCTCAATGGCATGATCATCTCGCTACCTGTTTTTGGCACGGGTTACATCGTCTATAAGTTGTTTACGTTTTTGGACAGCATTGTTCCGCGAATCATTTATTCAGAAGATGAAATGCTGACCAAGGGCGAACACTTTTCGGGTTGGGGAATCTTGATGCTCGTTCTCGTATTGTTTATTTTGGGTTGGTTTGGAAGCATGTTCATCAACGACCGCATCAAAGGTTGGTTTTTGCGTTTGCTGGATAAGATTCCCGGTGTAAACAATCTGTATAAGGCGATTTCAGACGTTCTCAGCGCATTCGTTGGCAAGGAAAAAAAATTCAATCAACCTGTTTTAGTGAAAGTCAGCGACAACATGGAATTGGAAATGATTGGATTCATTACAGACACAAACCTTTCGGATCTCGGAAACATTCAAGGCAAGGTGGCCGTCTACTTTCCCATGAGCTATAGTTTTTCGGGTCATATGATGATTGTACCAACCAAGAACATAACACCGATAGATCGGAACTCTGTGGATATTTTGAAGTATACCATGAGTGGCGGAATAGTCGAGTTAGATCACGACCATGAAGGGCAGGTACACCGCTAATTTACTTGTGCTTCATGCCATTGTGCTGGTTTGGGGACTTACCGGAATCTTGGGAAAGGAGATTTCATTGCCGCCCGTTCCTTTGGTGTGGTGGCGAGTTCTCATCGCCGTTGTGACTATTGCTTGTATTGTAGGTTTTTCAGGCGCCTCATTCCGATCGGACTACCGTCAATTGGTGCGCTATGCGGGGGTCGGCCTATTAACAGGTGCTCATTGGATTTGTTTTTTTGCGAGCATCAAGTATTCGAAAATCTCAGTGGCCTTGGTCGTGTTAAGCACGTCGGCTTTTTTTGTTTCATTGGTTGGACCGCTTATTCGTCGTGAGCGCATTCGATGGTATGAGATGTGGCTAGGTCTCATTGTTATTGCTGGTTTAGCAATGATTTTCAATTTTGAATCTGAATACACTTTGGGAATAGTTTTATCTCTTTTTGCCGCCTTGCTTGCAGCGCTTTTTTCCACACTCAACTCTCGACTCGTCTTAAAAAGCGACCCACGGGAAATCGCATTTTGGGAGATGGTGTTTGCGCTTATCGGGCTAACGGTTTATTTGTTTGTCAGTGGTGAGATTCAAGTAGTCGCCAATGGTTTATCCATGCGCGACTTTCTGTTGTTGCTTGTGTTGGGTGTATTGTGCACCGGCGTTGCATTCATAGTTAGCATCCGTGTAATGCGCGTTCTAAGCCCATTTACCTGCGCTTTGGCTATTAACCTCGAGCCGGTTTACACCATTATCATTGCGCTTTTTCTATACGGTGAATCCGAATATATGAGCCCGCCGTTTTATTTAGGTGCGGCGATCATTTTGTCTACTTTATTCATCGACGCATACTTGAAGCGCAAGCGCATGAGGAAGGCCGCCCAATAGGCAGAATTTATTGCCCGTAGAGGTGGTGGTCTCGGATGTAATGAAGAACATCCTCATTAATGAGATTGTCCACAGATTCATGCGCGCTTAATCGTTGCCTGATTTCAGTTGCTGAAAGGTGAAGCAGATTACCCTTGATCAATTTAACGGACGCATATAGCCGCTGATCAATCGATGGGTTTGCTGTTGCGCCTGATCTGTGATAAATGAGTACGGGGAAATTGTGCAGAATCCACTCATATTCTTTCCATAGATGAAAAGATTGCCAGTTGTCTTCACCCATGATGAGGTGAAAATGATGCGTGAATTCAGTGGTCAATTGTCTCAGTGTTGCGCATGTGTATGAGGGTCGGGGCATATTGAACTCAACATCGCTGGCGATTAGTTTTTCATGCGCACTGCAAGCGATTTGAACCATGCTCATGCGATCGCCTTCGGGCGCGAGCATGCTGATCGGTTTAAATGGGTTTTGAGGACTAACAATGAACCAAACTTCATCTAAATGAAATTGTTCAATGGCTTGAAGCCCAATGGCTGTATGACCGCTATGCGGTGGGTTGAATGAGCCGAAGTAAAGACCTACTTTCATTGAATGCCGAGAAAATTGCGAACGCATGATTCTGCATCAATCAGTGCGGTGGGCAGGTCATCATTGACAACAACAACGTCGAAACGAGGCTCAAATTCCATTTCGTGATGTGCCTTAGCAATGCGCTGAGCAATTTTCTCAGTGGTTTCTGTGCTGCGTGCATTCAAGCGTTTGTCGAGCTCCTCGATACTGGGTGGTTTCACAAAAACCGCCAGGGCTTGATCACCAAGAATTTTCTTGAGATTCAACCCACCAACAACATCCAAATCGAAAATCACGTGCTCTCCCCTATCCCAGATTCGTTCGATTTCACTTTTAAGTGTTCCGTAGTATTGACCGGAATAAACTTCTTCCCATTCAATGAATTCGCCTGTGCGCGCTCGCTGAAGGAACTCGTCTGCGGAGATGAAGTAGTAGTCAACACCGTTTTTCTCGTAATCACGCATTGCGCGTGTAGTTGCAGAAACAGAGAACGCCAAACGCAAATCTGTAATACCCATCAAATGCCTAACGATGGTTGTTTTGCCGGCACCGCTGGGAGCGGAAAATATGATTGCCTTGCCTTGGTTCATGATGGTTGTGGCGCGCAAAAATACTTATAGCACGTTGTTGATTTGTTCTTTGATTTTTTCCAATTCGTCTTTCATCACAACCACTAGTCGTTGCATGTCGGCGTCGTTTGCTTTACTGCCGATGGTATTGATTTCGCGACCCATTTCTTGAGAAATAAAGCCTAGTTTTTTACCCTGTGACTCCCCTTTCAGCTCATCACTGAAGTGAGCGCAATTGGTATCGAGTCGTTGGTATTCCTCACTGATGTCGAGGCGTTCCAAGTAGTAAATTATTTCTTGCTCAAAGCGGTTGGGGTCTATTTTATCAATTGGAATAAGCTCCTCCAAATTATTCCTAAGTTTTTCTCTTACGCGTTGATTGCGCGTTTTAATAGGCTCTTGCAATGCATTGCGGTTTTCGAGAATCGTCGCAACGCGATGTTCGAATTCCTTGGAAAGTTTTTCTCCCTCCAATTTACGGTAGGTATCAAATCGATGGAAGGCATCTTTGATCAATGAAAACAAAGCGGCCCATTCCTCTTCATTCAGCTCAGTCGACTCCGGTTTAAGCACATCAGGTATGCGCATGAGTGCGTTGAGATAATCGCCACCGGAAACACCAGCCTCATCGCTGAAAGCCTTGAGATCCTCGTAATACGCCAACATCAGCGGTTTATTGATGGACAAGCGCTTTTCTGCGTCTAGGCTTTCATAATACACCAGCAGATCCGCCTTACCGCGTTGAATGTTCTCGCTCAACCAGGACCTCAACTCAAGTTCTTTTTCGCGATAAGTGCTTGGGATACGCATATTCAAATCCAATTGCTTGCTGTTTAATGAGCGCAATTCAATCGTGAATTTTTTATTTCCAATAGTGCCTTCGGACTTACCGAATCCGGTCATTGATCGTAGCATGTTCTGTATTTTTAAAGAGGCATGTTGCTATGCTTTTTCTTGGGCATGCTATCTACTTTGTTTTCAAGCATAGCAAACGCACGAATCAGCTTTTCTCTAGTTTGTGATGGCAAGATAACCTCATCTACATAACCGCGTTGAGCGGCGCTATATGGGTTGGCAAAGAGCTCTGCGTATTCAGCCTCCTTTTCCTTCCATTTCTGTTCGGGATTAGAAGCCTCAGATATTTCTTTTTTGAAAATAATTTCGGCCGCGCCCTTAGCGCCCATAACAGCAATTTCGGCCGTTGGCCAAGCATAATTCATGTCGGCACCAATATGCTTGGAGTTCATGACGTCGTAAGCACCTCCGTATGCTTTTCTAGTAATCACGGTTACGCGAGGAACCGTGGCTTCACTGAATGCATAAAGCAGTTTTGCTCCATTAGAGATGATACCATTCCACTCCTGATCTGTACCGGGTAAGAATCCCGGCACATCTTCAAACACGAGCAATGGAATATTAAACGCATCGCAGAAACGCACGAAACGAGCGCCTTTGGCCGAAGATTTAATATCCAGCACTCCGGCAAGAAATGCAGGTTGGTTAGCAACAAGACCAATGCTGCGTCCGGCTATACGGGCAAAACCTACAATAATATTTTCTGCGTAGTCTTTATGAACTTCAAACCACGAACCTTCGTCAATTGCCTCGGTAATGACCTCGTGCATATCGTAAGGTTGATTTGGATTTTCCGGAATTATAGTGTCCAGCTTTGGACGCGACTCATTGCCGTGTGAGTAATTCGCAGCAGGAGCTTGGTCTTCGCAATTTTGTGGCATGTAGCCCATAAGCTCGCGAATCATCTTCAGACAAGCGACATCGTTTTCTGCTTTGAAATGTGTTACACCGCTTTTGGATGCGTGGGTAGAAGCACCTCCAAGTTCTTCGCTTGTTACCTCTTCGTGTGTCACCGTCTTCACCACATTAGGCCCGGTCACAAACATGTAGCTTGTGTTTTCTACCATGAGAATGAAATCGGTAAGCGCTGGTGAATAAACCGCACCACCCGCACACGGCCCCATGATTGCGCTGATTTGCGGCACAACTCCACTAGCGCGTGTGTTGCGATAAAATATATCAGCATATGCACCAAGTGAAACCACCCCCTCTTGAATACGCGCTCCTCCGCTATCATTGAGGCCAATAACAGGTGCGCCATTTTGCATAGCCAAATCCATGATGCGACATATTTTCTCAGCGTGTGCCTCCGCTAGTGAGCCACCCATTACGGTGAAGTCTTGAGAAAAAACATACACCAAACGACCATTGATTGTGCCGTATCCAGTGATAACACCATCTCCGGGGTAAACCTCTTTGTCGAGACCGAAATTGGTAGATCGATGTGTGACAAGCATACCGAGCTCCTCGAATGAATTTTCATCGAGCAGAAAGTGCAGCCTCTCTCTAGCGGTGAGTTTGCCCTTTTTGTGTTGCGATTCGATTCGTTTTGCCCCACCACCCAAATGAGCGGATGCAATTTTATCTGCAAGAATTTTGTGCTTATTAGACATGTTAAAATCTATGTGCGCGCAAATGTAGTCGGCACAGTGTCATTCACACGCGGAAAGGCCTCGGTTATTTGCCCGGGATGGCATCAAGAAGCTTTTGGGTGTATTCAGATTTCGGTCGATTGAATACAGCATCAGCAATCCCTATTTCTTCTATTTTCCCTTTATTCATTACCAATATCCTATCACTCATGTAATGCACAACACGCAGGTCGTGTGAAATGAAAAGATAGGTTAGCCCAAACTCAAACTTCAAATCGTTCAACAGATTGAGCACTTGTGCCTGCACCGAAACATCTAGCGCAGAAACACTTTCGTCACAAATGATGAATGATGGCTTGCAGGCTAAGGCACGTGCGATCACGATTCGTTGTCGCTGCCCACCGCTAAACTCATGCGGGTAGCGGTCGAAATGTGAAGAATTAAGACCAACCTTTTCGAGCAGGTCAATTGCTTTACGTTTTCGGTCGTTGTCGCTATTACCAATGCCATGAACCAACATAGGCTCGGTGATGGCGCGACCAATCGAGTGTTTTGGGTTGAGCGCAGAATATGGGTCTTGAAATATGATTTGAATTTCTTTGCGAATGTTGCGCAGGGCTTGGCCGGATAGGTTCGCCAAGTTGATAGGAGAGTTCTGGTCGAAGTGATAGTTGATAATACCTTCAGTGGCCGGAATCAAACCGAGAAGCATTCTGCTCAATGTGGTTTTTCCGCACCCGCTCTCTCCCACCAATCCGAGTGTCTCGCCCTTAAATATTTCAAATGAAACATGATCAACAGCGGTGTTGGTTTTGATGTTTCTGCGCAAGAACGCATGAGTAGAATATTGTTTCGAAAGGTTGTGCACCGATAGAAAGGGCAATTCACCCAAGGGCCTTTCCTGTCTGGGTTGAGCCGCTGGTTGAGGGTTGTTTTCGAAGTCGGCAATGGTTAGTAATCGCTGATGTTTTTTATCTGCGTTCGGACGGCATTGCAACAGGCCTCGTGTATACTCATTTTGAGGGCTATTCAACACGTCACTAACCGTCCCGTACTCAACCATTTTTCCGCTCTTCATAACCAAAACGTCATCAGCAATTTCTTCAACCACGCCTAAATCGTGGGTTATGAAGATTATACCCATGCCTCGCGTATGCTGAAGCGATTTAAGGAGGTGCAGAATTTCACCCTGCACAGTGACGTCTAGCGCTGTTGTTGGCTCGTCTGCAATGAGAAGCAGTGGTTCACACGCAATGGCCATTGCAATCATTACGCGCTGGCGCTGACCGCCACTCAACTGATGTGGATATTGATCGATCATCGCAGATGCGCGAGGAAGCTTCACCTCTTCAAATAATTCGAGTGTTCTATTGCGAGATTGTTCACGAGAAAAACCTAAGTGCTTCATCAAAACCTCTGACACCTGCTGTCCGCAAGTGATTACGGGGTTAAGCGATGTCATAGGCTCCTGGAAGATCATAGCGATTTTGCTGCCCCTAAGTTGAAGTAGCATATTATCGCCGGGTAGGCATTCTTTTTTGTCGGCCACCCCCTCAATAATCGAAGAGTGAAAACGAAATGTTCCGGAAGTGAAAACTGTTTTTTCAGGGTTCAATAAGCCCATTATACTTAATGAAGACACGGATTTTCCGCTGCCCGACTCACCCACAATTGCTAAGGTTTTTCCTTGAGATACGGAGAATGAACTATCCTCTACCGCTTGCAATAATCCGGTGTTGTTTGGAAAAGCAATTCCAAGATGGTTTACCTCAAGAATGACGTTTTCCTTCATTGCATAGATTCGTTGAAGAGCAGGCGGATGCAAGACCTATTTTCTTTGCCATGGCCCTTTGAAAGCGACACGGTAACTAGCCGGCCATGCTCTGTGAGCGACCGCCATTCGACGTGACTGCTGAGGGTTTTTCCATCGCCGAAACGCTGCTGGTAATAGTCTTGAAAATCTGACATCAGATGATCGAATAGCGCTTCGTTTGCAGGGTAAACATCAAGGTGTATATGGTTCAATCCATCTAGATTGAAACTATACGATATTTCATACCACGTGGAGTCTATTTCCTTGGGTTCGAATCGATAGATGAGCTCATCAGGCATGCTGTAAACTGATGTTGCTTGCTCATTGCGCTTTATTGCTTTTGGCTCGTCTCCCATGTGAATACCCCTGAAGTCGCCGCCTTTTTCAGGCATTAGAATGGTCTCAGCATTCAACTGTGTTTGCGCTGTTTGACAACCGACCACCGCCTGCAAGGTCATTGCAGCGAAGCACAGTGGAATCAGTTGAATGGGAACGAGGCGCATGATTCAAATATCGGATGTGAAATTTATTATGGCGCATTGGGCCACAACAACAATGAGCCATTCAATGTTAATAGCCGCACACAATATTTGGAATACAGTTTTTGTTGGTTGATGCAAAACCAGAACGACCATGAAGACTAAAACCCTAATCGCAGCCGCTACACTCTCTGTGCTTTTTGTTTACTACACGACCCAATTATCGCAAGCTGTTGAGTCGAGTGTTGGAAGTCCAACAGCGGCAATTCAAGCAGTCTTTAACGACTCCGTAGCCACAACCGACGTTAATGATGCATTTCCGCAAGCGAAAACGGGTGAATGGCCGAAGTCGACATTCAATCGTTTTGTCGTGAATAACACGAGTAAATCAGACATTATATGCCGTAAAGGAACTCGTATAAGTTTTCCATCGGAGTCTTTTGAGGATAGCAACGGCAATGTGGTTTATGATGTGGAGTTGATCGTAGAAGAGTGCTATGATTTGAAAGAGATGCTGGCTGAAAAACTATCAACAACAAGTGGCTCTAGGATTATCGAGACCGCAGGAATGGTGAATATTGTTGCCAACAAAAGCGGTGTAGAACTGAGGTTAAGAGATGGGGTGCAATACACCCTGGAATTTCCTAATGGCGGCAAACGTGAAGATGATTTTGAGTTGTTTTACGGTGAACGCAACGCCGATGGAATCATCAACTGGGTAAGTGCAGGACAGAAAGCGAATAGCCGAGTTGTTAATTCATCCACCAACTCTGCACGATCGATTAAGGAGAGTTGTTTTATTCAAATTTGCGAGAGTGAGTTTAGACGAAGAACCCTAGTGAGTGAAATGGATTATTTCAATTGGCAGTTGCTTGGAGGACAAACGCTGAACCAGTGGTTTGTGTCGAATTTTAATCCTGATGCGGAAATGGTCGATGATTTTTGTGCAGACAAGCTGTTGTCCCAGATTACTTTTCATGTAAATAGAGATGGAAGTTTTATGGATTATTACATCTCTCACGAGTCTAAACCTTCTTATGATCGTGTAATTGCTGAGTTTCTATCTACTATGCCGCCATTGGATTTAAGCGCTGCCATGCCGAGTTATAGCACTGATCACGCTTGTATTTTGACGTTTGGGCACAAACAGGGTTCGAGTAATGATGATTTTGTTGAGCGTTTTGCAAAGAAATACGATTATTCAGATGCGGAAAAGGCAATGTCAGAGGTGAATACGTCTGACCTCGATTATTATATGTTTTCAAGTACCGAGTTAGGTTGGATCAATTGTGATCGGTTCTATCAGGAACAATCGCCATTAGTCGATTTCTATGTTGAAGCCAATAGCTCTGATGGCGCAAGTGTTTCTATGGTTTTGGAGGACAGGAAGAGCATTGTTCGCGGCTATCGAAAGGGTAATGAGTTTGTTTTTAATGGCGTTCCAAGTAATACAAACGTTCGACTGATTGGAGTGGAAAATTCGTCAGGAAAGCCAACCATGGATGTTAAACGCACGAATACCTCGCGCATGCGTTGTAAGCTCGACCATTATGAGCCGATTACATTGGCTCGTCTGGACGGCGCGATGTGTTGGAAATGACTTCAGGTATGCGTGGGATATTTCGCGTGTATCTTTGCGATATAAATACTATTCATGAACATTGAACACTCCCTTAAAGTGCTGGGTTTGCAGAAGGAAAACCTTGGCACAAGTACCGGTCGCGAATTTTTTGGAACCGGGGATTTAATCTCGTCGTATTCACCTGTTGATGGCAGTCTTATTGGCGCCGTCAGAGCAACAACACGAGAGGATTACGATCGCGCCGTTGGTGCGGCTCAAGAAGCCTTTTCGACTTGGCGTTTGATGCCCGCGCCAAAGCGTGGTGAGATAGTCCGTCAATTCGGTGACAAGCTGAGAGCGAAAAAGCAAGAGCTTGGTCAGCTTGTTTCCTACGAAATGGGTAAGTCTTTGCAAGAGGGACTTGGAGAGGTTCAGGAGATGATTGACATATGTGATTTTGCTGTTGGATTGTCCCGTCAGTTGTATGGTTTGACTATGCATAGTGAGCGTCCGGGTCACCGTATGTATGAGCAATGGCACCCTCTTGGTGTAGTTGGAATTATTTCGGCTTTTAATTTTCCAGTTGCTGTTTGGAGCTGGAATAGCGCTCTGGCTTGGATTTGCGGTAATGTATCTATTTGGAAAGGAAGCGAAAAGACCCCACTTTGCTCAATTGCTTGTCAGAATATTTGGAATGAAGTTGCTGAAGACAATAACCTTCCTGAAGGCATTTCTTGCATTGTAACCGGTGATGGTATAATTGGAAATTGGATGACAGAGGATAAGCGATTGCCTCTTATTTCAGCTACCGGAAGCACACGAATGGGGCGAATAGTTGGTGCTAAGGTGGCTGAGCGCTTTGGTAAAAGCCTTCTCGAATTGGGAGGCAACAATGCAATAATTGTAACGCCAAATGCGGACCTCAAAATGACCATAATCGGGGCAATTTTCGGTGCCTGTGGTACAGCTGGTCAGCGTTGCACTACAACACGCCGTTTGATTATTCACGATAGTGTATATGATGAGGTAAAGAATAAGCTTGCGCAGGCATATGGTCAGTTGCGCATTGGAAACCCACTAGACCAGAATAATCACGTAGGTCCGTTGATTGATAAGGCTGCTGTTGAATTGTATCTTCAATCAATTGTACAAGCCAAGCAACAAGGCGGAAATGTTTTGGTTGAGGGTGGTGTATTGACTGGTTCTGGATATGAAAGTGGCTGTTATGTAAAGCCATGTATTATCGAGGTTAAAGATTCCTCACTTCCGATCGTACAGCACGAGACATTTGCACCGATTCTGTATATTATGAAGTACAGTGAGTTGGCTGATGCGGTTTCCATGCAGAATGGTGTTGTACAAGGTTTAAGCAGCAGCATCATGACAACCAATATGCGTGAAGCGGAGTATTTTCTATCAGTTGAGGGCAGTGATTGCGGTATAGCCAATGTCAATATTGGTACAAGCGGGGCAGAAATAGGCGGCGCTTTTGGTGGAGAAAAGGAAACTGGAGGTGGCCGTGAATCCGGATCAGATAGCTGGAGAAATTACATGCGTCGACAAACGAACACGATTAATTACAGTTCGCAATTACCTTTAGCTCAGGGTATTAAGTTTGACTTATAACTCTTGTGTGTAAGGAAATAGAAAGGGGCGTATGCCCCTTTTTTAACGCCCTATTTTCATCAATAAGATCGAGATGTCTGCGGGATTAACTCCGCTAATCCGGGATGCTTGACCAAGTGTTTCAGGTTGGATGGCGGATAGTTTTTGTCTAGCTTCCGTGCTGATATTGCCTACGGCATTGAAATCAAATCCAGATGGAAATCGAATATGTTCCAGGCGAAGTAGTTTTTCAGCCATGTCTCTTTCTTTTGCTAGGTAACCGCTATATTTTATCTCAATTTCGGCTTGTTCCAAGATTTCGTCCATTATTTCTTGAGTGTTTTCGAGGCATTCAGCAATGGATGGATACAAGGGGGTAAAATCAGACAATCGCACCTCGGGCCGAGTGAGAACACCGGATAGCTTTACTTTTTGGCTTATTGGGGCGCTATTGCGATTTTGGAGCATTCCGTTCACCATTTCCGGTTCAATAGATAGTTTTTCGAGGTGCTTTATGAGTTTGTGCTTTCCGGCTAGCTTTTGTTCCACGTGAAAAACGCGATCTGATTTCGCCAAACCGATTTGCTGCGCTCGTGGAGTTAACCGTTCATCGGCATTGTCTTGCCGCAATAATGTCCGAAATTCAGCTCTGCTAGTGAACATACGATAGGGCTCGTCAGTGCTTTTGGTAATCAGATCGTCGATTAGAACACCGATGTAGGCTTCATTTCGGTGCAATACGAACTCTTCTTTTTCTTGTATCCAATGTGCGGCATTAATACCCGCAATTAGACCTTGGCACGCTGCCTCTTCGTAGCCAGTGGTTCCGTTGATTTGTCCGGCCAGAAACAATCCTGGTATTGCCTTGCTCTCGAGTGTGTGCTTGAGTTGATCGGGTGGAAAGTAATCGTATTCAATCGCATACCCTGGTCGAAACATTTTAGCGTTTTCAAAACCTGGAATATGTCTTATTGCCTTGAGTTGTATGTCATCTGGAAGACTGGTTGAAAAGCCGTTGACATAAATTTCTATGGTTTGCCATCCTTCAGGTTCTACGAATATTTGGTGCCTATCTTTATCAGCAAAGCGAGTGATTTTGTCTTCAATTGACGGACAGTATCGTGGACCGACGCCCTGTATGCGCCCAGCAAACATGGGGCTTTGCTCAAAACCCGTTGCTAATATGTCGTGTACTGTCGAATTTGTGTAGGTAATCCAGCAAGAGCGCTGTTGTGTTAATGGTTTGCTGGATGGAAGATAAGAGAATTTGGAAGGGACAGCATCACCAAGTTGCTCTTCCATTTTGCCATAATTGAGAGACCTACCATCGATTCTTGGTGGGGTACCGGTTTTCATGCGGCCACTTCTCAACCCTAATTCGTTGAGCTGTTCTGTAAGGCCCTCGGCCCTTTTCTCTCCCATTCTGCCGCCACCAAACTGTTTCTCGCCGATGTGGATTACCCCGTTGAGAAAGGTTCCGCTGGTTATAATTACGGAACGGCAATGGAAAGTAACTCCCATACCGGTAACAACCCCGGTGATTTGATTATTCTCGATAATTACTGAGCTTACCATGTCTTGCCAGAAGTCAACTAAAGGTGTAGCTTCGAGCATATTGCGCCATTCTTCTGCGAAGCGCATTCTATCGTTTTGAGTGCGTGGGCTCCACATGGCTGGCCCTTTGGATTTGTTCAACATTCTGAATTGAATTGCTGAACGATCAGACACAATTCCAGAATAGCCACCGAGTGCATCGATTTCACGTATAATTTGACCCTTGGCAATACCTCCCATGGCTGGGTTACAACTCATCTGGCCAATCTTGTTCATATCCATGGTAATCAATAAGGTACGTGCACCTAAATTGGCCGCTGCCGAAGCTGCTTCGTTGCCGGCATGTCCAGCACCAACAACAATAATATCGTAAGAATTTTCCATATTAAATTACGTTCCACGTGAAACGCTAACCAAGGCCAAATTCATTCAACATTAGAATTGATTTTTGTTCTTGATTGCGCATTGTTAGACCCTCTGATTTTGTTTTATCTTTATATCCACACAAATGCATAACTCCATGAATTATAACGCGGTAGGTTTCTGTTATTGGAGTTGTGTTGTATGTAGTTGCATTCTCTAACACCCTATCCAAGCTTATGTATAAATCTCCGGATATTTGGTTATTTTGAGTATTGTCAAATGTAATAATGTCCGTGTAGTAATCGTGCTCCAGATGAGTGCGGTTGATTTCTAAAAGATGGTCATCTGAGCAGAAGATAATGTTGATGGTACCAATTGTTTTGCCTTCTGCAAAAACGCAGGCGCTTATCCAGCGTTTTAATGCGTTTTTTTGCTTCAGTTGGGACCGAACATCCATGTCGTGAAAGAAAATCGCCATAATGCCGCGAAAATAGCTTTTAGAACGAATCAACAGGGTGTTCACATGATTAATTGGCTATATACTACGGATATGAACTGAATTTTGGTTGGAATGGGTTGTGGCTTGAGTTGATTTATTAATTTGCGGCCAATGAAAAATCTAGTTGTGTTAGTTGACTATAGCGACGGTTGTAAGCACGCGCTGAATCAAGGAAGAATTTTAGCAGAGTTGGCGGGTTCACATGTTCATGTTTTACACGTTACGCCAAACACGGTTAATGATGAGGAGCATGCGCGTTTGAGAGAATTTGCATTAATGGAATTAGGCTCAAGCCTTCCTATAACGACGCACGTGGCAGATGGCCGACTGATGACCGCCTTAACAGAATCCCTGGAGTCCATTAATCCTGATTTAATCCTTTTGTGTACTCACGGTGTTAAGGGCATTGCGCAACATCTGTTTGGTGCAAGGATTTTATCACTCGTGCAATCGCTCGAGAAGCCGTTTCTGGTGGTTCAGGAAAATAGTGAAATAGCAGAGGAGGGTTTCGGAAAGATTTTGTTTCCAGCTACTCACAGCGCCTATGTCAATATCATGATTGATCAAGTCATGGCTATTGCTGCAGAGTGCGACAGCGAGGTTGTTTTCTATGAAATTGACAAGTATGTTGGCGATGTCGAAAACGACATCAAGATTAATTTTGATCAGGCGAAAAAAGCATTTAAGGCCAAAGGAATTCGATTTAGCAATGTGAAGGAAGAGGTGAACAATCACTCACTTGGATTTGCGCGTCAAACCCTGGCTTTCGCAGCAAAAAATAGCATAGGACTTATTGCGACCCCCTCTGAAGTTGTAGACAATGGATTTCTGATGATGAAATCGGATAAAGAGGCGCTACTGACGAATGAGCAGGGAATTCCGATTTTGGCCTGTGGTTAAACTGCGGCTTGCTCTAAAACGGAAAAATCGAGAATAACTATACGTCCATTATCTTCGAATGAACAAGTGTCCGCGAGTTTCTTCATTAGAAAAACACCTCGTCCATGCGGTTTTTCAATGTTCTCAGGAGCTGTAGGATCTGGCAGGTTATCGTAATCAAATCCAGGACCTTCGTCTTCAATCACAAAGCGAATAGCATTGCTTTCTGTTACGCTGAAATGAATTTGCACCTGTTTAGCCGGGTCCAATTTATTGCCGTGAACAATGGCGTTGTTTACAGCCTCAGTCATGGCGATGAGTAATTCGCCATAATAGTCTTCTTTCACGTGGAACTCGGCGCAAACATCATCGATGAGTTGTTCTGCGATATGGATGTTTTCGAGTACCGAAGGAAATTGTAATGTTCTGTTTGCTGAAGCCATAATTGAATTATTGGTCGCCTAATTTATTGAAATACGAATTTACCTTTTCCTTGTAATAAGGCTTGAGGGAAGGTGGAACAGTTTTCAACAACTCGGTTTCCTGTTGTTTTTTCTTTAGATATTCATCGTACTTCATAGGGTTTGAAGTCGGAAAGTCGCGGGCTTCGTTGCTTTTTCGCTCGTTGTCTCTATCCCTTGTGCGCTCAGCCTCTTCAGCTTTGAGAAGCCTAATTTCTATATCGCGTTGACGACGAATGGATTCTTCACTGATTTGATTGTTCACGATGTCTTTTTGCAGTTGCTCCATTTCTTTGGCAATCTGCTTCATCTCATTCCCGTTGCCACTGCCATCCTGATTCAGTTCTGCAGCCTTTTCTTCAACAGCCTTGCGAATGGCGGCTTGCTTTGCGGCCATTTCAGCCAATTGGCGACTCATTTGTTGTCCTCCCGAATTGTTCTTTCCCTGATTTTTCCCCTGCTTCTTCATCTCTTCCAATTGCTTGGAAAGGCCTTCTTGCATTTTCTTGATTTGGCCGGCACTTGGCTTGGGTTTGCTACCGCTGCCCCCTGGTTTGTTGCAGCTACCGCTGCCTGGTTTGCTGTTCGCAGATTGCTGTTGCATTTGCTTCAGGGCTTCGTCAAGCATCAATGCGAGATTATTGAAGCTGGTCATAACATATTGCTGCGATGCAGTAACTTGAGGCGTTTGACGATCCGGGATGGACTCTAGCGCCTTTTCCATATTTTCATTTACTAAATTGATCTCTCTGTTAACTGCGGCGCTTACTTGAGGCACTCTTTTACTTAAGGCGAAAAGGGAGTCTTCCACCATCTTAGCGTCATCCTTCAGTTTGCGTTGTGTTTGTCCGAGTTTATTGTAATTCGGGTCTTTCGAATCGACCTTATTGAAATTGTTCATCAAGGCCTCCTGATCGAAGCTTAGCGTAATGATGTTCTCGAGCAATGCACGCAGAGATTCCATGTCTTCCTCTTGTTGTTCTTGCTCTTGTGAGTTCATGGCCATTTGCATTTGACCGGCCATATCTTGCATTTTTTTGGCGGCGCTTTTCTGTGATTTGGATGCGCTGCTTTTTTTACTCTTACTTAGTTCTTCACTGCTTTTTTTCTGCTCCTGTTCAATTTCTTGTTCTTGACTATCGGTGTCGGGCATGCCGTTCGGATTCTCAAGCTCTTCATTCATTTTCTCCAGTTGGTCCATTTCCTTTTGGAGCTCATCAAACGCTTTGTTCAGCGAGTCTTGTTTGGATTTTAGCTCGTCACTATTTGATTCTTTTTTCTCTGCCTCGTTCGCTAGTTTTTCTTGTTCTTGGGCTAATTTCTCGAGCTTTTCAATGGTCTTTTCCATCTTTTGCTCAAACTCCAGTTGTTTGAACTGTTCGAGCGCCCGATCAAGTTCCTTTTCGAGATCTTCATTGTTGAGATCCATCTTGTCGAGCTCCTTTTGAATTTCATCTTTGTTGAGTTCCTCCATCATGCGTTGCATTTCATCCATAAGCTTTTGAAGCTCCGGAGTCATGACTTGCTGCATCAGCTCTTCAAGCTGTTTTTGTTTTTCTTGCAGTTTTTCGTTGGGTTGATTGAACTCGTTTTCCTGTTGATTTTTCTGCTGATTTTGCTCTTGTATTTCTTCTACTTGCTTTTGAAGCTCTTGCTGGCGCTTCATTAATTCTTCTAATTTCTTCTTGTCCTGCCAGTTCATTTCCTTTTTATCCAATAACTGACGCTGTAGTTCTTCCAGCTGCTTTTCCAGCTCTTTGGCGTCTTTGATGCTTTCTTCTAGTTTGTCTTTGATGTCTTCATTCTGTGCATCGATTTTCTCTTCCAATTCAGCCTCGGTTGGAACCTCGTATTCGCGTTCGCCGGTTGTGGCTGACTTGGAGCCATTAAATCCATCATTATCCCATACCTCGAAGTAGAAGGAATAGACATCGCCCGGAGCAATACCAACCGCACCGAGATCCCAACTATGGAAGAACACATCGCTATTGGATGAGTTGTTTATCGGCAATTCAATAGTTTGAATAGCGTTTTGCACGGCAGCCCCGTTACGCTTGGTGAGGCGATAATTGAATGTAAGACGCTTGAATCCATAATCGTCTTTAACATCACCAGAGAAATACAACCATTTGAAGCTTGAGCTGTCTTTCTCTTCTTGCATGCTGATGATCGGATGCAAATCGGGCACAACTTGGATGCGGTAATTCAAACTGTCTCCAAATGGAATGTATTGGTTGGAAGTCTGGATGCTATACCCGGTTGAGCTAATTGCAACTTGCTTGAAATCCGCCCTGTCATTGCCGCTGGGCAACGTATATGTGCTATCACCAAACTGAACGCGTAAATAGTCACTGTTTTGGGTGTTGAAGTTCCATTGAATCTTCGTTCCTTGTGGAACAACAAGATCGCCGGTATTTTGCACATCCTCACTGGATCTATTCAAGTAGGCCGGGAAAGAAAGCGCAATTCCAAAATCAATCAAACGCGGTGAAGGAATGACTTTAAGGTCATATTGATCAGAGAAAAACCCATTGGCGCTGAACGCGAATGTGATGTCGTCTTGAACGTTTTTGAATGTGTGGGAGAAAGCAATTGGGCTCGACTTTTCTAATTGGAATTGTTGGTCGCCAATCATCACAAAAACCTTTTCCGGAATTTCCTTTCCACTGAGTTCTACGCTAACCGTGTAGTCCTCGTTTTCCGGTGTTGTGAGATTATCGTTAGTAACACGAATGATGAACGGGGCTTCTTCAGCAATGATTTGTCCGTGTTTAATCAATCGCTCTGTAGGCTTAGTAAGAATGCTTGGAGCGGCAAACAACAACAAGATAACTATGCCGACGGGAGGTAATACCCATTTCAGGTATTTGCGGTTCTCTCGAAAATCGACAGCGCTTGAAAATGGTACCGGTCGAAGTTCGCTGATTTTCTGAGCAATACTGGCAGTGATAAGGGAGTTTTCGGCCTCGGCTGCCATCGACTTCAACTGAAGCATATTGAGCAATTTGTCTTGCACATGCGGGAAGTGTTTTCCAATAATTTCTGCCGCCTGTTCGTGAGAAATTATTTTACCCAAACGAAAAATCTTCAACAACGGGTCGATGAAGAATTTCGCAATGACCACAGTAACACCAGTAACGAAAGTCCAAAACAAAAGCGTGCGCACAGCGATATTAAACCGACCAAAATACTCAGCCAAAGCAACGAGAAGATAGGTCATGAAAATGATTGCGAGGCAATAGAGCGCGCCTCGAATCATCAAGTTTTTGTAGTATTTCCGAATGAAAACATCCAGCCGATGAATCAGTTGGTTGTATTCATTGTTGATGTTATTCATAGCTTAAAGATCCGCATATCCAATCGCTTCAAAAATAGTTCATGGCTCTAGTATTATAACGAAGCTAAGAGCTGTTGGAGAAAATTAACGAACACCAGTGTGCGTTCAATTATTTAAACTCAGCGTAGTTCCACACACCAATCATTTGTTCGCGCACGAACTTGCGAGCGATGTCATACACATTGTCTTGAGTGATGTACCAAACCGTTTTGTTGAGGTTTGATTCTGCTTTGAATTTGCTTAGGCGTACGATTTCAATGCCATGTATAGGGCCTTCACTCCGCTCCATCAAGTCGATGTGGTCAAGCGATTCTTGTTTGTCACGATAGGTAGAACCGTCGCGTATAATCAATGCTTTTCTCATTTTTATAGGAGCTTTTTCGGTTTGGCGTTGGCCGCGAAAAGTAGATGTAATTATGATTGTTGAAAATCACGAATGCATAAAAATCCAATAAGTTATTCCATGGCGGAATAAGGCTTTCAAAGTTCTCCGAATTACTTTCGCCTCATGAAAACAATCCGCGAGCATTTTGATCAAGCGCAACAATTGTTGGAGCAAGTGCTTCGCGATGATGTTTTTGTGCAATCTGTAGAGCGTGCAGGCGCGTTGATGACGGAAAGATTGAGCGCGGGAAATAAGATTATTTCCTGCGGCAATGGAGGAAGCATGTGCGACGCGATGCATTTTGCTGAAGAGCTGACAGGTCGTTATCGGGATAATCGCCGTTCGATTCCCGCAATCAGTATTAGTGATCCTTCGCACATCACCTGTGTTGGAAACGACTACGGTTTTCAGTTTGTTTTCTCTCGCTTTGTCGAGGGCGTAGCTCAGCAAGGTGATGTACTGTTGGCTATCTCAACCAGCGGTAATTCCGCGAATGTGCTTGAAGCAGCCAAGACCGCACGTCAAAGGGGTGTCTTTGTTGTTGCTCTCACAGGCAAGGATGGAGGTGTCTTGAAAGATAATTGTGACGTGGAGGTTCGTGTGCCATGGTCGGGCTATGCCGATCGCATTCAAGAGATTCATATCAAGGTTATACATGCCCTGATTGATTATATCGAGCGACACATTTCGTAGTTCGCCGTTCACACAAGTCTTACTTTAAATTTTCGTTTGATGCTTATCAAAACGTATGGCAGCGCCGTGTTTGGCGTGAATGCCGCAACCATTATAATAGAAGTGCATGTTGATCGTGGCGCTCATTTGGCTATTGTCGGATTGCCCGATTCGGCCATCAAGGAAGCGCAACAGCGTATTCGTGCTGCTTTGAGCAATAGTGGTTTTGAGTTACCCATCCGCAACATTACCATCAATATGGCTCCCGCAGATTTGCGCAAGGAGGGTACGGCGTATGATTTACCCTTAGCTATCGCACTATTAGCCGCTACGGGCGCTTTTGAGTCGGAGTGTTTGGAGCAGTATATCATTATGGGTGAGCTGTCGTTGGATGGCGGTTTACGCCCCATTCGCGGCGTATTACCTATCGCTATTCAAGCGCAGAAGGAAGGGTTTAAAGGGATGATTGTTCCCCGGCACAATGCACGTGAGGCTGGAATAGTGGAGGGCTTTCATGTATATGGTGTGGATCATATATCGGATGTAATAGCTTTTTTCAAAGGCAGCCAAACACTAGAACGTGTGGTAGTAAATGTCAAGGATGAGTTTGATATACGACCCATGCAGCATGGGTTGGATTTTACCGATGTAAAGGGACAGGAAAATATTAAGCGTGCGTTTGAAATTGCGGCAGCGGGAGGTCACAACGTAATTCTAATTGGACCACCGGGTGCGGGAAAGACCATGTTGGCCAAGCGGCTTTCGACCGTGCTTCCTCCGTTGACACTTGAAGAAGCGCTAGAGACAACCAAGATTCACAGCGTAGCAGGCAGGTTGCGGAAGGATGATGCATTGATCAACACACGCCCGTTTCGTGCGCCGCATCATACCATCAGCGACGTGGCGTTAGTGGGCGGCGGCAGTTTTCCGCAGCCCGGAGAAATATCATTGGCGCATAATGGTGTATTGTTTTTGGATGAGTTGCCAGAGTTTAAGCGAACCGTTCTGGAGGTGATGCGCCAACCGTTGGAGGACCGCAACATTACCATATCACGCAGTAAATTCTCCATTGAATATCCCGCGAGTTTTATGTTGGTTGCGAGCATGAATCCTTGCCCCTGCGGTTATTACAATCATCCGGAAAAGGACTGTGTGTGTGGCCCGGGTGTGGTGCAGAAATACCTCAACAAGGTGAGTGGCCCTTTGCTCGACCGGATCGACATACACATTGAAGTCACACCCGTCGGTTTTGATGAACTTAGCGGAAAGCGCATGGGAGAGGGCAGTGCCTCAGTGCGCGAACGGGTTGTGCGGGCAAGAACCATTCAACAGCATCGATACAATTCTATTCCCGGCATGAACTGCAATGCACAGATGGACTCACAGCTTTTGAGGCGCTATTGCGATGTGGATGATGCGGGTAGAAGGATGTTGGGAATGGCGATGGATAAACTGAAGTTGAGCGCGCGTGCGTATGATCGTATTTTGAAAGTAGCACGAACTATTGCTGATTTGGCCGGAAGTGAGCGTGTGTTACCCGAACATTTATCCGAAGCCATTCAGTATAGAAGTTTGGATCGCGAGAATTGGGCGGGGTAGTATGACGAGGCAATTTGCTGGAATTATCCGCTAAGTTTGAGCCTTATTTATTCAGTTCAGCAATAACAAGAAATTACAATGGCACTTATCAAATCAGTGAATGGCATTACTCCACAGCACGGCAGCGATTGTTATTTCGCTGAAAACGCAACCATCGTGGGTCAGGTTAGCATGGGTGATCAATGCAGCGTATGGTTCAACGCGGTTATACGTGGTGACGTAAACACCATAACCTTAGGAGATAAGGTGAATGTTCAGGATGGGGCGGTTATTCATTGCACTTACCAGAAGTCGGCTACAGTAATAGGCAACAATGTTTCTATTGGACACAACGCATTGGTTCATGGTTGTACTATTCATGACAACGTGCTCATCGGAATGGGCAGCATTGTAATGGATGGATGTGTGGTAGAGAGCAACAGTATCGTTGCTGCCGGAGCGGTTTTACTTGAGGGAACCCGCGTTGAAAGCGGCAGTGTGTATGCTGGTGTTCCCGCGAAAAAGGTGAAAGACATCAGTCCTGAACTATTCGAAGGAGAAGTGCAGCGTATCGCTAACAACTACGTTATGTATGCTTCTTGGTTTAAATAATTATAAGCGCTTGCGTAACATGTTTTCGAGTGCATCAATCCAGTCGTCACCAGCATTGAGGCTAGGCACGAGTTGGATTTTTTCACCACCATGTTCTTCAAACAGTTCTTGATACTCCACACCAATTTCAATAGTAGTTTCGAGACAATCAGCAACAAAGGCAGGAGAAAACACCAGCAGTTTTTTAGCACCTTCCTTAGCCAATTTTTCAATCACTTCATCACTGAAGGGCTCAATCCATCCTTTACCCAACCTTGATTGAAACGCAACCGTGTATTCGCTTTCCGATATTCCGCAGCGCTCAGCGATGGCGCGCGCAGTGGCGTAGCAGGTTGCTTTATAGCAGAGTTTATTTTCGTCGTTGATTTCCGTTTCGCACGTGTGATTCTTGCAGTGACGATCGTCGTAAACTTTATCAACTTGACGCTCTGGTAGTCCGTGAAAACTGAACATCACATGGTCGTAATCCTTCGTGTTAAATTGCTTCCCGCGATTGGCGAATGCGTTGAGATATCCTTCATCGTCCCAGAACTGGTTGATGAATTGAATCTCCGGAAACACCCATAAATCGCGCATTATACGCATACACTTATCGATCACAGAGCCGGTAGATGCCGATGCATATTGGGGGAATAATGGCAAAACGATGAGCTTGTCGGGATTCCATTTCAATATGCTGGCTAGCGCTGCTTCAATGGATGGGTTTTTATAGCGCATCGCCAAAAACACTTTGGTTTCTGAATCGGCGTCGTTAGAAAATCTTTCTTGCAATTTGGCGGTACATAGTCGGCCATAGTGGATTAATGGCGACCCGTCTTCCGTCCAAAGTTCTTCATATATTTTGGCGCTTTTGCGATGACGGAACGGCACAATGATGCCATTGACAAGCACTTTTCTACCCAGCCAATTGATATCGATTACCCGCGAATCGTTGAGAAATTCGGTGAGGTAAGAAAACACGTCAGTAGGCTTCGGACTATCAGGTGATCCCAGGTTGACTAAAAGGACCGCAGTTTTTTTCTTGTGTTGTACCATGCTTATCAAACAACGCAGCGCACCGCCGCGTTCATCTTCAGTAAAGTTTGGAGGCTTCGGTGCGAATGAAACGGTTGACCGCGTAGAGCGTGGCAATGCCGGATAGGAATAATCCAATAAAGAGCACACCACCGATGAGCACTAGTAATCTGCTGCGTTCTTGCAAGATGTTAATGATGTCTTGCAATTCACCGCGGAATGAATAGAGCAACAAAAATATAATGACCAAAGCGAAAAGCGAGGCCAGAAATCCAAACCACAGCCCGCGACGGATAAAGGGTTTTTGAATGAACCAATGCGTTGCTCCAACAAGCTGCATGCTCTTGATAATAAAGCGCTGTGAGAAAATGGCGAGCTGAATGGTATTTACGATGAGAACAATGGCGATAATCAACAGCACGATGCCGACAAGCGAAATGCCGATACTCCATTTGCTGAGGTTCGCATTCATCTGACGCAATAGGTCGTGCTGGAAAACCACTTCGTTAATCGCGGCGTTTTCTTCCAATGCAGTTACTATTTCGGCTATTTTATTTTCCTCGCTGAATTCAGGCTTTATATGGATATCCAACGATGCCGGTAGTGGATTGTATCCCAAGAAATCGACGAACTCCTCACCGAGTTCTTGCTCCATCATAGCAGCTGCCTCTTCCTTTGACAAGTAAATAACCTGTGATGCGTATGGCTCTCCTTCGACGTGTTTTTTCAGATGTTGAATTTCTGTTTCTTGTACGTCATCTGCGAGCATTACTTGGATAACAACCTGGCCTCTATAATGGCTAGTTACAGAGCTGCCGAGCAATCCTACGATGAGCAGAGTACCCACCAATACAAGTACGAGCGTTATACCCACAATGGTGGATAACGACGAAATCGTGTTGGCAGATGTTTTAAAAGTAGACTTGGCCATGCAGAGCGAATTACGGAAATGCAAGAGAGAGTTAGCCTATCGAGCAAACCGTATTGTGAACAACGCGCTATGAATTTATTCCACAGATAATACTTCACCCTCAAACAATAGGTCTTCTCCGGCTAGTGGATGGTTGAAGTCCAACACGATTGAGTTTAGTTTCACTTCACATACAACGCCCTCGATGATGTCGCCTTCTGGGCTTTCGAGCGGGATGATTTCCCCTTCTTGGAAGAGTTCCTCATCCAGCTCTCCCTCTTCAATGAAAGTGCTTTTGGGGTATTCTATGAATAGCGCTTCTTGCTCATCGCCGTATGCCTCTGCAGCCGGAATAGCAATAGTGAACGTGTCGCCTGCTTCTAAACCGAGCAAAGCGGCCTCGAATTTCGGCAGCATGGGGTCTTCACCGAAAGTGAATTGCATGGGATCGTCTTTGCGTGTCTCTTCGATGAGTTCCTTTTCGGGACCATCTGCGTAAAGTGAGTAGTTCACTGAAACGCGTTTTCCGGGTTCAATTTTCATTGCCGCAAATTGAGGCACAAATGCTACGCGCTGCAAATTTTCAGTCGATTATTCCAAAATGGAATACGCACAATCTGACACGGTGGTAAATTGCCCAAAAAAGAGAGCATGCGCATACTGAAACGAATCGTTCTTATTCTGGGTGTTATTGTCGGAATTGCTGTATTAGCGGCCATTGTAAGCGGCAAGTCTTATTTGCTAAGCGGTGTTAGGAAGACCTATCTCGTTGGCGAGAAAACGCCCGATATCGATGACATGAAGTATTTTGATGTCCGAAAAATTGCGCACGGAACACCTGTTCAACCACTTTTTTATTCCAATTATAGAGGAGTTTTATATCCGCCTACGTACGATGTTTTTGCTAACGAAATGGATAACTCAGCGTTCTTAGTTTTTTGGCGCGATTCCTTGGTGTTCGAGCATTATTGGGAAGGAGACACGTCAACCTTGACCAACTCGTTTTCAATGGCCAAAAGTTTTACATCCATGATGATTGGTGCGGCTATCGATGATGGGCTGATTCGAAACGTAGACCAGCCTGTGGGTGATTTTTTGCCTGAATACGCAGAAGGCTTGAACGGAAATTTGACCATCCGTCATTTGTTGCAAATGACGAGCGGTATTCCCTTTGGCGAATCATACAGCAGTCCATTCGGATATATGGCTGAGGCTTATTTTGGACATGATTTGCAACCGCTCACAACGGCGTTCAAAGTGGAGAAAGAACCAGGCACCCAATGGGCCTATGAAGGTGGCAATACGGTTTTGTTGGGATTAATCATACAGAAAGCTACAGGAAAATCACCGTCCGCTTATTTCGAAGAAAAATTCTGGAGTAGACTAGGTACATCTCACGATGCATATTGGAACTTGGATCATGAAGACGGTTTGGAGAAGACTTTCAGTGGGTTCTATGCTACAGCTCGTGATTTTTCGCGCATTGGAACCTTGTTCATGCACAATGGGGTTTACCAGGGAGACACCTTGCTTTCTCCGGATTTCATCAAGCAAAGCATTACGCCACACTTGGTGCCTGATGACAAGGGGGAAGCTTGCGGTTGGTATGGTTGGCAGTGGTGGATGGGCGAGCATCACGGATATGATATGTACATGTGTCGTGGTTTGCGAGGTCAGTATATCATTTGCATACCGGAGGCCGAGGTAATGGTGGTGCGTATTGGGCACAAGCAGTCAAAGGATCGTTTAAACCACTTGCCTGAAGACATATATACTCATGTAGATATTGCACTGGATATTTTGAAACAACAAACAGGAATCAGCTTTTATGAAGAAGGATATTGAAATTACACCCGCAGAGGGTGTCTACATTGCTTTTGTGCCGAATCGAGATAATTGGTCGGTATACTTGGTCAATGATAGAAGTGAGACGTTGGAAACGGTTATCGTGAATGCTTCTGGAGAAGGCAAGTTGGAAGGCAAGGATAAGCAGACGGCGACTTTGCGGTTTCTGTTGAAGGATGTTGCTGCTAAGTCAGTTGTGCCGTTCGAAATACTTATGCCCGACTCGTTGAAGTTGAATCATCGCTATTGGGTCAGCTTTTACTTGGGCGATCGTATCCTCGATAAAAAATTTATTTATGAGCCGGCGATGTATGATGACGACCTTTCAGATATACCCGTTTTTGGCTCGCCCGGGATTGTTTTGTATTAATAAAAACCTTTTGCTATGCTAGATCAACTGCGCATGGAGGAAGTGCTTTTCCTCGACATTGAAACTGTTCCACAATACGCGTCGTTTGACCTGCTCGACGATGACTACAAGCAATTGTGGGAGGACAAAAGCCGATACAGTCGTGAGAAGAACGGCACATCATTGTCTGATAGCTATGGCGATGCTGGAATCTACGCGGAGTTCGGAAAGGTCATTTGCATTAGCGTTGGCTACTTCGCACAGAGGTTGCAGGAGCGTGTATTTCGTGTGACTTCATTTTATGGTCATGACGAAGAGAAGTTGTTGGCCGAATTTTCAGAGCTTCTGGAAACACGCACCAATCATCCGTTTCGCATTCTGTGTGCACACAACGGAAAGGAGTTTGATTTTCCTTATTTGTGTCGCCGCATGTTGATTAATGGAATTCGCCTCCCGCAAATCTTGGACATTGCCGGAAAGAAACCTTGGGAAATTGCTCATCTCGATACCATGGAGCTGTGGAAGTTTGGCGACTTCAAGAACTACACATCCATAAAAATCTTATCCAAGGTTTTTGGTATTCCAACCCCCAAAGACGATATTGACGGAAGCCAAGTCCGCGGCGTTTATTATGAGCAGAATGATTTGGATCGCATAGAAATCTATTGCAAAAAGGACGTAGTAACTGTAGCGCGTCTAATGCAATGTTATCGAGGTGAAAAACCTGTTACTGACGAACAGATTGTTTACGTTTAGAATTGTAGCAGTTGAATACCGAATGAAATGGGAAAAACCTTTTCACCTTGGTTTTTCTCAAATAGCGGCTGAAGGCTGTAGTTCAAGAACAACGAGGTTTTGTTGAATCCTACGCGGAAGGCCAAATCGAACGTGAATGGATTTAAGTTGAAATGATCACGACGTCTGGATGTGAAGCGCCCCAATTCATTATCCCATTTTTGTTTTTGAATGGAAGCGGTAACCCACCCTCCTTGCACACCTGCCGCAAGATGAAAGTGTTTTTTTACATTGGAACTGCTATTGAATTCGAGCATTAGCGGGATCTGAAGTGATGTTACTCGAAGCTTGTTTTTTTCGTACTGCCGAACCTCAGAACCAACAGGCAATGCATATGCCCCTAGCGAATCATTAACAGCAAGATCAACGTTATTGGAAAGTCCGTAACCACTGTAAGTCACGGAAAACCCCGTGAGAACACCAACGAAGTCTTGGTATAATCGAATTTTTTGTTCAAGAAGGTTTAATCGCCAAGTAACGGATTTGTTGGGGTTGGTTGAAAGCCAATCGGTGGCTTCATCACGCGATGCCACTCCGGCCTCATTCACCAAGCGACTGAACCCGAAGTCGACACCCGCGAAATGCGTGAGAAGAAGCTTTTGTTCGGAATAATCAGTTGTCTCGCTGTCCTCTGTTTGGTCTTCAGATGGGCTATTCTGTTCTTTTGTCGGATTGCTATCGATAACAATGATTGTTTTGTCACCGATTGTGATGTTCGTAGTGTCTGGCACCACTTGTGATAGGGCGCCAAGAGAGACGCTTAAAATGAAGATTGTAAGTAAACCGATTTTCATTTGAGTTGTTTTAAAAACTGAAGCGAGTATAGCCCCCAAAGCGGAGCATTTGACGAATCGAGGTATGAAAGAAATAACAAATACCTGTAATATTTTTGGAAAACTGTCGTCTTATCGGATGACATTGCTCGCGTTACCCGGATTAAGTATGATGCTCAGGTTGTTTTTTTTGATGATGATTATTGGCGTTACATCGGTAGCCACCGTTGCGGCAATACGCATTGAAACATCTCGCATGATAGAGCAGAAAAAGGATCCAGACCAACCTAATATGGATGGATTGGTTGAGGTGAGTTTCAAAGTAGATGCGACGGGGAAAATTCAAATTGTACACATCAATTCTACCAGTCCACAGCTTACGGAATATGTGGTGAAGAAGCTATCCAAAATCAAGCTCGACAATAATGCGGGAGGCAATAGCAAAGTGATAACGTATCGCTTTGTATTCAAGAAGCAGGCTTAGCCTGGGGTCGCGCTGCCTTATCTTTGGCGGATCATCATGGAAAAGCCTCTCACCGATATCCGAACTATTACGATAGATGAACTCTCATCTTTTTTTGAGTCGCATGGCGAGAAGAAATTTCGTGCGAAGCAAGTGATGGAGTGGTTGTGGAAGAAGTCGGCAACGCGATACGACGAGATGACCAACTTATCGGCGGGCACGAGAGAATTGCTATCGCAGCATTTTTCACTCAAGGGAATAACATTAGTAGATCAGCAAATCAGTGGTGATCGCACCATCAAATGCGCTTTTGAAGTAGATCCGGGGAAGGTTGTCGAAGGCGTGTTAATTCCAACTGCATCGCGCATGACTGCTTGCATTTCCTCTCAGGTAGGATGCAGTCTATCGTGTGCGTTTTGTGCCACGGGTCGATTGAAAATGCTGCGCAATTTGACAGCAGGAGAAATTTATGATCAGGTGGTTTATTTGAAGCGCCAAGCAGACGAGCGCTACAACTTACCGCTTTCCAATATTGTATATATGGGCATGGGCGAGCCATTGCTCAACTACAAGCAGGTACTGGCTTCGATTGAGAAAATCACTTCACCCGACGGCTTGGGCATGTCGCCACAGCGCATCACGGTGAGCACAGCTGGGGTGGCCAAGATGATTATGAAGCTTGGCGATGATGGTGTGAAATTCAACCTGGCTTTATCGCTGCACGCGGCAAGTGATGAGAAACGAAACAAGATTATGGATATCAATGAAAGCAACAACCTCGAAGCGTTGTCGGATGCATTGAAATATTTCCATGAAAAAACGGGCACACGTGTCACGTTTGAATACATCATTTTTAGAGATTTCAACGACTCCATAAAGGATGCGCAGGAGCTGGCGAATTACTGCAAGCATCTTCCTGTAAAGATCAATATCATTGAATACAATCCGATTGATGATGGCGAGTACCAGCAGGCTAGTCCGGAGCGCGTTGATGCGTTTGCCAAGTTTCTGGAATCGCGCAATTTGATTGTAAACGTGCGTCGTTCACGAGGCAAGGACATCGATGCGGCTTGCGGGCAGCTAGCTAACAAAAACGCCGCATTGCTCAAAGATGAAGTTGTGCGAAAAGCGAAGCATACGTCTTAACTTGGCTGCATTAATCGCAGTCCTATGACCAAATCGAATAAGCTTACTATCTGGATTTTTGTTGCATTGTTTACCGGTGTTTTGACCGGTGTTTTGCTCAATAGAAGTTACCCCGCGATGGCAGACGGAGCTTCCAACCCGGGTTTGATTGCTATACTCGAGAACATCACAATTCTGACGGACGTTTTCTTGCGGCTTATCAAGATGATTATTGCGCCGTTGGTGTTTTCTACCCTGGTTGTAGGCGTGGCTAAGCTTGGTGATATAAAGGCTGTTGGCCGAATTGGAGGCAAGACTATGCTTTGGTTTGTTTCTGCTTCGTTTGTTTCGTTGTTGCTGGGTTGTATGTTGGTGAATTTATTTCAACCGGGCACCATGATGCATCTGGAACTGCCGCCGGTAGATGCATCAACAGGAATTGACAAAGCCGCCATGACATTTAAAGGAGTCATTACCCACATTTTCCCCAAGAGTGTTATTGAGGCTATGGCTGCTAATGAAATTCTTCAAATCGTTGTATTCTCTTTGTTTTTTGGCGTAGCCACAGCATCCCTTGGAGAGAAAGGAGAGATTGTAATCAAAGCCCTCGATGCCGTGGGGCATGTGATGCTAAAGATTACCGGATATGTGATGAACTTCGCCCCATTCGCGGTGTTCGCTGCAATGACGGCGGTAGTCGCTAAGAAGGGATTGGGTGTGTTGGTGACCTATGGTGTTTTCATTAGCGAGTTTTATTTCGGGCTTATGCTGTTGTGGTTGGTGTTGCTGTTTGCGGCCTATTTGCTAGTTGGAAAGCGAGTGGGTAATTTGGTGAGCCGCATCAAAGAGCCGCTATTACTCGCGTTTTCGACCGCCAGCAGTGAGGCGGCATTTCCCAAGACGCTAGAAGAGCTTGAACGATTTGGATGCCGCAACCGCATTGTGAGTTTTGTGCTTCCTCTAGGTTATTCGTTCAACCTCGATGGTTCCATGATGTATATGACATTTGCGAGTTTGTTCATTGCGCAGAGCTATGGTATTCACATGAGCTTTGATCAACAACTGACCATGCTGCTTGTGTTGATGATTACTAGTAAGGGCATAGCCGGTGTGCCACGTGCTTCGCTAGTAGTTATTGCCGGCACACTCTCATCTTTTCACATTCCGGAAGCGGGATTGCTGCTTTTGCTTGGCATCGATCACCTGCTCGACATGGGGCGCAGCGCCACCAATGTGGTGGGCAACGCTGTAGCCACCGTTGCTGTGAGTAAATGGGAAAAGAGTCTTGACCACTAAAGGCAGAGCGCGTAGTTCACTGATTATCTTTGCCGCAAAATTTACCCACCATGAAATTTGGCGTTGTAGTATTTCCGGGCAGCAATTGTGATGAAGATTTGGTGTACACCCTTCGCGATATTCTGCATCAGGATGTGGTGAAGTTGTGGCACAAAGACACCGATTTACAAGGAGTCGATTTTGTATTTATTCCGGGCGGATTTTCATACGGCGATTATTTGCGCAGTGGCGCTATTGCTCGTTTTTCACCTATTATGGACGCCGTAGTTGCACACGCCAATAAGGGTGGATATGTGATGGGGATTTGTAATGGTTTTCAGATTCTTTGTGAAGCGAAATTGTTGCCAGGAGCGCTGTTGCATAATGAGAGCCGCAAGTTCATTTGTAAAAATGTCTATCTCAAGCCGGTTTCAAAAACTGCTTTGCCAACCAAGGGTTTAGATTTCTCCAAGGCGTATAAAGTTCCCATTGCACATGGTGAGGGCCGTTTTTTCGCGACAGATGAGCAATTGAAGGAAATCATTCAAAATGATCAGATTTTATTTCGCTATTGCAATACGGATGGAGAAACAACTGAAGAGTCTAACCCCAACGGCGCAATGCTCAATATCGCCGGAATATGCAATAAGGAGCGCAATGTTTTTGGAATGATGCCTCATCCGGAGCGCGCTGCAGATTTCGAATTGGAAAACACCGACGGTCGCGAAATATTCGAGAGCATTCTTTCGTTGGTTGGCGCATAAACGCTTAAAATTCGCCTTCGGCTCTTGGGCGCGAGCGTAATTTGAGCGAACTTTACACCTCACGTTTTGTTTAATACTTGCTGTTGTCAATTACACTGCAGCCCACTGTTTATGAGCAACCAATACACCCCCGGACCATTATTGGCCAATATCAATTCTCCTGAAGAATTGCGCAGCCAACTGAAGGTCGATCAACTACCCCAGTTGTCGAAGGAGCTTCGTCAATATATCGTAGATATCGTAAGCGAGAAGGGCGGCCATTTTGGCGCCAGTTTGGGTGTGGTTGAGATGACGGTTGCGTTGCACTACGTATACAACACGCCATATGATCAATTGATTTGGGACGTAGGGCATCAGGCGTATGGTCACAAGATTTTGACCGGTCGTCGGGATGTGTTTCACACCAACAGGAAATATAAGGGCATCAGCGGATTTCCCAAGCGCAGCGAAAGCGAATATGACACGTTTGGCGTGGGTCACTCATCCACATCAATAAGCGCCGCGGTAGGAATGGCTGTTGCTTCTAAAGTGAAAAAGGAGCAAGACCGCAAAGTGATTGCTGTAATTGGTGATGGCGCCATGACGGCTGGACTTGCATTCGAAGGGCTGAATCACGGCGGAACATCGGATGCTGATATTTTGGTTATACTGAATGACAACTGCATGAGCATTGACCCCAATGTTGGGGCGTTGAAGGAATATTTAACCGACATCACAACATCGCACACCTACAACAAGGTAAAGGATGAGGTGTGGAATATGTTGGGTAAGCTTTCGACTTTTGGAACGAGTGCGCAGGCTATTGTGCACAAGGTTTCCGAATCACTGAAGTCTTCTTTGGTAAAGGAAAGCAACTTGTTTGAATCGTTGAAATGGCGCTATTTCGGTCCTATCGACGGACACGATGTGGAGCATTTAGCAGCAGTACTTGAAGATTTGAAAGACATTCCCGGCCCTAAGATTTTGCATTGCGTAACCATGAAGGGCAAAGGATATGAGCCCGCGGAGAAGGGCAGCCCAACCAAGTGGCACGCGCCGGGTTTGTTTAATAAGGAAACAGGAGAGATTGTGAAGGTGGTTCCAAAATCACCACAACCACCGCTATATCAAGACGTTTTTGGACACACCATCATTGAGCTTGCTGAGAAGAATGAGAAGATTGTAGGTGTAACACCTGCGATGCCTTCAGGTTGTTCGTTGAAGTTTATGATGGAAGCTATGCCTGATCGCGCATTCGATGTGGGTATTGCAGAGCAGCACGCTGTTACATTCAGTGCCGGTATGGCTACACAGGGATTAATTCCATTTTGTAACATATACAGTTCGTTTATGCAGCGCGCGTATGACCAGGTGGTGCACGATGTGGCTTTGCAAAAACTGCAAGTCGTGTTTTGTTTGGATCGCGGAGGTGTAGTGGGGGCCGATGGTCCAACTCACCATGGCGCCTATGATTTGGCTTACATGCGTTCAATCCCCAACATGATAGTCGCATCACCAATGGATGAAAGTGAGTTGCGCAATTTGATGTATACGGCGCAATATGAAAATTATGGCCCATTTTCGATACGTTATCCACGTGGCAATGGAGTGATGACAGAGTGGAAGACTCCTTTCCAGCTGATCAAGCCGGGCACAGGACGTAAAGTTCGCAGTGGCGCTGATATTGCCATTCTAAGCATAGGTCCAATGGGCAATTATGCGCTGAAGGCTTGTGAAGAGCTGGAGACCCGCGGCATCAGTGCTGCGTTGTATGATATGCGCTTTGTGAAACCTATCGATGAGTTGTTGTTGCACGAGGTGTTTGGCAAGTTCAAGCATGTAGTAACAGTAGAGGACGGATGTCTGCAGGGCGGAATGGGCAGCGCTGTGCTCGAGTTTATGGTGGATAACGGATATACTGCGCAAGTGAAGCGCCTTGGAATACCTGATCGCTTGGTAGAGCACGGCACACAAGATGAGCTCTATGCGGAGTGTCATTATGATGCGGCCGCTATGATATCCACCTGCGAGGAGATGATAAAAGAGTCTGTTAGCGCTAAGCGCACAGCCTAATTGAATCCATGGAAGAAATCGTCAATAAAGTAGCAGCGAGTGGATTGGTCACGATCGACCTGGAAGAGATTTATCCCACAGGAGAGCGTGTTACAATTGATTTTGCATCACAACTTTGGCAAGGACTAGCGTTGCGGGAAAAGGATTTCAGAGATTGGATTGCTTCACACGATTGGAGTGTTTATCATGGTAAGCATGTAGCCTTTTATTGCAGCGCTGACGCTATCATTCAACCTTGGGCCTACATGCTTATAGCTTCGAAATTGACTGGTGTTGCTAGGACGATGGTTCAAGGTGATGCGCGTGATTTGGAGCACTATCTTTTTCGCTCCTTGATAGATGGCTTAGACATTGAGCGGTTCAACGACAAGCGCTGTGTGATTAAAGGTTGCAGCAACAAACCTGTTCCCGCATCTGCGTATGCGTATTTGGTTGGGCGGTTGCAGCCGGTCGCTAAAAGCATCATGTTTGGTGAGCCTTGCAGCACGGTTCCTGTTTTCAAAAAAGCTTAGTAAGCCCTTTCGTTTCTTCCCTCCATGTAGTTGACGAACGCGCGGTTAACAACTCCGTTACCACCTGCCGTAGGATAGTTTCCACTGAAGTACCAATCACCCAAATGGAGTGGACACGCATTGTGCAATCCATCCAACGTTTGGAAAATCACATCGACTTTAGCTCCGATATTTTGCGGCGTTACTAACTCCGCAATTTTATTCGAGATCTCTTCGGGCGTGAATGCGTCGTATAACGCTTTTACATGGTTGGTCGACTTGTCGCCCGCGCTACACTTTTCTAATACAGTTTTCGTAATCGAATCATAAGAACCTCTTTCCTTGTGCAGTGCAATGGCGGCCTGAAACGCAATGAAATCGCCTAGTTTGGCCATGTCAATGCCATAACAATCGGGGTAGCGAATTTGAGGGGCTGAAGAAACAATGATGATACGCTTAGGACCAAGTCGGTCGAGCATTTTGATGATGGACCGTTTTAATGTAGTGCCGCGCACAATCGAGTCATCAATAACTACAAGCGTATCCACGCCACGTTTTACTGCGCCATGTGTGGTGTCGTAGACGTGCGCTACCATTTCATCACGCGCGCTATCTTGGGTGATGAACGTGCGCATTTTCACATCCTTAATGGCGATTTTTTCTAGTCGTGCACGTTTGCGAATGATTTGATTGATTGCCTCCATCGATGGGTTATTGCCCAGCGCTTGGATATCTGCCACCTTAACATCGTTGAGGTGGTCTTCGAGCGCCTTCATCATGCCGTAGAAGGCAATTTCAGCGGTGTTTGGTATGAAGGAGAATACCGTGTTTTCCAAGTCGTAGTCTACAGCCTTTAGAATGTGAGGCACAACATTTCTTCCAAGTTGCTGGCGCTCGGCATAAATTGATTCATCATTTCCGCGCGAGAAATAGATGCGTTCGAAAGAGCAAGCGAGTTTTTCTTTTGGTTCTATGATTTTCTTGACAGAAGTAGTCGAATCTTTTTTGATGATGAATGCGTGTCCGGGTTCAAGCTCGTGAATTTCACTCAATGGTGCGTTGAATGCTGCTTGAATAGGTGGCCGTTCGGAAGCTACAACAGCGATTTCATCATTTTCATACCAGTATGCAGGGCGAATTCCTGAGGGGTCGCGCAATACGAAAGCATCGCCATGTCCAAGCAAGCCTGCGATGGCAAAACCACCATCGAAGTCTCTGGTAGCACGACTGAGCATGCGCTGTAAATCGAGGTGAGTTGAAATGAGTTCGGTGATTTTTTTATTGTCGTGACCTTCTTGCTTGAATTGATCGAAAAGAAGTTGGTTTTCTTCATCCAAGAAGTGACCAATTTTTTCCATCACCGTTACGGTGTCTGCTTTTTGTTTTGGGTGCTGGCCAAGATCGATGAGCAGTTGAAAAAGCTCATCCACGTTGGTGAGATTGAAGTTTCCAGCAACCACAAGATTCCTTGTCATCCAATTGTTTTCGCGCAAAAATGGATGACAATTTTCGATGCTGTTGCCACCGTATGTTCCGTAGCGGAGGTGGCCTAAAAACAATTCACCGGTGAAGGCGTAGTTGTCTTTGAGGTATTGTGTATCGGAGAGTTTATCGGGGCGTGTGCGTTCTAGTTCTTCGAAACGCGACATCACCTGAGAAAACAAATCACGAATAGCTTGAGAATCGTTGCTGCGCAATCGGCTGATGTAGCGCTTACCCGGAGGCATGTCGATTTTGATGTTGGCGATGCCGGCGCCGTCTTGACCTCTGTTGTGTTGCTTCTCCATGAGGAGATACATTTTGTTGAGGCCGTAAAATGCTGTTCCGTATTTCTCGGTATAGTATTGAAGAGGTTTCTTCAAACGGAGGAGTGCGATACCGCACTCGTGCTTCAATTCATCGCTCATGATGCGCGTAAAGACTGAAATGAGAGTCAATCCCTATAAAGAGCACGCAAAAGTACGCCTCACTTGTGGAGTTTAGAATGCGCAGATGTAAAACTTAACGGATGATTGTGATTTTTCGCACCTCATCAGCTGTGCCGAGTGGAGTAGAAACGTAGACCAAATAGACTCCAGTGGCTGGTTTGCTGCCATCCGAAAGAAGTCCGTCCCAAACGGCACGACCGCCCTCACTTTCGGTTTCAAACAAGATGTTGCCTTGTATGTCTGTTATCTTAACACTTGTGTTGTAGGCCAAACCATCGATGGTAATGTTGCCTGTATATTCAGGACGCACGGGATTGGGAAAAACCCTCACGTTCGACATTTCGTTGTCGAAGTTGGTGGCAGTAGAGAAGAATCCGACAACACCATTTTCAGTTGCGAAGAATACCTCACCGTTGGAATGGTTAATGGCTATATCGTAAACCGTGTTGGAAAGGAGTGGACTGTTTTCTTCGGTGAAGTGATAAATCTGACGCAGACCATCATCACTGAGCAAATACACTCCGCTGTTTTGAGTGCCAATCCATTTTCTATTGCTACCGTCAATTTCGATGCAGTTGATGCTTTCAGTTTCAAGCAGGATCTGCGTGTTGCCGTCTTGTTCGATGAGAATTTGCTCAGAGTCGAAGTTATCGCCTTCGAATATCGAAGCGGGATTATAGAATATAGATAATCCACTGGAAGTGCCCACCCAAACCTCTTCGTCGAGATCTTCTTCCATGCAGAGCACGTCGTTTGACGCTAGTTTTCCGTTTCCTTCCGCATCGGTCAAAAGGTTGAAATTATCATCGGAAAAAACAGGGAGCGTTCCATTGTTATTGAGTACCAGAAGCCCTTTACCAACTACGTTGGCCCAAATGAATCCATTGTTTCCAATGAGGATATCACCAACCTTTTCGTCGTTGCCGAGCAGCAAGCCAAAGTCGTAGTCATAGAATTTTCCATCTCGATCGAGCGCGTGAATTGCGCGGTCGGTGAGGCTATTTGTGCACCACAATATGCCTTCGTCGGAAAACGCAACACTGGCTACTTGTGTGCGCACGGCTGATGGATCTGCAGTGGTTGCATCAGGGCCTGTGGCGGCGCTGCCGTTTGTGGGTTTTAAGCGCCCGGTAGTGGTGTTCACGCGTACTAAACCATCGTCCCATGTGGCGGCATAGACCACCGAGTTGTCCAATGGATCAACAGCAACATCCATGACATCTGTTACGAAGTTGCTGCTGTTGTTGAATCCGGCTCCCGCGCTGTAGATTGTATCGGATGAAATGTGTTTCCATTGGTCATCAACGAAACCGGATATTCCATCTACATTAAATTGCGGACCCCAGTCGGCACGCACGCCGCCGTGTGCAATCCAAATATTGTTGTTGTAAGCTCCAATTCGTCGGCAGGAAGCAGAGAATGGGCCATCGGGTTCAATGGTGGCGTCGGCTGTACCCTCGGCATTGCGCGACCAGAATAAGCCAGCATATTTGTCGGCAGCCCAGATGTAGCCGTATTCACCAACGATGCAGTTGTAAATATTGGGAAGGCGACCCGCGATGAGGGAGCGCTGCACGGGAAAGTCGAAGTTAAAGTGACAGAACCAATAGCCGTAATCGCCGGAAACGGTAAGCCATTCACCATTAGACCATATTTGGTTGATGCGGAAATTAACCAAAGGGTATCGTGCCGTCCAATCTGTGGCGCCGACGGATTTACTCCAGATGGTGTCGGCTTGTGTGCCGGGGATATGCAAAACCATTTCGTTATTGAAGAACTCAATGTGTTTCACAATAGAATCTCCGGGAATAATTCCGAAGGGCAGCCAGTTTTGGAAGTTGGCCAAAAATGGGTTGTTGATGTAGGCCTTTTGCAAACCCTCTTCAGTGGCAGCGTAGAGTGTGTCGTTGAATATCGCCACATCATTCACCCTAACCGGTCCTCCGTTGGGTCCGATGAAATAGGTTTCTTTCACTTCTTTGCGAATCATATCCAGCACTACGACGCCAAAACCGGTGCTGAGGTAAACGCGATTACCGAAAGGCAGGATGTCGTAAATGGCTTTATCGCCAATGATGGTGCTGAATTTAATATCAGGGATGTTGTAGCTTTTTTCTCCATCGAGTAAATCGATGTTTCCATTGGAGTAACCGATGATGACCAGGCCTGTAGCGGGATCAACCTCCAGGGCAGAAATACCGATGTCGGTAAGTTGTGTGGCTTTGGAGTATCGGATGATTTCGCCGCCGTCTTTGTTGTAAGAAAAAACAGCATAAGGAGTGGCCGCATAGACAATATGGTTCCATTCACACACATCGATGCACTTGTTGTAGGGCAGGTGATCGCGCCATGTGCCGATGCTGAATTGCGCATGCACAAAAGAGCCAAAAGAGCACAGTGCAAAGAGGATAAAGTAGCAGAGGTGTTTCATGATAAGCGGCATGGCTAACGCAGCGAATTTGCAAATGTTATGGGCGATCAAAAAATAAGCTCAGATTTCATTTTGCAGTGCATCCCAACCCTGCGCTTTGAGTGCTATTGCTTCGCCGCTTTTGGTAATGAGCCTGCAACCCATAACATCTGCGGTGGCGTGACCAATCACAGTGAGGTCCGGATTGCCCTTAATTTTATCGTAGTCGCCGGGCTTTATCGTGAAGAGGAGTTCATAGTCTTCGCCGCCGTTGAGGGCGCAAGTGAGGTAATCGATATTGAATTCTTTGGCGGCTTCAATGGTGCGGGGGGAAACCGGAATTTTTTCCTCATATAAGTCAAAGCCAACGCCGCTTTGTTCAGCGAGGTGCTTGATTTCAGAAGCCAATCCGTCGGAGATATCGATCATAGAAGTTGGTTTCACCTCCAGCGTTTCGAGTAAGCCGTGAACGTCGCGACGGGCTTCCGGTTTGAGTTGTCGTTCGAGCACGTAGTCGTAGCCTTCCAGATTGGGTTGTGCGCCCGGTGCAGCTTGGAACACAGCTTTTTCACGTTCCAGAATTTGCAAGCCCATGTATGCTGCGCCGAGGTCGCCTGAAACCACGAGGAGTTCGTTTTCACGGGCACCGGAGCGTGTTGCAATTTCCGCTTCTGGAGCATAACCGATAGCGGTAATGGAAATAACCAATCCACTGCGGCTGCTTGTGGTGTCGCCGCCAACGAGATCAATACCGTAGCGTTGGCAAGCCATAAGCATTCCTGCATAAAGCTCATCCACAGCCTCGAGCGAGAATCGATTGCTGAGTGCCAATCCGACTACGATTTGATGAGGCACGGCGTTCATGGCGCAGATATCGCTGATATTGACGACTACGCTTTTGTAGCCGAGGTGCTTGAGCGGAACATAAGAAAGATCGAAGTGGACACCTTCCACTAGCATATCTGTGGAGACGAGGCACGATTGATTTTCAGGCGGGGTAAGGATAGCGGCATCGTCGCCCACGCCTTTGACGGAAGTTTTGTTTTGAATCAGGATGTTGTCGGTGAGGTGGTGTATCAAACCGAACTCGCCTAATTCGGAAAGTTCCGTGCGTGTAGTATTGGACATGTTGGAGAAATAATGAGGCGGCAAATTTCGATGAATTGAGGAGAATTCAACCTATCCAGCAGTTGTCGTATTTGTTGTAAGTCGAATGTCTTTAACCATGAGTTGAATGCTTGTGCGGTTGTTCCAGTAGTTTTCTTCCAATGCAAAAAGGAGATCAACAGCATTGTTGTTCAGCATGGGTTCTGCCCAATGGCCTAAATCGAAACCGATACCATCCATGGTGAGTCGTTTATTTCCGATTTGGTGAACATGCAATTTGAGATGTGTGTTGTGTTCACCTACCGTACGTGTGTATTTATTGTTTTCAAGGTTTCTTACCAGGAACACGGGGTGCATGTTTTCCGGTCCGAATGGCTCGAATTGCTTGAGCACACGAAACATCTTGGGGTTGATATCCGCGAAGTTTATCTCTTGATCGAAATTCACTGCGGGGATTGGTTTTATGTTGTTGAGCTTTTGTCGGATGACCTCATCAAAACGCTGGCGAAAAGCGAGGAAGTTTTCTGCTTTCAGTGAAAGACCGGCCGCCATGGTGTGTCCGCCAAATTGTTCGAGCAAATCAGCGCATTCACCTAAGCACTCGAACAAATCGATACCATCAATGGAGCGAGCGCTACCGGCCATTTTCTGACCATCGCTAACCAAAACAATCGTAGGCTTGTAGTAGTTTTCAACGAGACGAGAAGCCACAATTCCAACCACGCCTTTATGCCAGCTTTCATCAAAAACTACCGTACTGAGTGAATCTTGTTGAAAGGGGTCGGCTACAATTTTTTCCAAGGCGTCTATGGTAATATCCTTGTCGAGTGCCCTGCGTGTTGTATTGTACTCTTCGATGGCGTTGCTGATTTGAGCTGCCTGTTCTTCATCAACGCTCGTGAGCAGATCAACAGCAGTTTTTCCCGAAAAAATTCGTCCTGCGGCGTTGATCCGCGGAGCCAACAGAAACACAACGTTGGTAATGGTCAGGTTATCGTTCTTGAATCCGGCGTTGCGCAGCATGGCTGCAATACCAGGTCTGCGCGTTGTTTGCAGCAGCTTGAGTCCATGGAATGCCAGGATGCGATTTTCCCCCGTGAGGGGCACAATGTCGGCGCCGATGGCAATCGTCACTAGGTCGAGATATTGGAATAATTTAGTTGGATCTATGGAGTGTTGAATGCATAGCGCTTGCATGAATTTGAATCCAACACCGGCTCCGCAGAGGCCTTTATAGGGATATGCACAGTCGGGTCGCTTCGGGTCGAGGACGGCTGCAGCCATTGGGATTTCTGCAGGATTGTGATGATCGCACACAATGACATCGATATTCAATGAGCGCGCATATTCGATTTTTTGTCCATCGCGCACACCGCAATCGAGAGTAATAATGAGAGTGCAGTTGTTGTCGCGGGCATAGTCTACGCCTGCCATGGAGAATCCGTAGCCCTCTTTGTATCTATCGGGAATGTAGTAATCACAAGGCAGTCCGAGCTCTGTCAGAAAACTATAAACCAGCGTTACAGCTGTAGTTCCATCCACATCATAGTCACCATAGATCAGTATTTTTTCGCCAGTATGCATAGCGGCTGTAAGGCGCTCAACCGCGCGATCCATATCCTGCATGAGAAAGGGGTCGTGCAGCTGTTCCAGGTCGGGTCTGAAGAAAGCCTTGGCCTCATCGAAGGTGCGGATGCCGCGCTGGACGAGCAATTCCGCAACCAAGCTGTCAACATTGAGAGCGTCTTTCAACGTGTCTACAGCATCGGGTGTAGATGTTTTATTTTGGATCCATACTTTTTCCATGCGGCGTAATTACTACAGAAACGAAAACCGTTTCGTCATGAAATATAAGCATTCGACATAATTTATATGGCATTCCAAGAATGGAAGCCTTAAATTAGAATGCAACCAAAGTTTGGCTAAATATGACTTGTGTTTATATCTTCGAAACCTGAAAAGATTTTTTCTATGAAATTACGTTCCTATATCGTCCTGTTTTTCGCCGTGCTTGCCGGTTCATTTTTCATGGCCAGCTGCCTGAACGAAGACAACAAAATTCCGGACAATTGCTACGATGGTGTTTTGAATAATGGCGAGATTAACATCGACTGTGGTGGCCCAAACTGCACGGAATGTGACCACTGCACGAATGGAGTATATGAGCCATTGCGCGGTGAGACATGGGTTGATTGTGGTGGTGAATGTGCGGTATGTCCAACATGTGCCAATGGTATTCAGGATGAAGGTGAGGTTGGTATTGACTGCGGTGGAACCTGCGGTGGTTGCGAGCTTCTTTGTGATGACGGTCTTTTGAATGGTCTCGAAGACACGACAGACTGTGAAAACGATATGGCTGCACCGTATGGTGGTTGCCCCATTTGCCCGAACTGTGAAGATGGCATATTCAATGGTGACGAAACCGGTATCGATTGTGGTGGACCGCTTTGCGACCCATGCTGCTCAACAGGTAACTGCGGCAACGGCATTCAGGATGGTGCTGAGTTCTATGTGGATTGTGGTGGTAACTCTTGCCCTGATTGCGATACGATATTGAGTTTCAAAATAGGTTCAACCAATTACTACACCTTGCAGCAGTTGGTTTCACCAGCCTACAATGCTGGCCCTCCGGGCGTCGTTACGTACTCGTTGCAGCCGGCTTTTGAGAATGATCCATCAGCTCCTTTGTTGCCACTGGGAACACTTTCCATTACAATGACAGAGTCTTCTTTGGTGAATTGGACCGCTATGGTTGGAGCACCCATTGACTTCCCTACAATTCCTTATCCGGCAACAGGCTACGTCATAGAATGGGTTGATTCATCAACCGGTTATACCTATAGCTCGAGTACACCGGGCGCAACCGGACGATTCACGATTATCAAATACAAGGCATTGACTGTGACATCGCAGATGGTTGTTGATGGCTGTAATAAAGTTCCCGGCACATACACGTTTTTCCGTGTGGCCTTTCAGGGAACCTTATTGTGTGCTGATCCAACAGCGCCAAGTCCATCAGTTAATCTGACACAGGGATTGTTCCAGTACACCTTCTTCCCATAAGACATTCCGAGTTTCTCGTATAAAAAGCCGGCAGTGATAGCCGGCTTTTTTATTCCATAAAAATTCCGAGAAACTTAATATATCATTGGGAGGCGCGGACTATATTTGCGGCCCTCATAAACAGCATTTTACACAGCAATGAATGACATGGTGAAAATATTAGCGGGTTCGGCTTCGAAATACCTGGGCGAGAGCATTGCCAAGGAATTCGGTGTTGAATTGGGTAATGTTCTCATACAACATTTCAGTGATGGAGAGTTTCAGCCGTCTATTGAGGAGACGGTTCGTGGCAAGGACGTCATCATTGTGCAGTCTACATTTCCACCAAGTGATAATTTGATGGAGTTGTTGCTCTTGATTGATGCTGCTAAGCGCGCATCGGCCAGGCGCATAGTGGCGGTGATTCCATATTTTGGATTGGCTCGTCAAGACCGCAAGGACAAGCCTCGTGTAGCTATTGGTGCTAAGTTGGTGGCCAATCTGCTTACCGCTGCCGGTGTGGATCGCGTGATTACAATGGACCTGCATGCTGAACAGATTCAGGGCTTTTTTGAAGTCCCTGTGGATCATTTGTACGCATCAACCATTTTTGTACCTTACGTCAAATCATTGAACATTCCTGACCTGCTCATTGCGGCTCCTGATACCGGAGGTACAAAGCGAGCGAATTCATATGCCAAGTTATTGGGCAGTGATTTGGCCATTTGCTACAAGCAGCGCAAGGTGGCGAATCAAGTGGAAAGCATGACCGTGATTGGTGATGTGAAAGGAAAGAATGTAGTTATTGTGGATGACATGTGCGACACAGCCGGTACGTTGTGTAAGGCAGCAGAAGTGATGATGGAAAACGGAGCCCAATCGGTTCGCGCAATTTGCACACACCCTGTGTTAAGTGGCAAAGCATATGAGCGCATCCAAGATTCAGTACTCAAGGAAATTATCGTAACGGATAGCATTCCATTGAAGGCGGATGTTCCAAAGGACAAAATCAAAGTATTATCTATCGCCCCATTGTTTGGTGGTGTGTTGTCCAATTTGATTGACAACCGCAGCATCAGTAGCAATTTTATTATTTCGTAAATCATTTAAAAACCCATAAACATGAAACAAGTCTCATTGAGCGGTTCTTCAAGAGAGAACGTAGGAAGAAAAGGCGCAGCGGAATTGCGTAAAAGTGGTCGCATCCCAGGCGTGATTTATGGCGGTCAAACTCAAGTTCCATTCAGCGTGTCACGCAACGATTGGGATAAGATTATTGCTCGTCCTGATACCCTTCAAATCAACATTGATGTGAATGGTAAGGCGTATTCGACCATCATCCAGGAGATGCAATTGAACCCAGTAACTGATTTGGTAACTCACATCGATTTGCTCGAGTTGATTCCGGGTAAAGAAGTGAGGACAACATTGCCTGTGCGCACTGTTGGTGTTTCTGAAGGTGTTCGCAGCGGTGGTAAGTTGATGATCAACTACCGTAAGGTGCGCGTGAGCGGCAAGCCCGAAGCAATTCCTGATGAAATTCAAGTGGACATCTCTGCGATGAAAATCGGCGATATGATTCGCGTGCGTGACATCAAATTGGATGGCTGCAAAGTGCTTGAGGCAGAAGCTTCTGCTATCGTATCTGTGCAGGTAACACGTGCCGCTATGGCTGATGCAGCTGCTGCGGCCGCTGCTGAAAAGAAGAAGTAATTGTGCGCTTAGCGCATTGAGTTTCGCGTATTGGACTAATATCGCTGCATGAAATTCCTGATAGTAGGTTTAGGAAACATTGGAAGTGAATATGCCCAAACGCGGCACAACATAGGCTTTAAAGTATTGGACGCTCTTGCCGGGGCGTCCAATCTTTTTTTTAAGACCGACCGTTATGGCGATGTGTGCGAATTGAAGCACAAGGGCAAGATGTTCTTTTTGCTGAAGCCGAGTACGTATATGAATCTTAGCGGAAACGCAGTGCGTTACTGGATGCAACAGGAGAAGATTCCGCTGGAGAACGTGCTTATCATTACTGATGATTTAGCGTTGCCGTTTGGAAAGCTGCGCATGCGCGGACAGGGCAGCGACGGCGGTCACAACGGGTTGAAGCACATCAATCAAATTTTGCAAACGACTGCTTACGCTCGTTTACGCTTTGGAATAAGCGCAGAGTTCAGCAAAGGGCAGCAGGTCGATTATGTGCTTGGAGAATGGGATGACGAAGAGAAGAAAACCTTGCAGGAGCATATCGATCGTTCGTGCAAAGCAGTGTTTTCATTCGGGCTCATTGGCTTAGCTCGCACCATGAATGAGGTGAACACGAAGTAGTCTATTCACCACCAAACGACAGAAACTCCGTCGGATTTACCGGAGCACCATTTTCCCACAGTTCGAAATGCAAATGTGGTCCCTCACTGTTTTCCCCTGAGTCGCCAATGAAAGCGATGGATTCCCCGGCTTTCACAATATCACCAACCTTGCGCAGAAGAGCAGCGTTGTGTTTGTATACCGACACAATATTGTTGTTGTGTTGAATCGAAATAATGTTGCCATCGTCGGCAGTGAAAGAGGCTGAGATTATTGTTCCATCGAGCACGGCCTTTACCGGATCGTCTTTGGGTGCAACGAGATCAATCCCGTAATGTCCTGCCTTCGGGTCGAAGGCATTGAGGATGGTTCCGTTCACCGGCTTAAAGAGAATAACCCCCTTTCGACGTTCCTTCTCATTATCATCAGCGGAAATGTTGAATCGATCCTGCTCGGATATTTTTTGGCGCATGGCGTCATCGACATTGCTTACCTCATAGTTGAGATTGGCGTCTTGCACTGCAGAGGGCAAGGAGTCGGTGCCATTGCTGAGAGTTCCGCCGGAGATTATCACACGCAAGTCGCTGAGGTATCGGTCATTTTTGCGCGATACGTCGAGCAGAGAATCGGTGGTGAATCGCGCACGACGAGCCTCTTCACGAAACTCGGTAGCAGCAAAATCAGGAATCACATAATTCTTCAGAGGTGTGTAAGCAACGAGTAAATAAATGAGTGTGCCGAACACGATGAGCATACCACCAAACATGATGATGAGGTTGAGTGGCGTGAGGGAGTAAGAGAACTTTTCCTCAAAAGTATTCTCATTGAGCACAGTAAGCCTGAAGCGGCTTTTGAGCTTCTTGATGAGTTTTTTGCGTTTGTTCTGAGGAGTGGCTACCATTATTCGTTGCGAAACTTTCCGCTTGCTTAGCTAATGCGCGCAAAAATGAAATATTTTTGACGCAATCCTGTTACAAGCGGGCAACAAATTACGGCTTTTGTGAAAATAAGTGCATTCGGTAGGTATTTCTCGTTATTGATGATGCTAGTATTTCTTGGAGGATGTTCCAACAAGAAGGATGGCACCGCGTATCGCCTATACCACAATATGACCGGGCACTACAATGGTTATTTCAATGCGAATGAACTTGTATTGAAGGGCGCAAATACACTCGCCGCCAATCACAAAGAGGATTACGACCAGGTTCTTCCCATTTTTATTCACGGCACCGAAGAGGAGGCCAAGGCTATTTTTCCTGACATGGAGAAGGCCATTACCAAGTGTGAAAAGGTTATCAGTCGTCACACGATTAAGGATGAAGGGGCAAAGGAGAAGAAGCATCCAGAGTTCAACAAATGGATCGACGACAATTACATGGTGATTGGTCAGGCGTATTTCTACAAGAAGAGTTATTACAAGTCAGCGGATATTTTCCAATACGTCAACCGCAAATTCAAGAAGCCGGAAATTACAGTCAAGAGCAACACGTGGTTGGCTAAGACATACAACGAGCAAGGTGAGCATGGCAAGGCGATTCAAGCGCTGGTGAGAGCTGAAAACGATGTGGAAGATGAGAAGGTACCCGCTAAGTTGAAGGCCGATTACTACATGACGTATGCCGACGCCTATGTGCATCAAAAGAAGTGGGACAAGGCTGCTGCAGAATTGGAGAAGGCGATAAAACACATTGAGCGCAAGAAGTATAGGGCCCGACCGCATTTCATACTCGCGCAAATTTATCAGGAGCTTAATCGCAGTAGCGATGCGATTACTCAGTTCGAATCCGTGATTCAATCGCACGCACCCTATGAACTGGAGTTTTACGCACGCATCAACAAGGCGCTGTCCTATAGCCGCACCGGAGGTAGTTCGGGTGAAATTCAGAAGCAGTTGTTCAAAATGTTGAAAGACGAGAAGAACGCGGATTATGTGGACCAGATTTATTACGCACTAGGCGACATTGCTTGGGAAGAGCAAAGGAGAGATGACGCGATTGATTTCTACAAGAAATCGATATCAGCCAATACCACCAATGCTAAACAGCGCGCGAAGGCTTTCTTGCGCTTGGCGGATTTATACTTTGATGAGCGCGAGTATGCGAATGCGCAGATTTATTACGACAGCACCCTGGCCAAGATTGATGATAAACATGAGCGCTACGACATCATCAAAATGCGCGCAGAGTCACTCACTGAATTGGTCAGTAATCTCAATGCCATAGCGTTGTATGATAGTTTGAATGTGCTATGTGCATTGGATCCTGCTGCTTTGGAAAAGAAGCTTGCCGATATGGTCAAGCAAATGGCCGCCGACATGGAGCAGCAACGCTTGGAAGATGAGCGCAAAGCAGCTGAAGCCGCGGCCGCCGCTGAGGCGAGCGGTATAAGTGGTAGTTTTTGGTGTTACAACGACAACTTGCGTGAAAGCGGTAAAAACACGTTTGAAGAAACCTGGGGTGAACGGCCATTGAAAGACTATTGGCGTCTGCAATCGAAGCTCGCAGAGTCCTTTGGACCGGGGGAAGAAGTGGTAGCCACCACGGAAGCCGCTGTGGACAGCACAGCTGCTGCGCCTCAAGAGAAGTACAAGACACCTACGTCCGATGAGCTCAAAGAATCGCTGCCGTGCGCCGATAATGCGCGCATGATTCAAATTAAGAAGGATGCTGCTGAAGGGTATTACAACGCTGGAGTGGTGTATAAAGAGAAGTTGGATGACGACGATAATGCCATCAGTACATGGGAGGAATTGCTGGCCAATATGGATGAGAGCAGCTACCACGCAACAACTTATTACCAGTTGTTCCGCACCTGGATGGCGAAGGAAGGCGCTAAGGGTTTTGTGAAGAATCCATTTTGTGAGAGTTGCAATTCGAAGTTTTGGGGCGATGAAATCAAGAGCCGCTATCCCGGAAGCGATTGGGCTATGCTCGTTGACAATCCAGGGTTTTTGGACATTCAAGACATGAAGAAGGCTAAGGAAAATGAAGACTACGAAAAAGCCTACGCCTATTACTCCTCAAGAAGCTATGGACGCGCTAAAAACTATTGCGATAGTGTGATTACCCGGGATGCACAAAATGGACTTATCTGTAAGTACAAGCTGCTGCGCGCGGTGTGCGTGGGTTATTCGGATGCGACTTATGGTGTGAAAGAGAATTATCAGAACGAATTGAATGCGTTGGTGCAAGAGTGCGCCGGCACTGATGAAGCAAAGCGGGCCGATCAGTTGTTGCGCGCAATGGCTGGCCCGGAGCAGCCAACAACCAACCCGTTGATTCCAACGAATCCTGCGGGGTTGGATAGTTTGCAAAACACACAGGCACCACTCGACTCAGCGTCGGCCGCCGCATTGGATGGCCCTTACAAATTTGATCGGAATGCAGAGCATTATTTAGCCGTGCTCATGCCCGTGCAAACTTCAGACATCAACGCTGCTAAGGCCGCTGCCGCCGATTATAATTTAGTGAACTTCAACTCGTCGCAGCTGCGAGTGACCAACAATTTGCTCGATAAGGATTTTCATATGCTGTTGGTGAAATCGTTTAAGAAGCCCGAAGACGCTGATCAATATTTCAAGGCATTTACCACTGACACCGATAAGTTGTCTTCCATAAATGTGGATGGCAATCATGTGTTTTTGATATCCAAGCAGAATTACATAGCTTTGTTCAAGGGGAAAGACTACATGTTGTATCTCGATTTTTTTGCGCGGTATTACTGACGGTGCTTTTTCCACAACTAACCTGATCAAACCATGTTTCCTAAACAATCAAAACCAATGGCAAAACACACAGAAGCGATTACCGATATGGGCATCAATCGCATAGTGGAAGGCACCAGCATTGAAGGTGAAATCCGCTGCGAAAGCAACATTCGAATTGATGGGTCTTTTGTAGGTAACCTCACAACCAAAGGTCGTTTGGTGATTGGTCCTGCAGGCCGCATAGAAGGTATTGTCAATTGCCAGAATGCCGAAATCGAAGGTTTGGTGAAGGGCAAGTTGTATGTGCAACAAATGCTTTCTTTGAAAGGAACAGCGAAGGTGGAAGGCGACATCTTCACCGACAAGCTTGCGGTAGAGCCGGGTTCATCATTCACCGGAGCCTGCAACATGGGGGCAAAGGTGAAGGAAATGAAAAAGGAAGGCCAAGCCGATGCAGCCATCTCAGCAGCCCAATAAGGGCGGCACCAATTCAGTTTTACGCTATACCTCTGTTGCCACACAGATGGGCCTAACCATTTTTTTGGGCGTCTGGGGAGGTATGAAGCTCGATCATCACTTTGGCTTTAAAACACCCATAATGACTTTGGTGCTTTCCCTCCTGGGGGTTGTTTTGGCAGTGTATTTAGTCATCCGCGATGTGATGAGAAAGCGCTGATATTTGCACAACATGAATACGAAAGCTTTTTTAATTCCACTTACCATAGCCACTGTGCTGTTGTACATCATAGCCATGGTGGTTTTGTTTTTAGTTAAAAAACCAATGCCCGACGCGGTGTGGGTGTTGATTCCACTCTACGGAGTAGTGACGTATTTCCTCTATCAGATGATTGCTGCATCGAGCACTAAGTCGCCTCATCGATTTATTGCATCCGTGAACGCTTCGGTGTTGGTGAAGCTCTTCATGTCGGCCTGTATCGTAGGTGGGTATTTCTATTTGCAATTGCCCGGTAAGAAAGCATTGGCTATGGCCATCATGGGCATTTATGCAATCTATACTACCGTGCTTATTCGAGCGCTGCTGCCGGTGATACGCAAAGGCAATTCATGAGTAAGACAAACGAGTATCGCGCCATTGGACTGATGAGCGGCACGTCGCTCGACGGTTTGGATATCGCTTATTGCACGTTCAAGCGTGATGATTGTTGGCATTTTGAATTGCATGCTACCACAACCATTTCCTATGACGCTACCTGGCGCGATCGTTTGCGCACTGCACATGCCTTAAGCGGTTTGGAGTTGACTCAATTGCATGTTGAGCTCGGCATGTTGCACGGTGCATGGGTCAAGGAGTTCATCCAAGAGCAATCACTAGAAGTTGATTTTATTGCGTCACATGGTCATACCGTTTTTCATCAGCCACAGCTGAGCATGACTCATCAGATCGGCAGTGCACCGCACATTGCATCTGCTACGGGCGTGGATGTGATTGCCGATTTCCGCACCACCGATGTGGCGCATGGTGGGCAGGGTGCACCACTGGTTCCTGTGGGTGATTTGTGGTTGTTTGGTCGCTATCCGATGTGTTTGAATTTGGGTGGAATCGCCAATGTGTCGGTGAAGGAATCGCTGCATATGGAAGCATTCGACATTGGCTTGTGCAACATGGCGCTCAATCATTACGCAGAAAAGCTTGGCGTTGATTACGATCGTGATGGTGCTCTATCGCGAGCGGGTAGCGTGAATGTGGCGTTGCTTGAGCAATTGAACAACCTCGATTTTTTCAAACAGGCCGCGCCAAAATCATTGGGTAAAGAGTTTTGGGTGAATGAATTTTTACCCATCGTAGATCGCTCATATGTCAATGCGCACGACTCCTTACGGACGATCACCGAGCACATCGCGGTTCAAATCGCGGAGTCGTTGAGCAATCGAGCACTTGGTGAAATACTGGTTACCGGCGGCGGTGCGCACAATAGTTTTTTGATGGAACGCATTGCAGCGCACACACTGCATCATGTGGTGGTGCCCGAGGAGAAAATTGTTGACTTCAAAGAGGCGTTGATCTTCGCCTTTTTGGGAGCCTTGCGCGTGGCGGGAGAGTGTAATGCGCTGGCATCTGTAACGGGGGCAAATCGTGATAGTGTTGGCGGTGCTATTTATAGCGCATCATAGTCGTTCGCTATCTACCTTCGTCCCGAAAATCTCATGTATGAAAGACTTATTGACCAAGTACGAAAACAAGCGTCCTGAAATTGTTTTCGAATGGAAAGATCCGTTCAGTGAAGCGGAAGGTTGGGTGGTGATTAACTCCTTGCGCGGCGGAGCGGCGGGCGGCGGAACACGCATGCGTGCCGGGCTCGACAAGCGTGAGGTGGAATCATTGGCTAAGACCATGGAGATTAAGTTTACCGTGAGCGGCCCACAGATTGGTGGCGCCAAGAGCGGCATCAACTTCGATCCGCGTGACCCGCGCAAGCAGGAAGTGTTGGAGCGTTGGTTTGCTGCGGTGACGCCATTGCTCAAGCATTACTACGGCACAGGCGGTGATTTGAATGTGGACGAGATTCACGAGGTTATCGCCATCACAGAAGACTGCGGCATTTGGCATCCGCA
>CANHPZ010000003.1 GCA_947462725.1 Flavobacteriales bacterium
AGCTACGGTGATGGCTATGTGAATGCTGACAACGCCAACCCAGACCGCATCTTCATTAACGATGGTGGTAATAACAATTGGGTTAGCTTCGACTTGGAAGGTATCATCAGCAACAAAGACGCTGTAGGTGCTGTTGTAGAAATCACCGGATCATTCGGTACACAAGTGCGTGAAATTCGTGGTGGTGAAAGCTATGGCATCACCAATACGTTCTACTGTCACTTCGGTTTGGGTACAGCTACATCAGTAGATCAAGTAACCATCGAATGGCCTTCTGGTATTGAAACAGTAATCAACAATCCTGAAATCAACACCTGGCACAGCATCGCTGAAAGTCCATGCTACTTAGCTTCTCCATCAATTACAGCCGTTGGTAGCACACAATTCTGCCAAGGTGGATCTGTTACCCTCCAAGCCGGCACAAACGGTTTGACTTACGCTTGGAACAATGGTCAAAGCGGACAATCCATTACAGTTACACAGCCAGGCAACTACTTTGCTACTGCAACAAGCGCTGAAGGATGTATCGCCATTTCACAATCTATTGCGGTGACTTATGTTGCTGACCAGCCTGCAGGCATTATGGCTTCAGGTGATACTCACATCTGCGACAATTCAAGCACTACCCTTGTTGCTACTCAAGGAACAGCTTATTTGTGGAGCAACGGTGAAACAACACCAACCATCGAGGCAAGTGTTGCTGGTGACTATACTGTGCAAGTTACCGGTCAGTGTGGTACTACTACTTCAGAACCAATTACCATTGAAGTTTCAGCGTCTCCAACTCCTGCAGTTACTAGCGTTGAAATTCAAGCCGGAACTTCTGCTACCTTCACCGTGAATGGTGGTTCTAACGTTAGCTGGTACGACTCTGCAAATGGAACTACACCAATCGCAACAGGCAACACCTATACTACACCAACACTGAACGCATCTGCTTCTTATTGGGTTGAAGATGTGGCTGTATATCCTGGTGATGTTGCAGCAGGTGGTAAGACAGAGCAAACCATCAACAACGAAGGCCAGTACCAGTCAAACACGACGTACTTCCTATTGTTTGATGCTATGGAAGATGTTATCATCAACACCGTAAAAGTTTATGCTGCCGGTGCTGCTGATCGCACGATTGCTGTTGTGGATGCTGCCGGTAACACGATTGCTACAGGAACATTCACTATTCCTGATGGTGAATCAATTGTTACGTTGAACTTCTTTGTTCCTGCTGGTACAGGCTACGGCTTGCGCTTGGTGGGTAACAATCCGCAAATGTGGCGTGATAAAGATTCTGCATCTCCATTTGCATACCCATTCAATATCGGTAACCTGGTATCTATTACCAATACCAACGTGAGTGGTGCCAATACCTACAACTATTACTACTACTTCTATGATTGGAACGTTCAAGCTCCTGATTTCACTTGCACCAGCGATCGCGTTGAAGTACAAGCGACAATCATCAGCGTTGACGAAATCAGCAACGTGTCTAACATGCAATTGTACCCAAATCCAGCCAAGGATCTGGTGAACATCACATTTGGAAGCCTTGTATCTTCAACATTGCAGGTGCAGGTGATTGACCAAGCTGGTCGCATTGTATTGTCACAACAGTACAACTGCAACACAGGTGCAAACACTCACCAAATGCATGTTGCTAATTTGGCTTCAGGAATTTATCAATTGCAATTGAATATGGGCAACCAAACGGCGACCCGTAAGATTGTAGTTGAATAAGAAACTCATTCAAAAAAAAAAGCCACCGAAGTTTCGGTGGCTTTTTTTTTATCCGTATGCGAATTATCTCATTCGTCGGATACGCACCTCTGTGGCTCCATATCCGTAGTGCGAATACGGGGCATCCATAAATTCACAATGCGGATAATATTGATTGAGCATTTTACGAATCTCGGCGCGAAGCACTCCTTGACCAATACCATGAATGTACACTACCCTGCTCAGTTTTCTATTCTCAGCAATGCGCAACGTGCGCTCAAAATGTTCGAGTTGAATCGCGATAATTTCGCTGTTCGACATACGCGCATGGTTGTCGAGTAATTCATGGATATGTAAATCCACTTCCATTACCTCTCCCTTGCGCTTTTGACTGTTGGCGTCTTTGTTTTTATAGAGGAGCTTAAACTGCTCCTGAGCCTTCTTGGCAAAGTTCTTATCGATGTTTCGCTCAACAACATCAACGATATCAGGCTGCGTTGTATCGTACTTCTCCTCTTCCTTGCGGCGGTTTCCCACCAATACCAACTCCTCTATTCTATGCTCATAGGTAAAGCCCTCACGGTCCTCAACCAGAACATAATCCTTGGAAGGAAAAGCCACTACAATGCCTTCTCCCTCGTCGTTGAGAAACTTTACGCGATCACCACGCTTGAAATCCATAGCTGCAAATTTATTCGGGATTAGGCTCGATGCCTTGCCCCTATGACATACACATATACCAAAAAAAATGAAAGCCCCGCATTACGGGGCTTTCATGATGTTTAACCCATGGGCAATGAACAAAATGCCTATGGTTTTATTGAAATTTTTATCCGAGGTAGGATTTCAAAATCTTACTTCTGCTGGTGTGCTTGAGGCGACGAATTGCCTTCTCTTTGATTTGGCGCACACGTTCACGAGTCAAATCGAAGCGTTCACCAATTTCCTCCAAGGTAAGCGGATGCTCTCCGTTCAACCCAAAGTATAAACGCACTACATCTGCCTCGCGGCTTGTGAGTGTGCGCAATGAACGCTCAATTTCTTTGCGCAGCGACTCATGCAAAAGGTCTGTATCCGGCGAAGGCGTGTCGTTGGTTTGCAAAACGTCATACATCGTGCTGCTGCTATCGTCACCATCTTTCAAGGGTGCGTCCATCGACACGTGACGACCGCTATTGCGCATTGACTGCTTCACTTCATCCAAGGTCATTTCCAAAACCTCAGCCAATTCACCAGGTGTTGGCGGACGCTCAAACTCTTGCTCCAACTTAGCGAATGCCTTGTTGATTTTGTTGATTGAGCCAATCTTATTGAGAGGAAGGCGAACAATACGTGACTGTTCAGCCAATGCCTGCAATATCGATTGACGAATCCACCAAACTGCGTAAGAAATGAACTTAAAACCACGCGTTTCATCAAAACGTTGAGCAGCTTTAATCAAACCAAGGTTTCCCTCGTTGATCAAGTCGGGCAAACTCAACCCTTGATTCTGGTACTGTTTCGATACAGAAACCACAAAACGGAGATTGGCTTTAGTCAATTTCTCCAAAGCAACTTGATCGCCGGCCTTGATGCGCTTGGCCAACTCCACTTCCTCTTCTGCAGTAATCAGGTCGACACGACCAATCTCCTGCAGGTATTTGTCCAACGAAGCGGTTTCCCGGTTCGTTACCTGTTTAGTGATTTTTAATTGCCTCATGTATTGTTTTCAATTGTTGGGGATACCCCCGTTTAAGCATTATTGGTTCAAGCAAGATGGCTAAAAAGACAGGTTTAGAACCTATCCAAAATCAGCTTAGTTCGACTGAGCCTCAGGCTTTGGCAACAAAACCTTGCGCGACAACTTGTACTTGCCGTTCTTGGGGTCTTTGCCAATAACTTGAACTTTAATCTTATCACCTTCCTTGAGCACATCGCGCACATCTTCTATGCGCTTCCAATCTATTTCCGATACGTGCAAAAGCGCATCTTGTTTCGGTAGGATCTCGACGAACGCACCGAAAGCCTGGATATTCTTGACTACGCCCTCATAAATTTCTCCAACTTCAATTTGCGGAGGGAAAACTATGCTGCGCACACGCTTAAGCGCTGCATCCAGATTTTCCTTATTGGCTGAAGCAATCTCAACAACACCTTTATTGTCAACCTCGGTAATAGTAACAATGGTGCTTGTGCTCTTTTGAATCTCCTGAATGATTTTACCTCCGGGGCCGATTACGGCGCCAATCATATCATTTGGAATTTCCAATGAAACAATGCGCGGAGCATGTGGCTTGTAATCATCTGCCGGCTTATCCATCGTCTTGAGCATTTCTCCCAAGATGTGAAGGCGACCCTGACGGGCTTGTTCCAAGGCGTTCTTAACCATGTCCATGCTCAAGCCTTTGATCTTGATATCCATCTGACAAGCTGTAATTCCTTTGGATGTTCCGGTAACTTTGAAGTCCATATCGCCGAGGTGATCCTCGTCGCCCAAGATATCCGAAAGTATCTGGTACTTCGAGTTGTCCTCGTTGGTGATCATACCCATGGCAATTCCGGAAACAGGAGCAGAAATCTGCACACCGCCATCCATAAGAGCCAATGTACCCGCACAAACAGTAGCCATTGAAGACGAACCATTCGACTCCAAAATATCTGACACAATGCGGATAGCATATGGACAAACGCTTTGTGGTGGAATAACAGGCTTCAATGCACGCAAAGCCAAGTTTCCGTGACCAATTTCACGGCGACTTGTAGCACGGATTGGACGAGCCTCACCGGTGCTGTATGGTGGGAAGTTGTAGTGCAACAAGAAGCGATCTTCGCGAGGCATAACCGCGCTGTCGATCATCTGCTGGTCGAGTTTAGTTCCCAAAGTTAAAGTTGTCAGCGATTGTGTTTCACCGCGGGTGAACACACTAGATCCGTGAGCACCGGGCAAATACCCTACTTCACTCCAAATCGGACGAATTTGAGTCGTGCTGCGACCATCTAAGCGAATGCCTTCATTGAGGATCATGTTCCTCATCGCATCCTTCAAACAGTCGTGGTGATATTTATTGAGCAAGAAGCGTTTAGACGCTTTTTCTTCATCTGATATTTGAGCTTCGAAAGCCTCTTGAATGGCATGAAATGCATCCGAACGAGTAGTCTTGTCAGAAGGAGTCTTAGCTGTCGTGTAATAATTCTCGTAACACTCGCTCCAAACACGCTTCTTCAACTCTTCATCCTTAGGTTCGTGGTCGTAGCTGCGTTTTGGGCTTGACTTACCAACCTTTGAGGCCATTTCTTGTTGAGCACGGCATTGGGCCTTGATGGCTTCGTGAGCAATCTCGAGAGCATGGATCATTTCTGCTTCAGAAACTTCCTTCATCTCCCCTTCTACCATCACGATGCTGTCTAAAGTACCGGCAACCATCAACTCCAAGTCGGATGTAGCTAGTTGAGCCCAGGTTGGGTTCACTACAATTTGACCATTGATGCGAGCTACACGAACCTCAGAAATTGGTCCGTTGAATGGAATGTCAGATACAGCAAGAGCAGCAGAAGCTGCCAAACCAGCAAGACTATCAGACATATTCTCCTTATCGGCAGAAATCAAGTTCACTACAACTTGAACCTCTGCGTGAAAATCATCTGGAAACATCGGACGCAATGCGCGATCGATGAGGCGGGCAACAAGAATTTCGTCATCATACGGACGAGCTTCACGCTTGAAGTAACCGCCGGGGAAGCGGCCTGCTGCCGCATATTTTTCGCGATATTCAACCGTGAGCGGCAGAAAATCGACACCTTCTTTAGCTTGTGTGCTAGCTACAACCGCAGCCAACAACATTGTATCTCCTTGTCTTACCACAACAGAGCCGTTGGCTTGTTTGGCGAGTTTGCCGGTTTCAATTGTGACCGGACGACCATCTCCCAAGTCTATGGTTTGGGTTACCAATTCGTAGTTCATTTCTTATTTTTTCGGATAAAAACGTCGGTTAAAAAAAACGCGAAAAGGCAATTGTGTTCAATTGCCCTTTCGCTAGCGCAGTTTGCGCAATGTGTTATTTGCGGAGATCAAGCTCTTTAACAATAGCACGGTAACGGGCGATGTCTGTCTTCTGAAGATAGTCAAGCAAGCTGCGACGCTTACCTACCAGTCGAATGAGACTGCGTTGTGTGCCAAAGTCTTTCTTGTTCACCTTCAAGTGTTCTGTAAGGTGGCTGATGCGGAAAGAGAACAGGGCAATCTGACCTTCAGATGTTCCTGTGTCTTTCTCAGATTTTCCGTGTTTCTTGAAAATCTCTTGTTTTTTCTCTGTAGTAAGGTACATGCTAATACTTGTGTAAGTTATTGTTATGCTAATCCCTGTAGATTACCGACGAATCGGTCTTCCTTTAAGGGCGGCAAATGTAGTTCATACTTGTCTGTGGTTCACCAAAGTTTGTGAACTTTTTTTCGAGCCCGCCGCAGATTTCAATTCCCATGCATACTTTCGCACCCTCAATATTCTTTTAATTCAAAATCTACCATGAAAAAACTCATCCTCTCCCTGATAGCTTGCGGAAGCATGCTTAGCAGCTGTGAACAAAGCAAAGTTAGCAATGTGAAAATGAAAGATCAACGCGACAGCCTTAGCTACACCATTGGTTTGAGCATTGGAAACAGCTTCATGCAAAGCGAACTCACAGATCTAAATTACGAATTGCTGATCAAGGGTTTGAAAGATCAAAAAGACAGTATTGGAGCTATGGAACTTCAGGAAGCTGAGGCATTCATTCAAGAAGTAATGATGAAAAAGCAAGAAGCTAAGGCAGCTGTCGACAAGGAAGCAGGTGTGAAATTTCTGGCTGAAAACAAAAGCAAGCCTGGTGTAATGACTACGGCAAGCGGTCTGCAGTACCAAGTTATTTCAGAAGGCACAGGTCAGAAACCTCAGGCAACGGATAAAGTAACCGTTCACTACCATGGCACAACCGTAGACGGTACGGTGTTCGATAGTTCTGTTGATCGCGGTGAGCCAGCTTCATTCGGCTTGAATCAAGTTATTCCAGGATGGACCGAAGGAGTTCAATTGATGAATGTTGGTAGCAAATACAAGTTCTTCATTCCTCAAGAGCTTGCCTATGGCGAACAATCTCCTAGCCCGGTTATCAAGCCTTATTCTACCTTGGTATTCGAAGTTGAGTTGATTAGCATCGACTCAGCTGCAACAGGCAAATAATAGTTTGGTTTCGTTGTTAGCAAAATTTCATGCTACAACCTAAACCTCAAATTAATTTTGTAGCCTGTTTTTATTAAGCAGAAAATTTGGCAGAAAACTGCATTCAGGTCTGCTCATTGTTAAGAGCAATTCAGCAATCGAAAATTAAAATATCAATACAAATGGCAACACAAATCACGGACGCTAACTTCACAGAATTGGTTCAAAACAGCGATAAGCCTGTAATGATCGACTTCTGGGCTGAATGGTGTGGCCCTTGCCGCATGGTAGGTCCAATCGTTGATGAAATCGCGACCGACTACGACGGCAAAGCTGTAGTAGGTAAAGTAAACGTAGATGAAAACCCTGAGATCAGCTCACGTTTCGGTATCAGAAACATCCCAACCATCATCTTCCTCAAAGGAGGCGAAGTGAAGGACAGAAGTGTAGGTATCGTTCCTAAAAATGTACTTACAGAAAAAATGGATGCATTGCTGTAACAGACAATGCTATAAATTGAAAAGCTGTCAGTCAATGACAGCTTTTTTTGTGTATCACTCCATCTAGCAATCCGCAATTGTAAACAGTAATTTTACCCCATGGATACTCGTATCATTAAAGCCATTCTTGCAGCAGCAGCCATCGCCTTCAACACCTACCTATTCTTCTTGGGTCGCTGGGGATGGGGAATCACACTGTTGCTGGTTACCGCGGTGCTCGTTCTGATTGTTTTTCGCAGTACACGCCTCATCATGGTATTCTACCATATGCGCATGCAGAAGATGGATAAGGCCAAGCAATGGCTCAACCGTATTAATCCAAGTCATCTTTGGACCAAACAAAAAGGGTATTACTACTTTTTGTTGGGATCAGCCGAAATTCAAACCAACAGTCTTTCGCAAAGTGAAAAGAACTTTAGAATGGCTTTGCAGCATGGCCTGCGCCTCGATCATGATAAAGCAGCAGCTTATCTGAACTTGGCAGTCATTTCGGCAAACCGTCGCAAAAAACGTGAAGCCATCACCTTACTCAATGAAGCCAAAAAATATGATTCGAAAGGATACCTGAAGAATGATATCAAGCAAGTGAGCAAAATGGTGAATAGTATTTAGTGACTAGCGACTAGTGAGTAATGACTATTGACTAAGGTAAGGATATTTGGAGGTTAGTGGCGCTAGGTTATGCGTTGTAACGGAAATAAGAAAAGACTGCAATTATGGCAAAGAAACTTACGAACGTAAACATCTTTAAGTTCCGTGTCATTGTTGACACAGAGCAGGATGTGTTTCGTGATATAGAAATTGAAACCGATGCCTCATTTGAAAAAATGCACGAGGCCATACTCGACGCATTCGACTTCGAACACGGTGAAATGGCCAGTTTCTACATGAGTAACGAAGCATGGGAGAAGGGATTAGAAATTCCACTAATGGATATGGCCGGTGATGCCGCTCTGAGCATGAAAAGCACTACACTGGCTGAAATGGTCAACAAGCCATCAGATAAAGTGCTCTACATATACGACTTCATGCGCATGTGGATCTTTTATGTTGAACTCATGGAAGTGAAAAAGGATCAGCCAAGCACAATCTATCCTAGAGTTGCCCTTGTTTATGGCGATGCCCCATCCCAAGATTCAAAAGAAATGGATTTGTTTGGTTCTGAATTCAGTGAAGAAGAATTCAATGAAATCCATGGTGAAGTGAAAGAAGGCGACGAAGAAGATGACGACGAAATGTTTGATGCGGATGAAGATTTTTTCGATGAAAGCGAATTCAACGGATCTTACGGTAGCTATGACGACAATTGATCGAGTCCGAATTATTATCGTCTTGGGCTTCTGCCTAGCATTAGCCGCGTGCAAAAGCGATGACCGGCAAATCACCTCAGACATGATTCACTTTCCTTCTGCAGACGGTAGCAATGAAAACGCTCCGATGATTGCATTCGACTCCGCTATTTGTCGCTTTGGAACATTAGCCATCGGCGAGAAATACACGCATACATTTCACTTTACCAATACAGGCAAATCACCTTTACTCATTACACAAGTGAATCCCTCATGCGGATGCACTACTCCTAAGGACTGGCCCCAACAGCCCATTGCGCCTGGCGAAGAAGGTCACATCACCGTGGAGTTCAATAGCAACGGCAATTCCGGACAAGTCGATAAAAGCGTTTCAGTGCTCACCAATAGCGTACCCAGCGTATGGGTGCTGCGCTTGCAAGGCACAGTGATAGGAACCGATGTAGCTACAGAGGCTAAGCATCCGGTTCAAATGGAAATGGAAATACCTTAAATTAATTCATATGACAATTACAATTCTTCAAGCCCAAGGACAAGATGGCGGTATGGGCACGCTCCTCTTTATGGTTGGATTTTTCGCCATTTTCTACTTCTTCATGATTCGACCACAAATGAAGAAAGCAAAAGATCAACGTAAATTCCAGGAGGCGGCAAAGATTGGCGACCGCGTAATGACCATCGGTGGCATTCATGGTGAAATCATCGAAACCGATGAAACTACCGTTGTGATTAAGCTTGACCAGGGCCGCATGCGCATTGAGAAGGCTGCATTGAGCCCTAGCAAGCAAGTGAGCGAAGGACAAGACAAGTAACCTTTGGTGTATACCTTTGATTCAAAATTCAACACATGAAAAACATCATCCTCTTTTCATTGACAGCTATGCTCATGGGCGGTTGTGATCACAACCACGCACCGGCAAATGCTACAGGCGGTGAACTAACACAGGAATTCTACGGAGATTCATTTGATATCACCAGCTCTATTCCTGTTTCAGCAATGTCGGCCCAACTTGAAGGCAAAGACACCTTGTTTGCGACTATCGATGGCATTATTGATCAGACTTGCCCCAATGCAGGCTGCTGGCTCAATATGCGCATGGACAGCTCAGTGCAAAAAATCACGACCGATCACGTCTTCTTCGTGCCACTAGAAGGCTGCGAAGGCCTCAAGGCGAAAGCCAAGGGCAAGGCTTACTTTGATGAAATCAGTGTCGAAATGCTCAAGCATTACGCACAAGAAGAAGGAAAGTCGGAAGCAGAAATTGCAGCTATTACGGAACCCAAAAAGGTTCTCAATTTCGTGGCTACAGGCGTTATGATTGAAGGCTACAAAGAGCCCGAAGGCGGAGCCAAGCAAGGCTCATGCACACATGACCATGGCGATGGCGAGCAACATGATCATGAACATGATCACGAAGGTGAACAACATCAAGAAGAGGGTGGTCATTGACCCCCTTTTCTTTTTTTTCAGTGCTAAGGTCTGATGGAAAAGTATCGTATTCTAGTAGTCGAAGATGAGGAAAGTCTCATTACAGCACTTTCTATTAACTTAGAAATGGAGGGGTATCATGTGGTGGTTGCGCGTGATGGACATGCTGCGCTTGATAAATTCAGAAACCAGCATTTCGACTTGGCTATTCTTGATGTGATGCTCCCCCTACTCGATGGTTTTTCCGTTTGCCAAACTATTCGACTCGAAGGAAACACCACGCCTGTTCTCTTCCTTTCTGCCAAAGGTACCGGTAAGGATCGCGTAGAAGGCTTGAAAATCGGAGGCGATGATTATCTCACTAAGCCTTTCGATTTAGAGGAGTTGATGCTGCGTGTTCAAAAGCTTATTCGTCGTCATGAAAGCACCGCTACACTTGCCGACCTGCATGAGTTTACCTTTGGGAATTGTTATGTCAACTTCCTGAATTTTACCATTCGCAGCGTCGATGGCCAAGAAAGTGTGATTACAAAGAAAGAAATCATGCTCCTCAAACTGCTTATTCAGCGCAAAGGCGAAGTCGTGAGCAGAGAGGAAATTCTCGAGAAAATATGGGGCTACGATGTTTTCCCGAGCACCCGCACAATTGACAATTACATATTAGCTTTTCGCAAATACTTTGAAGTGGATTCGCGCCGTCCGCTGCACTTCCACTCCGTTCGTGGTGTGGGCTATCGATTTACAGACTAATCCAATTTAACTAAGGCATTCACCGCGGCCTCAACGCCATCCGGAGTGTGATTCGACTTTTCCTTTTGCTGTTGCAAATAGTTTTTCCATGCAATGGATTCAGCCATTTGGCCCAGGGTTTTTACATTGAAATTATTGGCTGTTTTACCCAGAATAAATATCAGTGTTAAACAAACCAACATGCAAACTCCGCTGAAAAACCAATCCATTCCAATTCCCAATGGAATACAGACAAAAAACAAGAATATCAATATTCCATAAAGTACTCTGTTGGGCTTGAGTATATCCAACTCGATACCGGCTTCAATCGACCATTGCTTCACACGTGCTCTTCTGCCCTGACGAGGAATCAATTGATCTAATGAAGATTCCATATGCACCATGTCCGATTGCAAGCCTAGTTTCAACAAGGCATCTTTCAAAATAACATAGGCCTTTTCGGTTGTCCATTCACCTGACAGCTCATCTCCAATACGCTGCACGAGAATATCGCGCAGACTCGATGCCGAATAATCCGAATTCTTGAATTCTTCCGCAAGCAAGGCGATGTTGAACTTCTTGTTCAATTCTGAAATGATTCCTTCGATTTGATGTTTGGTATATTCCTTTGACATAGCTCTTATTGGGGCGGCAAAAATAGACGAGCCCTATGGCTATTGGCGTTAATTCTGTTCGTTAAGAAGCAACTTTTACCAATTCAGCTAATGCATAACACAGAGAACACAATCTCTGAATTTCAGCACTTTAATCGTCTGATGCCAAGACATAGGCAACCATCCCTTAACAGTTTCGTCATATAGATGGTAACGCAGTTTTTCCAGGACTGTGTTGGTTTCAAAATTTTCCTTGCAGGTTTACAAAAAGGGGTTCGACGTGAATCCCTTTTTTGTTTTCTATATAAAAAGAAAGCGCCGCAAGGTTCTGCGGCGCTTCTAAGGATATACGTTTGGCTTGGAAAAATCAGAAAGCCATAGCTTCTATTTCCTATTCATCATTTGATTCATTCCCATCATCTGCTTCATCACCTTATCCATTCCATCGGGTGAGCCATCGAGGAATATGACATTTCCTTTTCCATATTCAGCAAAGTTCTTAATGGCTTCCGTCCACATGCTAAACATGATTACGGAAGTATCCAGATTCGCTTGCTGCATTTCGCGTGCAGCGTTTTGCATACCGCGTGCAACTTCCTCGCGGAATAATGCTACTCCCTGACCGCGCATTTGAGCGGCTTCACGCTCGGCCTGAGCTGCAATCTTAATAGCATTACCTTCAGCTTCTGCTGCCTTTGTCTTGGTAATCAGCAACGCCTGACCTTCATTTTCAGCGGCAGCCTTGAGGTTGTTGGATGCCACAACTTGCGCCATGGATTTGATGATTGCTTCATCAAAAGTGATGTCGTTGATCTGCAAATCTTGCAAATGATACCCCCAATCTTCAAGACGATTGTCGATCTCTGCTTTCACGTGCTCAACAATTTCGTTGCGCAATCCAAGCACTTCTGCTTGTCTCTTAGTAGCTACGAAAGCGCGAATGGTTCCCTCAATAGTGCGCACGAGTGCCTGCATCAAGCTGCGTTCATCAATGAACTTGAAGGCCACACGTTTGATGACTTCCTCTTCTCCGCTCATGACAGAATACAACAACATCGACTTGAAATACACATTGGCCTGGTCGAAGGTTACGGCCTGAAACTCCATCTCGACACTGCGATTCTGGGTACTGATTTTTTTGAATACAACTTCAATAAACGGAATGGTAAAATTGAGTCCCGGCGAAAGAACGCGTCGATACTTTCCAAATACAGTAACAACTCCCATCATACCTTGCTGAACAACGACAAATGATTTCAGTAGTAGAAGTATAATAATGATTGCGCCAATCAGATTGCCTGTAAGAAATTCCATTGGATTTGATATTTAGTTTGAGAACGAAGATAGATGCACATCAAGCACTCTTTAAAAACATTGAAGAAAATCTGCTAATTGCTGTATGGCCTTACCACGATGACTAATCCGGTTTTTTTCATCCATCTGCATTTCGGCAAACGTGATGGCGTATCCCTGCGGCTGAAACAAAGGATCGTAGCCAAAACCTTCATTTCCTCGAGGCTGTTCCAAAATTTCACCTTCAACTATTCCTTCGAAAAGATGCTCCACTCCGTCGATGATTAAGCAAATGACTGTTCGAAATCGCGCCTTGCGCACGTCCATGCCCTTTAAGCGTTCAAGCAACAGTGCCATATTGTCGGCCGAGTTTTTCTGCGCACCGGCATATCGCGCCGAAAGGACCCCGGGCTCCATGTTCAGTGCTTCTACCTCGAGCCCGGTATCATCGGCAAAACAATTCACCTTGTAATTGTCCCACACATACCAAGCCTTTTGACGTGCATTCCCTTCCAACGTGTCGCTGGTTTCGGGAATATCAGTAGTACATCCGATATCGGACAAGCCTTTTAAGGGGAACGCTCCACCCATCTTGCTCTCTACCTCTTTTACTTTGTTTGCGTTGCCGCTGGCAAATACCAATTCCATATTGTTCAACTTATTTATTGCGAATAATCTTTCCTGATGATGTTCTTTCGAATTGTGCTTTGGTATAAACGGCTTTCGGAAATTCCATGCGCTCTAGCAATCCATCCCACTGCTTTCTGCAAGCATCCAGATTTAGTTGACTTGTTGTTTCAACATAAAGAACTACACGCTGTCCAAGCACCTCATCGGGCTCAGCGGCGATATAAAATGGATGGTCTATTATACTCGCCAATTTTCGCTCAATGACTTCAGGGAACAATTTGACGCCGCCACTGTTGATCATCTGATCGTACCTACCTCGAAAATAGAAATGCCTATCATCAATGAGTTCTACGACATCCTGTGATTGTAAAATTGAATCACTTATATGCGTGGCCTGAATAAGCAATCGTGATTTCTCATCCACTGAAAATCGAACTCCGTCCAAAGCCACAAATGGTTCTTCCGACTGCATTATCCTTCGCAATGCCACATGACTCAGCGTTTCAGCCATGCCATAGGTCTCAAAAATTCTATTGCTGCACATAGCCAGTTGCACACGGAGCGTATTTGACACGGCTGCCCCGCCAACAATGACCTGCGCAATAGACTCAAGTCTTTTTTGCTCTTCAGCGGTCATGCCTGCCAGTTGCATTGGGGTAAATGCCGCAAAATCCATTTGCCCAAAAGCGATGCTCAATGGTTTAGATACAGGCGCTATGGCATGTAAGTCCCATCCTAAAACCATAGCGCGCACCAGCATCATTTTCCCTGCGATATACGTTGAGGGAAGACAGAGCAGCGCACGAGTGCCATCAAAACAATTGAAAAAATTAGCCGTAAGCCTTGCACTATTCGCTAACAGCTCCTTACGTACACTCCACTCCTTCGGCTGACCTGTTGATCCGGATGTATTCACGGCTATTTCTGACTCGTCATTCAACCAATCCATAATGAATTGGACATGCTCCTTCTCCCATGATTCACCTGTTTGTGCGATTGCCTGAATAAACCCCTCAAAGCCTGCTTCGTTGCTTTTCCGGCCATTGTATCGAAATGATGGGTGGAGCATCATACGCTTATGGGCTTAAGGTTCCATTTCAAATTCGCATCGTATTTAAGCTGACCGTTTGCAACAACCCAGGGCGATGCGATATTGTTTGAGAAAAGTCCTCCTGTACCCAAGCCTTGCGGCAATGTCACATTTTTAGTCAACACCCATTGGGCAATGGCATTGAGCCCAACATTCGATTCCAAAGCCGACGTTGCCCACCAACCAATTGATCGCTCTTCGGCCAAAGCAATCCATTCATCTGATCCGGAAAATCCGCCATGCAGGGTTGGTTTTAACACCAAGTAATTCGGATTAATGGTATCCAACAAGTTTTTTTTCTGTGCAATTTCATGCACGCCAATAAGCTCTTCATCAAGAGCAATGGGGATGGGCGAACGACTGCATATTTCTGTGAGTGCTTGCCATTGGCCTGCTCTTATGGGCTGCTCAATGGAATGCGGATACAGCATCGACAACCGATCCAACTTCTCCAAACATTCAGTCACACCAAATGCACCATTGGCATCCAGTCGAATCTCAAGATCATCGTTATTGTATTCTCGACGCACCTGCTTGAGCATGTCGAGCTCTTCTTGAAAATCGTGTGAGCCTATCTTGAATTTGACTGTGGTAAACCCCTGTTCAATTTTACTTCGACACTCCCCCAGCATCGTTTTTATATCGGCCATCCACACCAAACCATTGATTGGAATTGGTTTGGTGAGATCTTCAGAAAAGGGTTTCATGATTCCGCCATTGGCCAAGTCATACAGGGCTGTTTCCAGCGCGAATCGCAATGAGGGAATCTTCAGCATGATGCTACGCAACTCAATTGGATTTTTCACCAATTGATCGAAATCGGCAATGGCGCGCTCCACCTCTGCTTTCGACTCTGTGCTCAATCCCCAAATCGGTGCACATTCACCAAAACCAAATACCAATGAATCTTCTGAGGTGGCTCGCAAATAATACACATCGCGTGTTTCCAGCACATCACGTGAGGTCTTGGCCGGGCGATTGAAATGCAGTATATGATGCTGGAATCGAAAGCTCATTTCTTGGCTGAGCCTGAAATACGCTTGATGATAAACTCCATTGGCCCCTTTTCGCTAACCTTCTTGCGCCAAAGAAAAGGCAGATAAAATGTCAAGCCGGTTGAGACCAACACATACAGCGTCAAGGAAACAGGTTTACTGAAAAACTCAATATTCGTTGCAAGAACTGTAACTGTTCCGATTATGGTGTAGAAGAGAATTACACTATACTTCATGGAAGAAATCGTTTGAATAAATCGCAAAAAAACTGTGTTTGTCAAATTGCGAAAGAAGTAAATGAAGCCATTCATCGCAATTAAGCACACACCTACTCCGTAAACACAAAATGCAGGAAATAGCAAGCGAACATTAAAAATCCTGATATCGAATCGTCGCAATAGCAGGGCATCAGTATCCAGTATTTGCACGAATTTATTGATCCAATAGCTCGCGATGATCATAACGAAACCGATAATACTGGACGGAGGTAACCAACCTTTGGGCCTGATCTCGGATCGGCCAAAAATGAGACCTGCAAAAAAGAAAATCATCCAAGGCAAAGGCGAGAAATAGCCATTGAACAACAAGAAACCCATGCCATTGTAAATTTCCCCTCCTTCCAAAGAAGGCACCATGTAAATCGCGCTTGTAGGCACATCCAAATAAAGCATGGCAATTCCAAAAACCACAGATAACAGCATGATTACTCGAATCAGGATATTATTCCATTGAGCCACAAATGGGGTAATCATAATCATCAAACCTGACGCGAGCAGCAAATTCATTGGCCAAATGGCACAAAAGATAAGTCCAGTGACCAACAGCACAGAGCCTCTCTTTCCTGAATATGACAGAAGCTTGCGACTGCTAATTCGCCTATCGCGCATGGTTAGCGTTACAGTAAACCCATTCAGAAAAAAGAACAGGGCCGGGAAACAATCCAATATGAACCCAAATTTTGTGTGGGTTAAGGAGCTAAGGACTAAATCTCCTATGGTAAAAGTAAAGCCGTAAATCACGCAGCCTATTAATGCTACTGTATAGGCTACGTCAATTCCTATGAGTCGGTTCGATGATTGGGGCATTCTTGTATGTGATCGTTGGCGAATATACTGCCGTCAATGACTACTTCACTGTTTTGAATGATGATAAATCGAGTCCAGAATGGCCTTGGCAACATGAGGTCTATAATGCGAACGCTCATAATAATTCGTATAAGAGCTAGTGAACTCATTGACTCCTGAAAAGTCAAAAATGCGATGCTCACCAAAAACAGATCGAAGCTGGCGAATATCATCATCGGAAAATGACCGCTGGTCATATAATGGACTGATGATGATATAGAAATCCGTTTTATGCCTTTTGAATACCTCAGCAATTGCCGACAATTTCAGTGAATCACTCGCATCTATTGCCTTTCTTGATTTGTTTTCGATAGCTGATCTATCGTAAAACGATTGCATTCGAATTGGGGTATAGTATTTACCGCTATCCATCTGATGCTCGAAAAACTCAAATCTCAGTTCATTACTTATTGGATCATAAACAAATGGCCGATTGTCAAGCACCATATTTTCGGTCATATACGGCCTTGCCTCGCCATTGAAACGATAATCTAAATAGGCGCGCAAAAACTTTCTATTGAGGAACGCCAAAAAATGAGCACTTTGAAACTCAATTGCATTCCTATATGCACATAAACGAGGATCTTCGAGATACAAGTGATCGTTCAGCAATTGTCTGGGCAAAAAGGTAGACTCATCCAAAATCAGCAGTGCGTGTCTGATTTCGCAACCCTGCTGATCTATAAAATCAACCTTATGCGTAATCCCCTCAATGGTCTCTGAAGATGCATCAAAATGAAAGCAGCTAGCTTCATTGCCTATGTGTGTCTTCCAATCTGACACCTCATAGAACATAGATCTAGAGCTTCCCAAAATGAAGGCATTGTAATGCTCCGTTGGGTTGTAAAACAAAAATGTCGCTGTGCTTACATGATCTTGATTGAGTGGAACAGATAGTTCGCCGCTATGCGCCTTGTAATTTGAATATGTTCGGATTACTTTAAAAGGATCAAACAATACATAGACAGCCACCATAACCCATAAAGGCAAACTAAAAAGCAGTATGTAAAGGGTGAATTTCCGCATGTTCAGAATTGAAAGTATATGAATTGCTGTTCTTTGCCGCCAAACCAAAGCACACACAACAACAAGGCATAATAAAACATCCAACGCGCAGGCCTACTCCATCGATTTGGAATATCCCGAATGGCATACGTTTCATGGCGCCCTAACCACTCTATCACGACAAAAAACACTATGAATAAAATCGTTTTCTGCTCGCCAAGCATGCGATCAAATTGTGGGGCATCCAATAACGAGGAATCACATATTCCACTCAAATATATCCATGCCTTGCTTATGGTTTCCGATCGAAAGAAAACCCATGCGATGGTAACGAGAGCGAAGGTTTGAATCATCCTTCGCAGCGTTCTTAGCGAAAGGACATCACTATCCGAATTGGTAACTTGTTGTGGCCAATGCATTATTGGCAGAAAGAAAATTGCATTCAGGGTGCCCCACCAAATGAATGTCCAATTGGCTCCATGCCAAAAGCCACTTAGAAGAAATATAATAAACGTATTGCGTATGACCTTGGCGCGTGTTGTGCGGCTTCCTCCCAAAGGGATGTAAACATAATCGCGAAACCACGAGGTCAATGAAATATGCCAGCGACGAAAAAACTCTGCGATGTTTTGAGCAAAATATGGATATGAGAAATTTCGCACGAGATCAATTCCGAAAAGTTTGGCAATACCAATGGCCATATCCGTATAGCCGGAAAAGTCGCCATAGATCTGAAAACTGAAAAGCACTGCCCCAAGCAATAGGCTGCTACCATTGAATGAGCCGGGAGAAGCGAAAATTTCATTTGTAATCAACGCACAGTTATCGGCAATAACCATTTTCTTGAATACACCCCAAAGCAGTTGACGCATGCCATCAACGGCCATCGCTCGATCGAAAACCCTAGCGCGCTTGAGTTGAGGCAATAAATGCGTTGCACGCTCAATTGGACCCGCCACCAGCAGCGGAAAGAAACTGACGAACAAACTGTAATCAACAAGATTGCGGTCGGCTTGTATCCGTTTGTGATAAATGTCCAATACGTATGACAAACCATGAAAGGTATAAAATGAAATTCCTACCGGTAAAATGAGATGAAGCAGATAAGGTTGGGTCTCCATCCCCAATTGCGTCATTAGATGGGACATCGACTCGGAGAAGAAATCAAAATACTTGTATACGCCGAGTAATCCTACATTGATGGAGATGCTAATCCATAACCACATCTTGCGCCTGCCGTTACTATCAGACCGCTCTATCTGCATTCCCGTGAAATAATCAAGCAAGGTTGAAAATGCCAATAGCCCAACAAATCGCCAATCCCAGCAACTATAAAAAAAATAGCTGACGAGCAAGAGCCATGTGTTTTGTCGACGAACGGCATTTCTTCCCAACCACCAGTGAATGGCAAAGACGACAATTAGAAATAGCCAAAAAGCAGAGGTATGAAACAGCATGGTGAAAGTCTTCGCCTCAAACATAAAGAGGGAATGACAACCATTGGGCATTCTCTTTAGAATACATATGTGAACAACTGTGCTTGTGAGCTGTTCAAGTGGTAATCATCTTTGTAACATGCAAATTGCAGAAGAGCAAATAGAAATTATCGGTGCCCGTGAGCACAATCTCAAGGATATTAGTGTCAACATACCCCGCAATAAACTGGTTGTGATCACCGGTTTGAGTGGCAGTGGTAAATCTTCATTGGCTTTCGATACGATTTACGCAGAAGGACAGCGCCGCTATATTGAAACCTTTGGCGCCTATGCGCGTCAGTTCATTGGAGAGATGGAGCGCCCCGATGTAGACAAGATCAATGGTTTGTCGCCGGTAATATCCATTGAGCAAAAAACAGTGAGCAAGAATCCGCGCTCAACCGTTGGTACGATAACCGAGATCTACGACTTCCTCCGCCTGCTTTATGCACGCGCATCCGATGCCTTTTCGTATGCGACAGGCGAACGCATGGTTCGGTATACCGATGATCAGATTATTCAACTGATTCGCGAAACGTACGCTGAACAAAAAATCATAGTGCTGGCTCCGCTCGTGAAAGGACGTAAAGGGCACTACCGCGAATTATTCGAGTCCATTATGAAGCAAGGCTACTTGCGTGCTCGCATCGATGGCGAAATTGTAGAGCTTACCAAAGGACATAAAGTAGATCGCTATAAAATTCACGATATCGAAGTTGTTGTTGACCGATTGGCAATCGGCGCCGTTATGGCCAAAACAAAAGCGTCCGCACCCGACCCGGAGTTAAGCCGCATACGACAAACGGTTAACGCTGCGCTCAAAATGGGCAAAGGCACGCTCATGGTTATTCCTCACTCCGAAGAATCGCCAAAATCCAAAAAGACAAAGAGCAGTGCGGCAATTGTGCAGCATTTCAGCCGTCACTTGATGTGCCCTACCACCGGTATTTCATATGCCGAGCCAGAGCCGAATTTGTTTTCATTCAACTCGCCATACGGCGCATGCCCGCACTGCAATGGATTAGGCGAAGTAGCTGAAATCGATATGGAGAAAATTATTCCTGACCCCAAGCGCTCCATAAAGAAAGGTGGCATTGTTCCGCTGGGTGAAGGAAAAAACAACTGGTCGTTTCAACAGGTTGAGGCGGTTGTCAAACATTACGGCTTTGATTTAAACACGGCCATTGAAGACATCAACGAAGAGGTAATCAACACGTTACTATATGGTTCGGAAGAACTATTCGACGTCACAACCGGAGGCAACGTCACCTATCAAATGCGTTACGATGGCATCATTGCTCAAATTGAAAAGCAAATCGATGAGGATAGCTCCCCTGCCCTTCGCCGTTGGGCCGAGAGCTTCATGAATAAAATGCCCTGTCCGGAATGCGGTGGCTCACGACTAAAAAAGGAAGCTCAGTTCTTTCGATTAGGCGATAAAAACATAGCCGAACTTGCATCGATGGGCCTTCGTGACCTCGCCTCTTGGCTCGAGGGTGTGGAGTATAAAATGTCGCAGCGCCAACTCACTATAGCTCAGGAGTCGTTGAAGGAAGTCCGCAATCGACTTGGATTCCTTATCGATGTTGGACTGGACTATCTCACATTGCATAGAAGTGCACGCACGCTAAGCGGCGGCGAAGCGCAACGTATTCGTTTAGCCACACAAATTGGATCGCAACTCGTTGGTGTGCTCTACATATTGGATGAGCCCAGCATTGGATTGCATCAGCGCGACAACCACAAGCTCATTGCTTCTCTGCAGTCGCTGCGCGATGGAGGCAACAGCGTGATTGTGGTCGAACATGACCGCGACATGATGCTGCAAAGTGACCACCTTATAGATATCGGACCCGGCGCCGGTATTCACGGGGGGCGCATTATGACGCAAGGCAACCCGCAGCAGCTTAAAAATGAAAATAGCATCACAGCGCAATACCTGCGTGGAGAGCTCAAAATTGAAGTGCCGGAGGAAAGACGAAAGGGTAACAAAAAATATCTTCAGGTTGATGGTGCCACTGGCCACAACTTGAAAAACGTTGATCTGAAAATTCCGCTTGGCATGTTTGTGTGTGTCACAGGCGTGAGTGGCAGCGGCAAATCATCGCTCATCGAGCATACGTTATATCCAATTTTGAATCACCATTTTTTCAACGGAGTCAAAAAACCCCTACCCTACAAGCGTATCAAAGGTTTGGAGAATCTCGATAAGGTGATTGAAATTGACCAAAGTCCAATCGGACGCACACCGCGCAGCAATCCGAGCACCTACACCGGCATATTTACCGACATCAGAAACCTGTATGCCTCCTCACCTGAAGCAAAGATTCGCGGGTATCAACCGGGGCGCTTCTCTTTCAATGTAAGCGGCGGCAGATGCGAAACATGCAAGGGCGCCGGTGTAAAAACGATTGAGATGAACTTCCTTCCCGACGTGATGGTGGAGTGTGAAATCTGCTCAGGCAAGAGATACAATCGGGAAACGCTAGAGATACGATACAAAGGGAAGAGCATTGCCGATGTTTTGGATATGACCGTAGATCAAGCCGTTGAGTTTTTTGATGCACACCCCAAAATCAAGCATGTTGTAAAAACACTGCAGGATGTCGGTTTAGGATACATCACTCTTGGCCAGCATTCCACCACTCTTAGCGGCGGCGAGGCACAGCGTGTCAAGCTCTCCACCGAGCTGGGTAAACGTGATACCGGCAACACGATGTATATATTGGATGAACCTACTACAGGACTTCATTTCCAAGATGTTCAAATGCTCATTAATGTGCTCAACCGATTAGTTAACCGAGGCAATTCGGTTCTGGTCATTGAGCACAACATGGATATGATTAAAGTAGCCGATTACCTCATCGATGTTGGTCCGGAAGGTGGCCAGGGTGGCGGAGAAATCATTGCGCAAGGAACGCCCGAAGAGGTGGTCAAAGTGAAAGGCAGCTGGACGGGTAAGTACTTGAAAGACGAGCTTCGACTGCGCTCAGCTACATAGCTTCGACAACGCTAGGATATTTCCTAGCGCCGCAAAGCAGCGCGGCGCTTCCTTTAATGTTAATGAGGTTTTCACCATTTTTTCACGACGCTGCACAACATAATGGCGCTGCCTTGACTTTTCATGAGGTTCTCCCCATTCACTATTTCACCATTTCACTATTTCACTATTTCACTAAAAAATTCTTCGTTGTAAATCCATTACAATCACGAGTGCATCCTTTGCGTCATCAATCACGTAAAATCGATGCAAGTCATGAACACATTACCGGAAGCAAAAAGATATGTAGATAGCTTCGCACGTCCCGAGGGCTATAACAACTACGCATGGGATGTCACAAAGAAATTGGCATTGGAAGCTTGGGAGAGTTATCTCGAAAAGCGTCCGTTCCGAAGACAAATCAACTACATGTGCAAAGAGTTCTATGCCATGATCCGCCGCCCGGAGGATGGGGAATACATACTGCCGCGCAATAGTTTTCGCATGTTAGGAAACGTGTAATTGAAAATTCCGGAGCACATTTTTGAGGTGAATTCAACACCCTCGACTTACGCTTTAAACATGCATGACCATTCTAAACTGACTCTTGAAATCAACAACTCCTTGCCTCGAACGCACTTATTTCCTTTGATTTATAGGTCTTTTTGGAGGTGTTGACTTGTTGGTAGCATGTTGGTAAATCACGATTAATGAATTATGGTTATCCGGAAGAATCGGAGATTTCCATATATATTCGAATCAGAAACTTGTCGGAATTATTTTGGAATTCGTCGTGACTTTTGATACATTTGTATCCTGTTTTTGACATTTCCCCGATGAGCTCTAACCGTGCTATTCAAAATATAACCGCTTCACGATTCGGTATGACATCCATTACGGGTCAAAAACTTGATGCTCTTAAGGCCATTTACCATGACCTTGTCTCACGCGTTGTTTCGGGTGATGGAGACGGGACTCTTCTTTTTTCGCATTTCGGCGATTTTGATAATTCAAAAATTGAATCGACCATTAAGCTTATCGAAAGCACCGTCATTGAGTCCGGCGATAAGCGCTCAACGATGAAGCGTGTATGCGGTATGCTTATCGAATTGTTGCAAAACATTGCCATACACGGTTCACGCGATCGAAGTGCTCATATGAATGCCTATTTGCTTGTAGCTAAATTCGATCATGAGTATGTGCTTTACTCGGGCAATTTAGTTCTACACGAAAGCATCAAACCGTTGCAGGAACGCATGGACTATTTGATGGATCTTGACCAAACTGCTCTGCGTAAATTGTATATCGAAATTCTCTGTAATGAAGAGTACAGTGCTCAAGGTGGCGCAGGTCTTGGCTTGGTAACTATCGTTAAGCGGGCTGAAAATCAAGTGAAATACGATGTGACCGAACTCGATGAACACTTCGGTTATTTCCAATTGGCCGTTCATGTGCCCATCCAACAGTAATTCTTCAAACTAATTACCGCTAGCCTACTTTTGAGACTCATTACACTACGTATGATCTCACATTCTCTTCGCTTATTCAATTTATTCTCATTAGTCGCTATTAGCGCTGTGCTTGTCGGTTGCCTCGACAAACCGGTTTCGAATAAATTCAAGAACAAAGACCTCATTCGAATAGCGGAATTCACCGATCACCGCCAAACGGACTCGCTCATGGCAGCTCTGCGCAGCAAGCAACCCTTGTTGCGCATTGAAGCCGCATACGGCTTGGCGAGTGTGCGCGATGAACGGTCAGTAGACGTTTTGCATAATGCCATCAACGATGCCGTTCCCGAAGTGCGCGAAGCCAGTGCCTATGCCCTAGGACAGATCTTACATCCAAGTTCTGTCCAGCCTTTAGCCTATAGTCTGCGCTACGAATCAAAACCCCAAGTTTACCTGGCAATTATGGAAGCTCTGGGTAAAATTGGCGGAGCCTTGCATGCCACAGGGCAAACACCCGACATGGTTGAAAATGCGGTTAACGCGTTGATCAATTTTGAAAAATCCGATTCCATAGGGATTAACGGCTTAGCCAAAGGAGCTTTTTGGTTGCACAATGCCGGCTGGGGTGAAACTCAACTTATGAATCGCCTACACGCTCTCTACTCTGAACAAGCCGCTACAAATCGACGAGCAATTGCATACGCCGCTTCGCGATACAAGGGCGCTTGGTATGCGGATACGATTCAAGCCAATCAGTTTTTGGAAATGTTCAGCAATGAAGCAGACCCTTTGGCAAAAATGGCCGGCATAACCATAGCCCCAAGAATCAACAGCCAGTATGCAATCCAAACTATTGTAAAGCAGCTCCAGAATTCAAGTCAGCAACCGGAAGTATTGATTTCCGCTTGTCGGGCCGCTTCTAAAATGGAAGGAATAACGAGCGAGAATCTTCTATTGCTTCTCAACCATGCCGATCGACATGTTGTCGAGGAAGCCCTTTTCGCTCTCATGAAAAAGGAGCTGGACGCAAGCGCCTGGCAGCAGATCGATGCTGCCGTCATTCATCAGAATGCCTACATTCAGTGCATCGCCATGCGACTGCATGGTGCACACAACGATACTACAGCCTTGGCCGGATGGCTTCAAACCACAGCATCGGAGGGCGACACCTACGCTAAACTATCTCGCATTCGCGCCCTCGGTTCATTTCCATCGCAAGCCGCAAACTGCCTGGCGCACGTGCAGAATGAAAGCGATATACTGATAAAAAACGCCTACACCGAGGCATTCATCGAGTGTCACCAATCAGAAGCATTCCCGGCGACTATCCAATACGCAGAAGCACTGCTGAATATTTTCGCACTCAACGATATTGGGTTGAAGGCGTTAACAGCAGTTGAAATGCGAGGCCTTGCACTTTCCGATGAGCAAAAAAATCGTTTTAACCAAACGCTGAATGATGCATTGCATGCACTTCAGTTGCCCCGTGAAGTGGAAACGTACAATGAAATTGTAAAGACCATTAATGCTATTGGACTTCAGACTTTGGCGGAAATTGAACCCACATTTAATCATCCTATAGATTGGGAATTAATCAAAACCATTTCGCGCAAACAACGTGTGCTTATAAACACATCGCAAGGACCTATTCAATTGGTATTGCATGTTGATGAAGCTCCGGGCAGTGTGGCGAATTTTGTTCAATTGGTACATGATGGATTCTATAACGGTAAATATTTCCACCGCGTTATCCCAAACTTCGTAGCTCAAGGCGGATGCCCGCGCGGCGATGGTATGGGAGGAACAGACTATACCATTCGCTCTGAATTCCGTTTGCATAGCTATGGCACAGGCACTGTTGGACTAGCCTCTGCCGGTCCGGATACAGAAAGTTGTCAGTGGTTTATTACCCACATTCCCACACCTCATTTGGAGGGACGTTACAGCATTTTCGCTCACGTTGCTGAAGGCATGGATGTCGTTCAACGCATCGGAATCGGCGATCGAATAGAAAGCATAACATTGGTTAATGATTAACTGTCTTCTTTAAAGTCTTGCGGCTAAAGTCTTTATTATCCGTATATTCGCCCTGAATTTGATTTACGCTTATCAGGAGCGTCCGCTAAAGGACCATTTCCGTCACCTGATTGTTCGGATCATTTCGCGAACATATTTATACTTTTTATTCTAATGAATTTTGAATCATTGGGTCTCATTGAGCCCATACTTAAAGCCTTGCAAAAAGAAGGCTACGAAAAACCCACGCCCATACAGGAGCAAGCTATTCCGATTGTACTCAACGGACGCGACTTGCTGGGCTGTGCGCAAACTGGTACCGGTAAAACGGCTGCTTTCGCGCTACCTGTTATTCAACTTATGCATCAAAAGCACAATCCACAGAATGGCAAGCGCGCCATTCAAACCCTTGTGCTCACTCCTACTCGTGAACTCGCCATTCAGATTGAAGAAAGCTTCAAAGCATACGGCAATTTCACTCGCCTACAGTATCTAGTCATCTTCGGAGGTGTTGGCCAATTCCCGCAAACCCAAGCGCTAAAGCGCGGTGTGGATGTGCTTATTGCCACACCCGGACGATTACTTGACTTGATGAACCAAGGGTTCGTTGACTTGCGCAACTTGGAAATATTCATTTTGGATGAAGCCGACCGCATGCTCGACATGGGTTTCATTCACGATGTAAAAAAGGTGATTGCCAAGCTTCCTCAAAAGCGTCAGTCTTTGTTTTTCAGCGCAACGATGCCTCCTGAAATACAGAAGTTGAGCTCTACCATTCTCACCAACCCGATGAAGGTGGAAGTAACACCACCGGCAACCACGGCAGAGAAGATTAATCAGTCGATCTACTACCTCGACAAAGCTGAAAAGAAAAACATGCTCCTTCATGTACTGAGCGATCATACCATTGAGAGAGCACTTGTTTTTACACGCACTAAGCACGGAGCCAACAAAGTTGTCAAAGACTTGCAAAGCAAGGGCATTACTGCTGAAGCCATTCACGGCAACAAGTCGCAGAATGCTCGTCAGCTTGCTTTGAAGAATTTCAAGAATAAATCTACACGTGTATTGGTTGCTACGGACATTGCAGCGCGCGGCATCGATGTGGATGACCTCACTCACGTGATCAACTATGAAATCCCGAACGTTGCCGAAACCTACGTGCACCGCATTGGTCGAACAGGCCGCGCAGGTGCTTCGGGAATCGCCATTTCATTTTGCGAAGCAGAAGAAGTGTCGTACATCAAGGACATTCAGAAACTCACCGGCGTAATCATTCCGCAGGGAGAAGATCGCGGTCATTTGCCCAAGCCATCATTCGACATTACCAAGGGCGTACCTGCACCACCGGAACATAGTGGTCGTGGGCAGCGCCAAGGCCAAGGGCAGCGCAATGGAGCGCCCAGACAAGGTGGTGGTGGTGGCGGTGGCCGTAAGCCAAACCCGCACAGAGGCCAACATCCTCGAAGCAATGACAATCGCCCGAAAAGCGACCAACGAACCGGCAACACAAGAAGTGAAAGTCCGAGTTCGGCAACTGGTTCAAGCAGCAGCAGTGGCGATAGCACACCTAAGACGAAAAGTTGGACGTCGTTTTTTAAACGATCGAAATAGTCGTATAATTTTTGGCCGCAAAGCCGCTGAGGATGCAGAGCAAAACTTAGCGCTTAAGCGAATTCGATAATGATGCTTCAGTCAAGCCCCTGTTTTGAGCACGACTTACTAGTGACATCACTTATCAACGCATCGGCATAATAACTCTTACAACCCGTCCTAGCAGACGGGTTGTTCGTTTTTACCTTAAGGCCCAATTGTTGACTACCCGGTAGACCATGAAAAAACTATTGTTGCTTCTCTTGCTTTTGCCCGCAATCAATCTTGTTGCGCAACCCAATCGCACCTACACCATCAAGGATAAAAAAGCCATCAAATCATTTGAAGAAGCATTGACTGCTTACGATCAATTCGAATTTGAAAAGGCCCTTGAAATGCTGACAGCAGTAGTTAAAGAAAAGCCCGAGTTCATTGAAGCGCAGCTCATGCTGGCGCAACTCTACGATGAGTCGGGGCAAACCGAAAAGGCTATTGAGCCACTGAAGAAGGCCATATCAATCGACGAGAAATTTTATCCAGCCGCATGGATGATGTTGGCCGAATGCTACTTCTCCCAAGGCAATTATGATGAAGCTGAAAAATCGATTTCGAAATTCATACCCTACCCCAAGCAAGACATGAAGCAAGAGAAACGCGCTCAACTCATTTTGAGCAGCTGCGTTTTTGCTAAACGTGCTTTGCAATATCCTGTACCGTTTGAGCCCATCAACCTGGGGCCGAACGTAAACACCGAATACAATGAATACTATCCGTGCATTACGGCCGACGAACAAACTTTGCTATTCACCCGACTTATACCCGATACAAAGATTGAAGGTCGCAAGCAGGAAGACTTCTATTTGAGCAAGAAAACCAAAGAAGGCTGGGGCGCTGCCCAGCCGGTGTTGGAAATCAATACCAACAAGAACGAGGGAGCGCCAACACTCAGCGCCGATGGCCAAATGCTCATCTTCACCGCATGCGAAGCGGCAGACGGCACATGGGGCGGAACACGCGAGGGAAAAGGCAGCTGTGACTTATTTTACTCGATGCGCACTGCCAATGGATGGACTCCAGCTGCCAACATGGGCGATGGCATCAACAGCGCCACTTGGGAGAGTCAACCGAGTTTTGCAGCCAATGGTCGTACACTCTATTTCGTACGTGGCAAGCGCACTGCAGCAGGAATCAAAGAACAAGACATCTTCTACAGCTATTTGCGCGACGACGGCTCATGGTCGGTTCCGGTGAAAGTTCCCGGTCGCATCAATACTGTTTTCGAAGAAGAGAGCGTGATGATTCACCCTGATGGTCACACCCTTTACTTCAGCAGCAATGGCCACTCCGGAATGGGTGGACTCGATATCTATATGAGTCGCTTGCTCCCTAGTGGCGATTGGGACGCACCGGTAAACTTGGGCTATCCAATCAACACGTTCAAAGACGAGAACTCCATTCAGGTAACAGCCAAAGGCGATGTCGCCCTGTTTGCCAGCGATCGTTTTGGTGGTCAAGGCGGTCTGGATTTGTATCAGTTCAATATGCCTGAACGCGCGCGGCCTTCATTGGTGACATACGTAACCGGTGTGGTTAGTGATAAACTCAGCTTTAAAAAACTGGAAGCGCATCTGGAACTCATCGATCTCGAAACAGGCAAGACAATCACGGAATCCTACAGCAATAAAGGCACGGGCGATTTTCTGCTCTGTATTCCCAGCGGTAAAGACTACGCGCTCAATGTGAACAAAGAAGGGTACTTGTTTCACTCCGAAAATTTCTCGCTGAAGAATTACAACAGCTACGAGCCCTATCGACTCGAAATTCAACTGCAGAAACTTCGACCTGGAGCTACCATTGTGTTAAACAATGTATTCTTCGAGACTAATAAATTTGATTTGCTTCCATCATCTAAAATCGAACTCGATCGCCTAGTGTCATTGCTGCAAGCTAACCCCGACAAGAAAATTGAGATTGGCGGTCACACAGACAACGTAGGTAGCGATGAAACCAACCTCACATTATCTAACCAGCGCGCAACCAGCGTGGTTGCATATCTTACCTCCAAAGGAGTCGCTGCTGATCGTCTTAGTGCGAAGGGATACGGTGAAACAATGCCCATCGCCACCAACGACACGGATGCAGGCAGAGCGAAAAACCGTCGCACCGAGTTTAAGGTCATTCAATAACATCGTTACTTTGCCGCACCGCTTTTCGTTTGCTCAGTGAAAATTATTCGTCCGCATCAAACCCTTCTTGTCCTTGTGATTCTAGGCGCCGTCTGCGCTTCAATCTCATTCCTTTTCCCGAAAGACGGCGTTCATATTGCTGGATTGAAGTTGCACTTTTCGCCTTGGTTTCAAGAGGCTGATTCAGCTCAATTCGCCGCCGCGGTGCCCGACATAGATGCTCACTTGGCGCAGCTCGACTCGCTTGCGTCTGCGCCAATTGATACTGCGGTGAATTACGCTCGCAAGGAAAGTATTGCTTCATTGCAATTTGCCAATGCCGACGCCTCATCGTTCCATCGCTTCTTTCGTGCGTTGGAAGAAGCTCAGGGCGGGCGACGAGTGCATGTGTTTCACTACGGAGATTCTCAAATTGAAAGTGACCGCATGACCAACGTGATTCGTGAGAAACTACAATCGCGGTTTGGTGGCAGCGGATGCGGTTTGGTTTGTCCTATTCCAATCACAGGCTCGGGCAACATCATCCAAAGTCAGAGCAGCAATTGGAAGCGCTACACATCATATGGCTACGACGATGGTAAATGCAAGCACAACAACTACGGCGTGCTCTGTGCCTTCGGACGATTCACTGCACCCGGCGCCACAACGGATACAACGGAAGCCTGGATTGAACTTCGCCCCTCCTCCATGGCTACCGGTTTATGCAAACGCTATCAGGAAATTGTCATGTATTTTGGCAACTACAGCCAACCTTTCACCATTGAAGTAACGGGCGATGACAACATCATTGCGCGCGAAACAATAACTCCGCAGCAAGGTGTGCAATCGCGAACATGGCCTGTAATGGAATGCCCGAAACGCTTGCGCCTAAAATTCATTGGTGTTGAAAGTCCTGATGTTTATGGCATTAGTCTCAATAGCACACAAGGCGTAGGCGTAAGCAACATTGCTTTGCGCGGCAACGACGGTGGTGCATTTCGACGCGTAAATACAGGTTCGATGCAGCCTGTGTTTGATCAATTGCAAGGAGAACTCTACATCCTTCAGTTTGGCGGAAACAGCGTGCCCTACCTCAGCGGACGCGAATCGGCATACAAGCATGGCGAGTCCTTTCGCGAGCATATCCAGCGCTTCAAGCGCATGCGGCCGGAAGCGGCCATCGTGGTTATCGGGCCTTCAGACATGAGCACTTCAGTCGATGGCGTGTATCAAACATGGCCTTATCTTGAGCAGTTGAACGATGGCATGAAAGCCGCTGCATTTGCCGAAGGCTGCGCCTACTGGGATATGTTCTCGGTGATGGGCGGACGCAATTCGATGGTGAGCTGGGTGAATCACAACCCGCAATATGCCGGCCCCGACTACACCCACTTCACCCCTGCCGGTGCACGCAAGATGGCCGAGCTTTTCAGCAAAGCGCTGTTGGATGAGTATGAGGCGTGGAGTGGTAAGGATTAAGGGTGAAGGGTGAAGGGCGAAGTCACTATCCCAAAAATGGGTACCTATAATCCACCGGCGACACAAACGTTTCCTTGATGGTGCGAGGCGAAACCCAGCGCAACAAGTTGAGGTAGCTACCGGCTTTGTCGTTGGTGCCGCTCGCGCGTGCACCGCCAAAGGGTTGCTGACCTACCACTGCGCCTGTCGGTTTGTCGTTGATGTATAAATTTCCGCAAGCACCTTCAAGCACTCGTGATGCCTGATCGATAGCGTAGCGATCATGCGAAAGCACTGCGCCGGTCAATGCGTATTCGCTCGTTTCATTGATGAGGTGCAAGGTCTCGGCCCATTGTGCATCGTCATAGACAAATAAAGTAAGCACCGGACCAAAGATCTCTTCGCACATGGTGCGGAACTTCGGATTGGTGGTTACCACAACAGTTGGCTCAATGAAATATCCCACGCTGTCGTCGCATGTACCGCCGGCAATAATTTCTGCATCGGGTTGCGTCTTGATGAAATCGATATAGCCTTTGATTTTATCGAAGGCACGCTTGTCGATGACCGCATTGATGAAGTTGCCCATATTCTCGGGCGAACCCATCTTCATGCTGGCTGAGTCGGCGAGTAAACGCTCTTTCACCGCAGGCCACAGTGACTTGGCAATGTAGCCGCGACTGGCCGCACTGCACTTCTGACCCTGAAACTCGAATGCTCCACGCACAAGTGCCGTGGCCACTTCATGTGGGTGGGCCGATGGATGCGCAATCACGAAGTCCTTCCCTCCTGTTTCGCCCACAATGCGCGGATAAGTCTTATACTTCTCGATGTTGGTTCCAATCTCTTTCCACAAGTGCTTGAATACACCGGTAGATCCTGTGAAATGCAGACCTGCGAAATCGGGATGATTGAAAATGATATCGCCTGCGTCCTTCCCTTCTACCGTGATCATATTGATAACGCCATCCGGCAATCCCGCTTCGCGGAAGAGCTCCATGATGACATGCGCACTGTATACTTGTGTGTCGGATGGTTTCCAAACAACGGTGTTGCCCATCATAGCCGCGCTGGCGGGCAAGTTGGCTGCAATTGCCGTAAAGTTGAATGGCGTGATGGCGAATACAAATCCTTCGAGCGGACGGTATTCCAAGCGGTTCCAAACACCCGGTTGATTGCCCGGCTGGTCGCGGTAAATCTGCTGCATGAACGCCACATTGAAACGTAAGAAGTCGATAAGCTCACATGCTGCATCGATTTCAGCCTGAAACGCATTCTTGCTCTGTGCAAGCATGGTGGCTGCGTTCATGCGCATGCGGTATGGGCCGGCAAGTAAGTCAGCGGCACGCAAGAAAATGGCAGCGCGATGCTCCCATGCCATGGCCGACCAACGTCCCTTCGCTGCAAGCGCAGCATCTATGGCTTGTGACACGTGTGTCGTCGTTCCATAGTTGTAGTGCCCAAGTACCTTTTTGTGATCGTGTGGCGGCGACATCGTTCGCTTGTCGGATGTGCGCACCAATTCCGAACCGATGTACATCGGCACATCAATCGGGGTTTGGTCGTACATCGCTTTGTATTGACGAGCGAGATCTTCTCTGTCTTTCGTTCCTACTGCATAGCTGCGCACCGGTTCATTCACGGGCACTGGTACTTGGAAAACTCCTTTGGGCATAATTTGGATTTTGGGGCGAATTTAAGTCAGAAGGGGTTAAGGGTTAGGGGTTAGGTATTATGGGTTAGGGGTTAGGTTCTAGTTACCATTCACTGATCATGGGCACATCATCAAATCACATTTCTTTTGGCATTGTAAATACCTTACAATCTGCCGTCGATTCTTTGCGCAAAACAAAGAACAATGGCTATCATGAATCTCTCTTTCCTGCATGCGCCCAAGGCGGCGCCTGCCTTCTCAGCATCACAACAGCTGATGGACATGCTATATGCGCATGCATTTGTTGAATTGCCTGCCATGGGCGGGCGCACCATGCATCCAAGCGATGCATACATTCCCGGGCGCAACTATTATTTCCGCAAGCGCGGTCAGTGCACCATCAACTTCCTCAAGGATGGTCGTGTGCATGTACTCAATGGACCGATTGCACTCTGGAATTTGCATGACCATCTCAGCCATCACGAACTGACGGTGCTCATGGCCTTTGCCTCCATGTGTGAAGAGCATCAGGAGTGTATGCGCAACTACATGGGTTCGCGCTGCACGCGTTATGCGGATGTGCTCGAACAACTCCCCCCCTTTCAAGTCGACTGGAAGCAAGCATTTGTCATCGCCATGAGTGGCCAATAACTTCAAGCCACCATCCATTATGATTTCGAACTAAGTTAAACTCGACTCGCTCTAATAACGCATGCGCCTTTATCCTTTGATTAGGATTGGGCGCATGCCCATTTTATGACAAAAGATTTTGTGGCGATGCGGTGGTTTCAAATCCAAAAACACTTAACATTGTAACGCATTTTTAGCATTCCATTAATTTCAACCGACATGAAGAGAAACCTACTCTTTGCATTTTCACTAGCTGCTGGCCTTGCAGCTCAAGCAACAGATGTGAAACTCATCGTTCAGCAAATCGACAATCATGGCGCAGTTGCCGGCAACACTTACCGAGTATATGCGCAATTGCCCTCAGCACAGCATTCATTGCAGGTTGTTTACGGTGATGCTGCTCATCCATTGAACATTCAGTCGTCGGCCGGTTTTTACCAAAGCCCGATTGCGGGTTTCAGCGCTGCAGGCATTTCACAAGCTGCAGAGCAAGCTGATGCAGGCGTTCGTTATGACTCGTGGATTACGGTTGGCTATACCAACAACGATAGCAACGACATGTGGGATATCGGTGTTGACTTCGCCGGTTTCGATCAGGGTGGGCAAATCAGCACCACGAACGGTGGATGGTTTTTGGTTCCAACAGATACCAAGTGTGCTCCAAATGCGCAGGGTCTTGTGCTCATCGGACAGTTCACCTCTACCGGAATTGTTCAGGGTACCTTGAACCTGCAAGGCAAAACACCAAATGGTGAAATCTGGCGCGCCAACGATGTGCGCTTCATCACCAAGCAATCCGAAACCTTTGGCTGCACCGATCGCGCATCAAGCAACTACAATGCTCAGGCTACATTCAACGACGGCAGTTGCAACGGTCAGACACCGGCAATTACTTCAGCCACTGAGGCCGGTTCATGGGATGTGTTCCCGAATCCCTTGCGCAGCAACGTGCTCAACATTCAGCTCAACAGCATCAGCGTGAAAGCCGGTGCACGTGTTCAGATATATGATGTACAGGGAAAACTCACTGCTACGCATACCATCGGCAAAGACACCATGATCAGCGGCAACCGCATTGCGATTAATCAATCACTCACTGCAGGTACTTACCAAGTGGTGTTTTTGCAAGACGGTATGAAAGAAGCCAAAACCATCATTGTTCAATAAACGATTTCGGCTGTGCCCGCTAAGCACAGCCCGCCTCTTAACCTTAATCAACCAAAAAGAGCCGCAATTGCGGCTCTTTTTATTATTGCTGAATCATTTCTATATACGCTCTTGAAATCTTGACATCGATTTAGCTCTGCGTCCAGATTATTAGTGAAAGAACACAGCCGCCTGAGCGAAGTCGAAGGCAGATTTTTAGCACTTAGGCCACTCTTCCACCGTGCCTTGGAATAGCATCAATGGCAGCGCCCATTACCTTGTATCCCTCCTCAATATCATAGTCGTCTTGCAGTCCCAACCAAAACTTGGCTGTCGTCCCAAAATATTGTGACAATCGCAAAGCCGTATCAGCCGTGATTCTTCGATTAGCCTTGATGATTTCTGATACGCGTGTTTGTGGTATGCCAATATCTTTAGAAAGACGATATGCAGATATTTCAAGCGGAACAAGAAATTCCTCCTTTAGCACTTCACCCGGGTGTATGTTTTTGAGTTTTTTCATGTTAAGGATAATCGATTACTTCAACTTCAGTGGCCTTGCCGCAATTCAATTAAGAATAGATAGACCCTCTTGATATGAAATGCTCGAATAAAGTGCCTAGCCCTATGCTGTCACCTTCCTTTTCTTCTTGGAAATAACAGTCTTTTTAGGTGCATTCGGACGCATCTTACGTCCTGTCGCCTTGTAATAGGTGATAGCTTCATTGATGAGTTGAAGATCTTCCGCCGTCAAAGGCTTTGAATCAACATAGAAGTCAACTCCCTTCGGTTCTTTAATGTGTCCCATAGCTTTTATTTTAATTCAGGATAATATCGGTGAATGAGTTTAAGTGCATCTTGAGGATAGATTACCATTTTATTCCCTCCAACATGCGTTGCACCCAAACTCCTTTCATAGTGTTCTATCAATCGCGTTTTCGAAGCAAAAGATACAAAGCCTTGATAACCCTTATCCCAAGAGGTCTTGCAGGTGAAAGCGAATAAATTGCCAGGAACACCCTCGTACAATTTATTCTTTCCTAAGTTGAATGGTGCGCTTTCAATCAGATGCAAGTAATAATGTGAGTCATTATCGCTAATACTGACAAGGCCTTGAATGATATCAGGGTTGTTATGAATCGTTAGTTTAAATACTTGACGTTCTCTAAGTTTGCGCTCCATTGACCAATTGAAAATCCATCCATTTTTAGAACTTACTAATTTTAATTCGGACGAGGATAATGGATGAACTTCGGTCGGAAAACTATCACCTGAAATGGTGTTCACAATGCTGTTTGTTAGAGCATCAATGCGAATCCCAATCCGATTTCTAGCTTCACTTGCCATGCGCCTAAGTTACTAAAATGTATCCGCACTAACTACCCCGGATTGCGCCAATTTTCGAAAAGAAAAACAAACAAAAAAAAACGCGCCTCTCAGCGCGTTTTAGATGTTAGAAGAAGGTGGACGCGCAGCGACGCGTCCGTACCTGGATATTTATGAGCGTGCAGTGTGGCGAGTTAAGGGCGCCCTTTTAATAGTAGATATTCCTGCGCACCTTGGCCACATACTTGGCCAGTCGAATCACTTGCTTGGTGTAGCCAAACTCATTGTCGTACCACACATACAGCACCACGCCTTTGCCGTCGGGCGACACGATAGTGGCTTGTGAGTCGAACACCGAGCAACAGTCGTTGCCCACGATATCAGAGCTCACCAACTCTTCGCTGATGCTGTAGTAGATCTGATTCACGAGGTCGCCTTCCAACGCGCTCTTGCGCACGGTGGCATTCACCGCGTCGAGCGTGGTGGGCTTGTCGAGGTAAACGTGTATGATGGCCAACGACCCATTCGGTGTAGGTACACGAACGGCATTGGCGGTGAGCTTGTCCTTCAACTCGGGAATTACTTTGGTAACGGCCTTGCCTGCTCCGGTTTCGGTGATCACCATGTTCACCGCAGCGCTGCGTCCGCGACGACTCTTCTTGTGCATGTTGTCCAACAGATTCTGGTCGTTGGTGTAGGCGTGCACGGTTTCGATGTGGCCTTTGTCGATGCCATACGCATCGTTCACGCTCTTCAACACCGGACAGATTGCATTGGTGGTGCAGCTCGCTGCAGAGAAGATGGTTTCGTTCTCGATGTCCAAGTCGCGGTGGTTGATGCCGTAAACAATATTGGGAACCTCTTTGCCTGGCGCCGTGAGAATCACCTTCTCCACACCCTTGGCCTTGAGATGTATGCTCAATGCATCGCGGTCTTTGAATACTCCCGTGTTGTCGATCAACAAAGCGTTCTGAATACCATAGGCTGTGTAATCAATCGCTCCGGGATCCTTTGCACCAATCATGTGAATGCGCTGACCGTTTACGATCATGCACTTGTTTTCATAGTCCACATCCACGGTGCCTTTGAAGCGTCCGTGTACCGAATCGTTTTCAAACAAAGCCGCGCGCTTCTTGATGCTCAAGTCATCGTCTTCGCGAGTAACAATAGCGCGAAGACGCAGCTGTTGACCTTTGCCGGCCTGCTTCACGAGTTCGCGTGCGGCCAATCGACCAATACGGCCGAAACCAAACAACACGACATCGCGTGGTTCAATGCTCGCGCCTTCTTCATGCATGAAGTTGCGCAGCTTCTCGTCTAAAAATTCCTTCTGATTTTTGAAATGATCGCGCTCGGCGAGCCACTCGCTGGCCAGTTTGCCGATGTCGATTTTGGCCGGAGCCAACTCCATCTCGTAAAGTCCACGCGCCAAGTCGGCGGTATCGAAGATAGAAATGGATTTACCCACTACTTCTGCAGCGTATTTGTGCAGTCGCATGATTTCGGTGGCGCTTACATCCACCATGTGGTTGCGAAACAACACGAGCTCGATGCTCCTGTCGAATAACAATTTGCCCACACTGTTGAGCAGGTCTACTGCCGCTTTCTCTTGGTTCACATACACCTTCAGTTCATTGCTGTAAGTGTCGGATGCCATAACGTTTTGTGACATTGTGTAAAAAATTAAAGTTTAAAAGAACGATCCTCGGGGGTTCATTGACCCGAAGCGGCGCAAAGGTAATGCGCAACTTTTATATAGAATAACAACTGCGGGTGTGAATTCAATGCCGCACTTGAGTTTTCTTTGCCACGCTATGCGAAAGCTGATTTTCATATTGATGACCCACTGCCTTGTGCGCGGAGTAGCTGCTCAGTCTGCAGACAGCCTGAAGCGCACTGCTCCCGACACGTCGCAGTTTCGCAGTGCATTCCGCAAGGAGTTCAGCGCGCGCTGGCATGTAGAGCCGCATTCGCCCTTCAAAGCAACGGCCTTGGCGCTGGCCTTTCCCGGCGCTGGACAGATCTACAATGGCATGGCTAAAGAGGGTTCTTTCTTTCGCAAGTATTGGAAGGTTCCTGTGGTGTGGGCCGGCGTGGGAACGTGTGTCGCCTTCATCGATTACAACGCGCGCAACTACCACTACTACAAACAGCAATATATCGCTGCAGTGGACTTAGATCAGAACACAAACCCAACAGATGCAAATAGCATCACCTACCTCAACGATTCACAGGAGTATTTCCACAAGCTCATGGACGTGAGTTACATGAGTTTGGTGGGTGTGTATGTGTTGCAGGCCATCGATGCTAATGTGGACGCGCATCTCTTCTACTACGACATCAGCAACGACCTCTCGCTGCGCTGGCATCCCTCCTACTTCATTGCCGGCAGCAAGCAGCATGGACTGGGACTCACACTTCAATTTTAAACGCAAACACTATGAACATCGCCATCATCGGATACGGAAAAATGGGTCAGGAAATTGAGCGCATCTTGCTCGAGAGAGGTCACCAAATTACCTTGCGTTCCACTCGTTCTACACCATTTACTGCCGCCGACCTGAGCGGCACCGATGTGGCCATTGAGTTCACTGAACCTCACTCCGCGGTTGACAATATCTTGAAATGTTTTGAAGCCCACGTGCCTGTAGTTGTTGGTACTACCGGCTGGTATACCCGCATGCCGGAAGTGCGCCAAGCATGCGCTCAACAGGAGGGCGGATTGTTCACCGCATCGAATTTCTCTATCGGGGTGAATGTCGTTTTCCAAATCAACAAAATGCTCGCACGCATCATGAGCGATTTGGATGAATACACGCCATCGATGGAAGAGATTCACCACACTGCCAAGCGCGATGCGCCCAGCGGCACAGCCATCACGCTCGCTGAAGGCATCCTGGAAAACTATCCCAATCGCGATGGCTGGATCAACGAGGGCACCGATGATGCCCACAAGCTCGGCATCGTATCGCGCCGTGAAGGCGAAGTGCCGGGCACTCACGTCATTCGATATACTTCTGCTGTGGATGAAATCCAACTCGTGCATCAAGCCTACAACCGCAAAGGTTTTGCGCTGGGCGCTGTGAAGGCCGCGGAGTTCATGCACGGGAAGAAGGGTGTGTTTGGGATGACCGAACTTTTAAGGAAAATGGAGAAGGGATAATGAATGAGGTTGGGTAGTTAAGAATTTCTAATCTATAATCGGTAATCCATAATGCAATTGATCGACATTACATTTGAGGCCCATAAACACTTTATATGATTGCCTGGATTCTTCTTATAGCTTTAGTACTTGTTTATAGTCTTACGCTGCCGCCGCTGTTGAAGCGCGCTGGATTGAATGGAATTCTGGGCTACATCCCACTGGTGAATCTGGTGCTGATGCTGAAGATGATCAAGCGCCCATGGTATTGGTTCTTCGTGATTCTGTGTCCGGGTATCAACCTGATGTTGCTCGTGGTGATGAACGTGGAAGCTGGAATTGCATTCGGAAAGCGCAGCACCAAGGACCAATGGATTTTTGGATTGCTACCCTGGTGGGGTTTCATACAACTGGCATTTAAAGAAAAAGAACTTCCGTATCTCGGTCCGCGCGACTGGACCGGCAAGAAAAAGTCCACGGCCCGTGAATGGTCGGAAGCGCTCATATTCGCCGTAATCGCCGCCTCTGCCATCCGCACATTCTTCTTCGAAGCATTTACTATTCCAACACCTTCGATGGAAAAGAGCATGCTGGTGGGCGACTATCTTTTTGTGAGCAAGCTGAGCTATGGTCCGAAAATTCCGCAGACTCCCCTATCCGTTCCGTTCCTGCACAATGCATTGCCCGGTGGCATGACCAACAGCTACGTGGAATGGATGAGCTTGCCTTACTACCGCCTGCCCGGCTTTGGTAACGTAGAGCGCCTCGATCCTGTGGTGTTCAACTTCCCGCATGGCGACACCATCATGGTTGATCCATTCTATGCCGGTCACGACTACTACAGCTACATCCGCAAAGAAGCTATCGTATTGGCCAACGGATATGAGTTCTATGCTGCAAACCCGGAGCGCTTCGACCAAATGGCGCGTAACAATTTTGCCAATAAGAAGGTCTGTCAAGTCTGCGGCTATGAGCGCAACCAGCGTCAGCCGCGCGCATTGGCCATCGGCGGCGTTCGTTACCGCCCTATGGATAAGCGTGAGAACTATGTGAAGCGCTGCATCGGTTTGCCGGGCGACAACCTCAGCATCATCAACCGCCAGGTGCACATCAATGGTGTGCCTACCCAAGATCCGGATGGCGTTATGCAGAGCTACCGCTTTCAGGTGAAGAGTCCGGCTGCGCTGAAAAAGATTTACGCCGAGTATAAGGTCAACATCAACGACCGCAACAGCATGCTCTCGGCAGATAACGAGACCATCTACCAATCGTCATTTACCGCCAGCGACTATGAAGCGTTAAAAGCTAGTTCAGATGTTACGGCAATTGAGGTCAACAACGACACCATTCCCGAGTCGTTCGACCCGCAGGCATTGTTTCCTAACTCACCGCTGTATCCCTTCAACACGTGGACGCGCGACAACTACGGTCCGATTCACATTCCGGCCAAAGGAGAAACCGTTGCTCTCACTCCGGAGAATATTGCGACTTACCGTCGTGTGATCCAGAATTACGAGGGCAACACCTTGCAAGTGCGCGAGGGCAAGGCCATCATCAATGGCGCTCCGGCCGAGACGTATACCTTTAAGCAGAATTACTACTGGATGATGGGCGACAATCGCCACCAGAGTGCCGACTCGCGCTATTGGGGTTTTGTGCCTGAAGACCACATTGTGGGTAAGCCTGTGTTTACGTGGATGTCGAAGGAAGACCCGAGTTATCAGGAAACCGGTGAGTTGCGCTGGAAGCGCATGTTCCGTTTCGTGGATTGAGGTTGAGTTGTGCAGAGCTGTGAATACGAATTTATTTCACGCAAAGGCCGAAAAGACCAGCGCTAACAGCGCAATGCAACTCGCAACAGATTTGAATTCTTTGCGGAAATTCCCTTGGCGAACTTTGCGCGATACCCGCACTTTCGGGTTTATCGCGCCGCGCCATTCGACTTCGACCACTGCTGAAAGGCATCCAGGAAGAGTGGCACGCGGCGCATGGAGATGGGCAAAACTGTTCCGTCGTTGAATGTGACCTCCACTCCATTTTCGCTTTGCCAACTTTTGATGTGATGCAGGTTGATGATCTGCGTATGCTGTATGCGCACGAAGCCATAACCATCGAGTACCTCATCATAATGTTTGATGGGTTTGCACGTGAGCATGCTATCACCGTTGTGCAAAAATGCATGCGTATACGGACCGTCGCATTCGAGCCTTACCACGTGCTGCGGAGGCAATACGGTATATCCTTTCACATTGGGCAGCACCACCTCGCGCAATTTTTGTTTGCGCCAATTCGCCGCCAAATGATGGATGGCCGAGCAATAGGATTTCGAAAACGAAGGACTTTCCTCACGCATATGCCGGAGCTCTTGCAAACGAGCCTCAAGTTCGCGGCATTCGCGCATGGTGATGGGCAGGTGCAAATAATCCAGCGCACACGCGTTGATTTTCCGAACTGATATATGTTCATTGGGAACCACAAAAACAACGAAGGGACAATTATCCGAGAGGCTTCCCAATAGTTGAGGGAGCGCTTCGTCGCTCATATCGAGTTGAGTGAAAATAACATCAAACTGCCGGCTTAAGCCGCCGGCAGTTGCACTGTCGGTCCATTCGTAAACGTAATCAACATCAAACGTGTGGGAGCACTTATTCAGTTGTGTTTGAATAGACTCTCCCAAGTCCCGATCGCGGGTCCATATTGCACAATTCATTTTTCAGTTAGTTGTGGAATCAATGAGTGCGACAAAAATGAATCTCAAGATGATGCGCCTTACTTATTGGAATCCTAATACTAAAAATACATTGGCAATCAGCTAGTTTCATTTTTCGCATTAGTACATGTACTAATCAAAAATCGTCATCTGCTCGTTTTCAACTTTTCATTCGACGCAGTGAAATGCGTGCCATGCCTTGTCGGGTTTAGCGTTCATGGATAGTGAATCATCCTTGCACCGCGTCCATCGAATGACTTCTAAAATATTACCACCGCACATGCAAACGCGTAATGAATCCATTATGTTTGTTGCTCATCAAACTCAATCATCACCATGTCATTCAACGGAAACGAAGGCGCAGTCATTTCACTGGCCGATGCTGCAGACCTCACTGCCAATTACCGCGCAACCATTTCAACCGGCGACACCATTGCCATGTTTGTGGGGCGCAACAAATTGCTCGATATTCTCAACCAACCCGGCTGCATGGGTGTACGTATCTACTATGGCTTGGACAGCAAAGGAGAAAAACGCATGGTACTCGTGGGCGCCGCCGCCAATGAGGATGATATGGAGAAGGGGGTGATTGTAGACGAATTAATTAGTTGTCCCAATGCTTGCAGCGCGGCCAATCTGCTTAATTCATAAATTAATATTGAGTGAAGGCAGATTATTTTTTCAATTTACTTTGTTGGATTACCATAATCGTTCAACTCATTAGCACAATTGTGGGTATTAAAGCTTGGCATCTCTTTAAGCACAAACCCGCATTTTGGCTGTCCATTTATTCCTGTATCGAATTCGTTAGAAGTTTAATCGGTTATTTGATGGCAGCATCCGGCATTAATAATCATGGATTCTATTGGTATTCCAAGGATCTTTCTGCTTTAGCCATTTTCATTTTTGGGCTGTCCCTCATACAAGAAAAGAAATTACGCAAATACGTGTCAATTGTATTTGCAATTTCATTGTTAATTTCTTTTACGCTTGCATTGCTGCAAACCTCTATTGAAATTAGAAATTTAATAAGACATCACCAATTATTACAGATTTCGGTCAGTGCATTCATACTTCGAGATAAGGTAAAAAACAACAATGGACTTCCCTTTAAAAATGACCCCTGGACGATAATTGCCTTGGTAATTTTGGGAAGTCAATCAATATCTTTATTGTCTATTTATAGTCGTTACTTTTTTGTATCCATGCATAGTACGAACGTCGTCAACATTTTGATGAACTACATAAACTGCTTTGCCATTCTCTTCTGTTATCTCCTCATTACCATTCAACTCAAGAAATTGAAAAATCTCACGCTAACATGATGCTACTTCTCGCGCGTTTGGCGCTCATCCAAAAAATCCTTTGGTCGCCATTGCGCTCACTCGCCGATGCTGCAGACCTCACTGCCAATTACCGCGCAACCATTTCAACCGGCGACACCATTGCCCTATTTGTGGGGCGCAACAAATTGCTCGATATCCTCAACCAACCCGGCTGCATGGGTGTACGTATCTACTATGGCTTGGACAGCAAAGGCGAAAAACGCATGGTACTCGTGGGCGCCGCCGCCAATGAGGATGATATGGAGAAGGGGGTGATTGTGGACGAATTGAATCCGTGTACACATGAATGTAGTTCCGCCAATTCGCTGAACTCCTAAGTCCATGTTGTTTTTACATCTATGTGTTTGGATTACCATTGCGTCTCAATTTATTTGCACCCTATATGGATTTAAAGTTTGGAAGCAACTCAATTTGACAAGTTTAATGTGGCTTTCGATTTATTTTACTTCCGAATTCATGAGAAGTCTAGTGGGGTTTGTGATGGCAAATTTGGCTATCCGAACTAGCTTATTCTACCACTACTCTGGACAGTTCTCTGAAACGTTATTATTCGTCTTTGCTCTCACAATTCTTAAAGAAAAGAAATTCCGAGTGTACATATCCATTGCTTATGGCCTTGCTTTATCGACTTTTGCAATACTTGAATTTCTGAATTTGCCAATCGCTGTAAAAGAGCTCATCAGGTATTCAGAATTTCTAGATATTATTATTGGAATAGTTCTTCTTCGTGATCGGTTATTACATCAACAGTTTCTCAACTTTAAGCAAGACCCTTGGTCTGTAATTGCGATGATAATATTGGCAACTGCATCTGTTTCCTTAATTGCAGTTTGCTCTATGTTTTTTTCAACGGAAAATCGAAATCTAAATAGTGTTCATTATTTTTTCGTATATGTAAATTGTTTTTCAATTCTTATTCGTTACATCCTCATTACCATTCAACTCAAGAAATTGAAAAATCTCACACTAACATGATGCTACTTCTCGCGCGCTGGGCGCTAATACACAAAATCCTTTGGTCGCCATTGCGCTCACTGGCCGATGCCGAATGCATCTGCCGTCGATGCATATACAGCCTTGCTTGATTAATTTCACACCATGGATATTGAAAGGTTATTCATCATCGGGAGTATCTCCATTCTGGTTTCGGTGATTGCACTCATCTGGATGTTCTACTCATCGCACGTGAGCAGCAGAACGCTGGTGTTGCAGCGCGATCAAATTCATAAGCTGGAAATCAAAAGTCTGGAGATGGAAAAGCTCAAATCCATTGCTACTGCAGAGGAAGAACAGATGCGACGCATAGGCCGATATCTGCACGATGAAGTTGGCGGCAACCTGCACGTGCTGTTGCATCTGCTGGAAAAAACGGATACCACTGCCGAAGCTATCGAAGAGAAACTGCTGCACAAAGCCGCAGAAATTACGCGCAAGAGCATTCAATCGGTGCGCATCACTTCGCAAGAACTCGTGCCTTACTTCCTGATCAACTTCGGACTAGAGCGCACATTGCAATCCATGGTCGATGATGCCAATGAACTTCCCCGCATGCACGCCTCCTTCTCGGCTTCCTTGCAGTGGCCGTTGGCACAGCTGCCGCAAGAATCAGCCATACAACTCTACCGGCTCATGCAAGAGGTGTATTCAAACCTGTTGCGTCACGCCAAACCAACGGAGTTTTCCATGCATATCGCAACCAACAACCAGGGCTTGCAACTGCGCATCGTGCACAACGGCATGGGACTTTCACAACAGGATTATGAACGCATGCTGCATGCCGGCAAATCGCTAGGGCTGAAGAACATCGATTACCGCAAACAACTGCTGAATGGTGCATTGACCTATGAGCGCCAACAAGACCGATCTTTGATTGAAATTGCGATTACAATGCCATCGCTACAATTGCAGCAAACGACAAACGAAAAAGCCATTGGATAAACGTAACACATCTATAAAAGTTGTGGTCGTTGACGACCATCCGCTGATGCGCGAAGGCATCGTGTCGCAGCTGCGCCGCGGCAACGGCATCAAGGTCGTGGGTGAAGCTGCGCATGGCCAAGAACTCTTGCAGCTCTTGGATAGCGTGGCAGTGGACGTGATACTGCTCGATTTGCAAATGCCGGGAATGAACGGCCCGCAGTCGCTCATTCAACTCAAATCGAATTATCCAAAAATCAAAGTGCTTGTTTTCTCTATGTTCAACGAGCGGCGTATGATGCGCGAAATGTTGCGCATGGGAGCCAACGGCTACGTCACCAAAGACATCAGCACCGAACATCTTGTAGATGCCATATATAATTTGCAATTCCGCGGCTATCATGCACAAGACGATGCCATGCGCCAACTGATTGAGGAGGTCAACCAACAACAGCACAGCAGTGAGCCTGAAGTCTTGCAATACGAGAAACTCAGTAAACGTGATTTTGAAGTGCTGAATCTCATTTGCGAAGGACTATCGAGCGACGAAATCGCTCCGCGCTTAAACCTATCCAAGCCAACCATTGACTTGGTTCGCTCAAGACTTATCGCTCACTTTAGAGCGCGCAATGTGGTGCATCTGGTGGCTGAAGCCATACGATTGGGCGTATTCATTCCCCGAGGCTGATCAATGTAAGCCCCTGCGTTGGTGACCAACACGGCGCAGTTCCTATCTTGCCGAGCACAACACTACAGCATGCTCAAACGAATTCTGCTCATCACCGTAGCCGCCTTGCTCTTGCTCATCGGCGGTGCTTATTTCTGGTTGAATCACTCGGCCCCACAGTACACCGGTGATATATCCTTACCTGCCTTGCAACAACCGGTAACGGTGCACTTCGACGACTTCGGCATACCGCACATCACTGCAGAAAACAACCACGATCTCTTCATGGCCTTTGGCTATGTGCATGCGCAAGAGCGATTGTTTCAGATGGAAATGATGCGCAGGGCCGGCAGCGGCACATTGGCCGAGATCATTGGTCAGCCCATGATACAAGTCGACCGCACCTTCCTCACTTTGGGCATGAAGGAATATGCCGAAGCCTCGGCTGCGCGCCTGGAACAGCAACGTGGCACACCCATGTATTCCGCCATAGAAGACTACTTGGCGGGTGTCAATTATTATATTGAGCATGGTCCTACTCCACCCGAGTTCAGCATCATTGGCATCACAAAACGCAAGTTTGAACCCGTCGACCTCTATTATATTACCGGTGCCATGGCTTTCAATTTTTCAATGGCGCAAAAGACAGAGCCCGCCGTGGATTACATCGCCAAACACTTCGGTGCCGACTACCTGAACCAATTGGGCCTTAAGCACGGTGCCGAATCATCGATTCCCACAACACCACACGACTCGGCTTATTTCTCGGGCATGCTTGGGTTGGCCCACGTGTTTGAAGCAACAGAATCGCTCTTGCCCTTTGCAACGCTCAATGGAAGCAATGCGTGGGTAATCAGCGGCAGCAAAACCAAGAGCGGCCAAGTCATCGTGAGCAACGACACGCACATCGGGTATATGGTGCCGCAGACGTGGTATGAGGCGCATTTGAAATCGCCCGAATTTGAAATGTACGGCCACTACCTGGCGGGTGTTCCGTTGGCCATGATTGGCCGCGACCGCCACAAGGCGTGGGGCATCACCATGTTGCTCAACGACGATATGGACTTCTATGCCGAGCACACATCAGCCGGCGACAGCACGTTGGTTTTGTATGAAAGTGAGTACGAGCCTTGCACGCAAAAGCACTACACCATTCGCGTGAAGGGAGCCGAAGACACGGTGGTGAATGTGCGCGTAACGCGTCATGGCCCCATCATCAACGACATTTTCAAGAACATGCCCGCTGAAACTCCGGTGGCGGTGCAGTGGACCTATACCATGCTCGAGAATAACAACCTCGAAGGTTTGTGGGCGCTAAACACCTCTACCGACCTGGCATCGTTTGAAAGCGGCGTGAGTATGATTCATGCACCGGGCTTGAGTGTGAATTACGGCGATGCTGCGGGACATGTGGCGTGGTGGGCCTCTGCACGACTGGTAGAGCGCGGCGACAGCGTGAACAGTTGGACCGTGCTCGATGGCAGTGATGCCAACAACGATTGGAAATCCTTCTATCCATTTGCGATGAACCCGCGCTGTATTGATCCCGAGCAAGGCTTCATTTACAGCGCCAACGATTGGCCTGGCAACTTACTTGCGCATGCGGGCGGGCGAGCCGACACGCTGATGTATCCCGGTTATTACAAGCCGCAGTATCGCGCCGATCGCATCCGTTCGCTCATTGAGCCCGAGAATGCATGGACGCTGGAGAAGATGAAATCGCTCATCAATGATTCACGCAGCACCGTAGACGCGGAAATTATGCAGCAATGGAATAGGCTACTTGCGCAATCGGAATTGGCGAACGATGAACGTTTCAAGCGCTTGCAATCCACCATGCAATGGAACGGTGAATATGCACCTGAGCTTGTGGCGCCTACACTCTTCAACCGCATGCTTTACCACACCATGCGTTTGGCGATGGTGGATGAAATGGGCAGCGAGCTGTTCAAGTTATTCCTCACCACGCATCAGTTTCAGCGCAGCATCAAAGCCATGCACGACTATCCTCAAGGGCCGTGGTGGGATAACATCAGCACAACAGCAAAAGAAACACAAGCCAACATCGTGTTGGCCGCTTTTGATGCCGCCTATTCCGAGTTGGAAGAAAGCTTTGGACACCGCCCAGAAGAATGGACTTGGGGAAGATCGGCATATGTAGAAATCAAGCATCCGCTTGGGGAAGTGGCGGCACTGAGTCCCTTGTTCAACATGACCAAGCGACCAGTATATGGCGGCAATGAAACCATCCATCAATCCGGATTTTATTTGGACAGCACCAGCTATGCGAAGATCTTTTTCGGATCACAAATGCGCACCATGATCGACTTTGCTGATGTAGAGCACGGGCTCAACATAACGCCTGTGGGCCAAAGTGGACACCTCTTAAGTCCACATTACGACGACCAAGCAGAGTTGTATGGCAAGCGAGAGTTTCGTGAGCAGAACCTAGTGGTGAACCCATCGTGGCGGGTGTTGCGCTTTAGTCGTTAGGTGGATTAGCCACGAATTCACGAATAGATTAAGTGGATACGGATGAACGATTTGTTATTGTGGACACGAATTCACGAATCAGTTTTCCGTGTACTAATCGATTTCCCGAATCTTCGACGGGCAGCAGTGCGGCGTTGCACGAATGCTCTTCGAATGCAAGTGTGACTCCGTTACTCGCCGGCCGGGCGAAGCAGCTTCATGAGGTGCTTGCTTTGCGAGAGTTTGCGCACATCGGGATTGCGCTTTTTCTTCTTGGTGGCAATCACTTCGCGCTCGGCAGTGCTGCTGAGCGTTTCCTTCTTTTTACTATCCTTTGATGCAGCCGTGCCTTGTACCATGGCCGGCGCAGCTGCGGTCGATTCTTCCTTTGCTGTCATAGCTTTTTCGACCATCATGTCTTCTACTGCAGGCGCCTCGTTGTAATCAACGGGTGCTTCTACATCATCGCTTTCTTGGGCGGTGAGGATCACGCTCTTTACGGTTTCCTCGCGCTCATAGAGTTCGTATACCGCTTCGGGCGCTGGAGGTATTTCTGCAGGTTGCAGCGATGCGTAGAGTTGCTCCGCTTCCGATGGCATCACCACCGCAGCAGTATCGGGAACTACTGGCACAATCGGCGCGACGGTCGGTTGCGGTTCTTTCACCTCGGCTGTTTCGATGTTCTTCCAAAACGGAGCAAAGAAGATGGCTGCAAATCCAACCACTAGGGCAGCAATGGCCCAACCCATCCATGGTGCAAACCGCGGACGATAGCCGCGCTCGCGCTCGGCATGTTCGGCAAACCCGTGCATCAACGCTGTATGCAACGACTCCGGCGGTTCTTGCATTTCATTGTCAAACGACAGCTCATGCATCTGCAACAGCATTTCGCGCATGGAGGTATACTCAGCCTCATCCTGCACATGCTGCAAAATGAAAGACCGCTCCTCCGGGAGTAGCTCATCAAAGCGCTTGCTCATCAGCAAGGCTTCGATGTCTTCGTGACGATATGTATCGTTTTCGTTCATGCCAGTGCGTCCAACATTAACAAACAAGCCATCCAAATGGCAATGCCTTCGAATGCTTTCAATTTTGTGTTTAGTTCCTTCAACAAATAAAAGAGTCGTGACTTCACCGTTCCCTCACTCACGCTCATGATTTCACTTATTTCAATGATGCTTAATTCCTGCACAAATCGCAATTCAAACGTCTGACGTTTCACCTCATCGAGTTGTGATAAAACTCCGGCGAGCTTCTCCATGAATGTCTTACGATCCATATCCTTTTGCGCCACAGGCTTGGTGGTGTTGCTCACCGTTGCCTTCAACGTTTGCTGCGCTTCCTTGCGCACTTCCACTTTGGCGTATTCATTTTTGCACATGTTGTGTGCAATGCTGTAGAGCCATGTTTTGAACGGGCGTGATGGATCATACAGGTGTGGCTTCTGAAATACCTTGGTAAAAAGTTCCTGCGTAAAGTCGCGCGCCTTCTCCTTGTCTTTCCACAGCATGCGCAAGAAATAGTTGAACATCAATTTTCCATAGCGACCATACAATTCTTCAAACGCCCGCTGGTTGTGCTGGCCTACGAGCATCATCAGTTGCTCGTCGTGCTCATGCTGGTATGGACGTTTGCCGAGTATCATGCGGTTTACTTCATGCCGGGGATTTGTTCCTTCTCACCTATACTCTTCGCTATGGTGGCGTATTCTCGTTTGGTGTTTATTAAGAATACTGACTTCGGACTTGTTTCCGCGAGGTAGTTAGCGAGAAGTGCCAATGGCATCAGGTAATTCGCGTTGAGCGAATAACCGGAGTCGAGATGATTCTTTGAGCAGTTCTTCCACCAATTCGGATAAAGTCCCTTCACGTTGGCGATAGGATTTGGGCTGCACTTGAATGCCAGTCCCGTACAATAGAGCTGTTGCTCAAGCGCATCAATCATGATGGTAGGAGCAGCTAATGAAATGTATATGGGATAGGTAGCAGATAGCTGACGCACGATTTCCACCGGTGTACCTTGGACCTTGTATGCTTGCGATATCCACTGCACAAAAGACGGGTCTTCCAACCAGGCGGCTTGAATCACCTGTATATCCGGACGAAAAGCACGCACTTGCTGCAGTGTTATCAACGGGTAAGTATCGCCCTTGCCTCCTGTGATGAGCAATGCGTTCTGCTCCACACTTTCCATCAGGTTCAATGCGTATTCGAGCATTTCGGGGCCATAGGCCGTGATGGAAGCGAGTTGCACCGCGTGCTTACTCACATCGGCCGACTCATGGCGCAGGCAAGCCTCTTTGAGTTGTTGCTCCAACTTGGTGACATCGTTAGCAGCAGGCGCATGCTGGGCAAGGCCACTGCACGACATCCACAACCACACGACAAGAGCAATTTGTGATTTCATGTACAATCAAATTAACGACAAATCGTAAGGTGTTACAGATGACCTTCGTCGGGGTTCAAACAATCAATTGTGAAAACCGAAAAGCGATCGAAATTCCTGCACCATGATAGCGGTGGCGCCCCAGAGTGTGTGGCCATTGATATCGAAGTAGCCACTTTCGAATTCGCGGTTGAATTTCTGCACGAAGATGTGCTTGCGGCGAACAATGTCGGGCTGCATGAGCAACTCGATCGGATATTCAATGAGCTCAACAACCTCATCCGGATTGGCTGCAAATTGCAGCTCATGCGATGTAAATGCAATGAAAGGCTGCACCACAAAATGGCTGGGCGGTATATACAATGTAGAAAGCTCGCCAATGATTTGCCATTGCTCTTTCCCTATACCCACCTCCTCTTCCGCCTCGCGCAAAGCAGCATGCACATGACTTTCGAAAGGTTCCAACTTTCCGCCGGGAAATGAAAGCTGGTCGCTATGCACGCCCTGACCACCCGGACGCTTCATAAAGAGCGTATGCCATTCTTCGTTTCGTTTGAACAAGGGGAAAAGCACAGCACTTTCCTTGGCGGGGGGTGTCATTGCGCGTGCTTCGGTAAATGAAGGACGCTCGTATCCGATAATGGTATTGGGCAGAGTTGAAAGCGAATGCAGTTCACTCAGTCGCTGTTGGAGATCTTCGATGAACTGATTACCCGACATCATTCACATGGAGTTCCTGAATCGAACGCGTAACAGCCCTTCCAAATTTGCGATCCCCAGGAAATGCCGTCGATGTCTTCCGGCAGATTATTGGCCGACACCGCCGAGCCCGACATCAGCAGTCCGTCGTTTGACAACCGGAAATTTTCTTCTTCGGGATTACAGAGCGAAGGCGATTGGTTGTTGCTCATGCTGAAAAAATGAAGTCCATCGTCCTCCACACTTTCATCGGTATCCACCAAGCAGTAGCGGAAGGAGTAAACGGAAGGAGCAGCATCATCCAGGTCAATAACAAACTCGTTGAAGTCTGTCAGAAACGCATTGTTGCCAAACATGATGCAGTTGTTGAACTGGCTATCGTAGAGTTGGCGCGCTTGAATATTCTGGTTGATGTCTTCGTAGTAATTATTCAACACAAACGTTGGATACTGTCGACTGTTGTCGCTCCAGTAATTGGCAAAGGTGCAATTGTCCATGCGGTAGCGACCACCAATGCTGAAGCTCGCGCATTGCTGTCCGCAGTTGCCGATGAGCAGGTTTTGCCCCAGGATAGAAGCGCCTTGACCCAGCAGTCCAACGCCGGCCATGTTTACGATTTTCGTATTGCGGATTTCAACGGAATAGTTGACGCCGGTGTAGCTCACGCCGGTGGTGTCGACTTGAATGCCATTGTTTCCATTGCGCAATTCGGCGTATTCGATGCTCGAACCCGGGCTTTGAAAAATCCAAATGCCCCCTCGCACAATGCTCGCGATTTGCGGACCGATGCCCGTTTCATAAGGACAGTCGAGCTGAATGCCCCACTGTCCGGGGATATTATCGTAGTATGATTCCAGACGGTCGCCTTGGAATTTCACTTCTGCTCCCAGATCACCATCAATGACCAATGAACCTTTGTACACATAGATACCTGATTTGCCATGGCAATAGACTTGCGTGCCGGGATTGATGCGCAGTGTGGCCGCGGAGTCAACGGCTACGATTCCATAGATGACGTGAGGTTTGTCGTTGGTCCATACCTCCACCTGACCTGTTGGAATAATGTAGGAGAATGGATCATTGCATGAGTTCAACCCGCCATGGAAATACGCATCCTGCCCCCATGCCTGCAACTCCACAAACTGCTCGTTTCCGTTAAGTTCAAAGCGAATGCGATCTTCAACGATAAACGGTAAATCCTGGTTGCCCGGATCGATGGTCACTTCCACAAATATGAAGATGCTGTCGTTGGGGAGAATCTCGATGTCTTCTTGCAGCGGGCCATCCAGTCCGTCGATGTTGATTCGGAATTGGGAGTTATCGGATTCCAAGGCGATTCTCGAAATGCGCACACTTTTGTTGTAATTGTTTTTCACACGCAGATATTGTGTGGCGCTGCCAACCGTTGAGAATACGGTATCGAAAAAAATAGTATCCGATGAAAACTGGAGCTTGGCGGAAGCATCTTCCTGGTAGTGTTCCTTGCGGCAGCGAGTGAGCGCCAGCACAAGCGAAACACATAGCAAAGCAAAGAATAGCGAACGGATCTTCATAAGAATTGTAGCAAAGATGGTGGAATGCGCGGGTTCGACGAACATTTTTTTCTGCCGGTTATTGCCTACCATTGTTGAATAATTGAGGTTATGCTCGCGACAAAGCAGCTAAAAAACCATGTTCATTTGTAATATGCACAATCAATTGCATACCATTGACCTTAGCTAATACAACATACAGCCTCTCGCTTTTGGCCTTTGGCCTTTGCTTGTTGTTGGCTTCCTGCAGTGAGCCGAATGTTTCGCAAAAGGATCACACGGGGATCGACACGACAGGAATTTCATCGACCGGGGCGATTATGCTTCAGGGGCAGACCATCGTGATACCACCTCCGGCGCTTTTGTCGCGCGCAATGGAACAGCAAGCGATTCCATTCAAAGGAAGCATTGCTGCTCCGCAGCAGCAATCGGTGCGCTGGGTGGGTTCGTTGCAGAAGGCACTTAACCTGGGCGTCCTTGGCGCCGACCTCACCTACTTGGTCAATTATGGACAAACACCGCAAATACCTGCATGCTTTGCGTCGATTGGTGCCTTATCACACGATTTAGATTTGATGCAGGATGTTGACTCTTCCATAGTTGTAGCCATAGAAAATGGCATGGAAGACCCTGTGCAACTGCTTGGGTTACACAGCGAATTTTTTCGGAGCATGGAAAATTATCTGAAGAAAAATCAACGTGGAGATATTAGTGCCGGCATTCTCATTGGCGGATGGGTGGAGTCGCTTTACTTGATAGCATCACTTAGCGACAGCACCACCACACTAGATCCGTTGCTCGCTGAGCAACGGTATTCAGCACAAGGGGTGTTGCAGCTGGCCAAGGATATTCAAGATTCGACCATGATTGAAATACTTGGCGACCTTGAGCCATTGTGCGAAGCATTTGCTGACTTAGAACACAGCTATTCCTTTCGCGACCCAATGCACGACCGACGCGAGCACATTACATACTTGCGCAGCCAGAGCAAAGTTGAATTTGATATTGATCAAATCGAGCAATTGCATGCCCTCATTCGTCAAACCCGTCAACGCATAATCACCCCATGACCAAAGCCTTGCTCATAGCTGCATTCAGCGTTGCCATCAGTTGTGCGCATGCCCAGTGTGACGTGCTTTCAGACGACTGCGCAAAAGCCATGGGCAAACAATTTATCGTGGATCCTAATTTCTTTCAGGCTGAATTAAACCCAAAAGATGAGGCATCCTTCCGTGCGGTTTGGCTTAAAGGAAATACGTATCGATTGAACGTTTGCAGCGCCGATGGCAGCGCATGTGCGGTCATGGTTTATGATGAAGAGGGAACCTTGCTGTATGACAACCAACAATTTGAACAAGCCCAAACTTGGGATTTTTTTGCTGAAAGCACCATGCAGGTCAGTATCGCCATTCGCCTCCATGAGCAATCCAAGGCGAAGAGTTGCGTGAGTGCAATTACGGCTTTTAAAAAATAATCATAAAAAAATGGAACAACCCTGCGGGGTGTTCGTACACATCGCGCCATGAGTGCAGGAATTTTAAGAGCTCTAATGCAATTGTTCGCCATTATCAGCGGATCCGGACTAAAGTCGGGACGCGAGATTGTGGCCTTGTTTCTGCGCCAGCAACTCAACAAAGAGATGGTGGACACCTATCTCAAGTTGTATGAAGAGTTTGCCGAGAAATTCTACAACGTCAAGGAATCAGAGAAAAAAACGAGTATGGCCTCGGTTAAGGTGCTTCGCATCTGCAACCAGATTAACGAAGAACTTCAACAAAAGGAAAAATTCTTCGTCGTCGTTCGTCTGCTTGAGTTTTTGCGCGAGTATACCGAACATGGTCCACAAGAACTTGAATTCGTAGAAACCGTTGC
>CANHPZ010000004.1 GCA_947462725.1 Flavobacteriales bacterium
ATGCTTCGAATCTCAACCTATCATTTGGCACTACCAATAGTGGCAGCTATCAATTGGATCCGGAAACACAGGAGTTGATTTATCAAGCTCCGGCTTTCAATTCAGGAGACATCACCATCCCCTACTACGTCTGCGACAACGGGATAATCAGCATGTGCGATACCGCATACATTCTGCTTACCATCGCACCCTCATCAGTAATTCAAATTACAGGCTTCGACATTGAACATATTACATGCTACGGATTGAATAACGGCAGCATTTCTATTGATGCAATAGGCGAAGGAACATTAGCGTATAACTGGAGCAATGGCCCTACAACTTCCAGCCAATCGGAACTTAGTGCGGGTACCTACACACTCACAATTGCTTCAGACCAAGCTTGTGCAGTGGCGCAAAGTGCGCAGTTCACCATCAATACGCCAACTTGGATTCAATCCTCCTTTTCAGTTAATGACAATGACGGCAATGGCACAGACAATGGCGATGAACTTTCTCTCAGCATCGAAGGAGGCACAGCGCCATACATCATAACGTGGCAAACGCCCGAAGGATCGCTCAACGGGACAGCAATCAACATAGCATCCAACGGCAACTACACGTATGTGATTCAAGATGCCAATGGCTGTTCTGCAACCGGAAGTCTTGCTGTAAATAATACAGAAGAGTTGCACTTTGATTTAGGTGTGCTTGTTTACCCGAACCCGATGATGGAAGACCAAGAACTTCGGATTTCTGCCAACGAAGTAATCAGCAGAATCAGCATTTACGACATGCAGGGAAAAGTGATTTACTCAGCCAATAGCAATGCAACCAACATGCGTGTCGACGCTTCATCATGGGCATCAGGAGTGTACACCTACAGCATCATTGGCGTGTCGCAAACACACACGGGGCGAATCATAAAACGGTAAGAATTACTTACTGAGATAAAGATTGCGCTCAGCATAAATCTGACGGAAAAAAGGATCACGAAGGTCTTTGATGAATCGAATGGCTTCGCCGGTGCTCTTCATTTCCGGTCCAAGTTCCTTTTTCACCTCAGGGAATTTCTCGTAACTGAAGACCGGAATCTTGATCGCATAGCCATTTCGTTTCGGCGCAAAATTAAAATCGCGCACCTTCTTCGCACCGAGCATCACCTTGGTTGCATAATTCACATAAGGCTCATCATAGGCCTTTGCGATGAATGGAACCGTTCGCGATGCACGTGGATTTGCTTCAATGATATAGACCAAATCATCTTTGATGGCGAATTGTATGTTGATGAGTCCAACCGTATTCAACGCCATCGCAATGGTGCGTGTGTGCTCCTCAATTTGTGTCATCACAAAATCGCCAAGATTGTAAGGAGGTAACACCGCGTATGAATCACCGCTGTGAATGCCTGCCGGTTCAATGTGTTGCATGATGCCTATGATGTATACATCCTCGCCATCGCAAATGGCATCTGCTTCAGCTTCGATAGCTCCTTCCAGGAAGTGATCAAGCAAAATCTTATTGTCGGGCATGTCGTTTAGAATATTTACCACATGCTCCTCGAGTTCAGATTCATTGATCACGATTTTCATCTTCTGCCCACCCAACACATAACTCGGACGCACCAGCAGAGGGAAACCAAGATCTCTCGACAACTCTATGGCCTGTTCCGCGCTTTCAACCACACCAAATTTCGGGTAGGGAATATTATTCGCTTGGAGCAACGTGGAGAAACTTCCGCGGTCCTCGGCTAAGTCTAGCGATTTGAAATCAGTACCGATGATTTTTACACCATACTTCTCCAGCTTCTCAGCCAGCTTCAAGGCCGTTTGACCACCCAATTGCACTATCACGCCTTCCGGTTTTTCGTGCTGTATGATGTCGTAGATATGTTCCCAAAATACCGGCTCGAAGTAGAGCTTATCGGCTGTATCAAAATCCGTCGATACCGTCTCAGGATTACAGTTGATCATGATGGTTTCGTAACCGCACTCGCGCGCTGCCAGAACGCCATGCACGCAAGAGTAATCGAACTCTATACCTTGTCCGATGCGGTTTGGACCGCTGCCGAGCACTACGACCTTTTTGCGATCACTCACCACGCTTTCATTTTCCAGCTCAAACGTGCTGTAGTAATACGGCGTCTTCGCTTCAAATTCAGCAGCGCATGTATCCACCAACTTGTAGACGCGCTTAATACCCATATCATTGCGCTTCTTGTACACCTCGCTTTCAAGGCACCGCAACAAATGAGCAACCTGCCTGTCGGCATAACCCTTTTGCTTCGCTTCAAACATGATTTCGTGAGGCACCGAGTGGATATCAAATTTCTCGATGCGACGTTCAGTAGAAATCATATCCTCTATCTGGCGTAAAAACCAAGGGTCGATGCGAGTCTTCTCCTGAATGGTTTTAAATGGAATTCCAAGTTTCATGGCGTCATACACATGAAACAAGCGATTCCAACTGGCCTTCTCGATTGATGTCAGCAACTGCGCTTGATCGCGCAACTCACGGCCATCAGCACCCAATCCATTGCGCTTTATTTCGAGCGATTGACAAGCCTTCTGCAACGCTTCTTGGAAGCTGCGACCAATACCCATCACCTCGCCTACGCTTTTCATTTGCAAACCGAGTTCACGGTTGCTTCCAGGAAACTTGTCAAAATTCCAGCGCGGAATTTTCACGATTACGTAGTCGAGCGTGGGTTCGAAGAAAGCCGAAGTGGACTTGGTGATTTGATTTTGCAATTCATCGAGATGGTATCCGATCGCAAGCTTCGATGCAATCTTAGCAATCGGATATCCTGTGGCCTTGCTGGCCAGAGCCGAAGAGCGGCTAACACGCGGATTGATTTCAATAGCAATGATATCTTCCTTTTCGTCGGGGCTCACGGCAAACTGTACGTTGCAACCACCCGCGAAATTTCCGATGGCGCGCATCATGCGAATGGCCATATCGCGCATTTTCTGATAGGTGGTATCCGACAATGTCATGGCCGGCGCAACAGTAATGCTATCTCCGGTATGAATGCCTATCGGATCAAAATTTTCGATTGAGCAAATAATCACTACGTTATCGTTAGCATCGCGGAGCAATTCAAGTTCAAATTCCTTCCAGCCCATCAATGCCTTGTCAATCATCACTTCGTGAATAGGAGACAAATGCAAACCGCGGTCAAGGAGTTTATCAAAATCAGCCTGCACATGCACGAGCGCTGCCCCGCTTCCGCCAAGCGTATATGAAGGACGAATACACAGCGGAAAACCAAAGTCCTGAGCAATTTCCTTTCCCTCCAAAAAACTCTTTGCCGTGCGTTGAGGAGCCATGGGCACATCAATTTCGCCCATTAGTTTTCGGAAGGCTTCGCGGTTCTCAGTAATCTCGATGGCCTTGGTATCAACACCCACCATGCGTACACCATACTCTTCCCAAATTCCCATCTCCTCGCATTGAATCGCAAGGTTCAATGCCGTTTGTCCGCCCATGGTAGGCAACACAGCATCAATCTTATGTTCATTCAAGATTTGAATAATACTCGCCGTTTCAAGAGGCAAGAGATACACGTTATCAGCCACAACCTTGTCGGTCATGATCGTTGCAGGATTGCTATTGATAAGTGTAACAGTGATTCCTTCTTCGCGGAGCGAGCGAGCAGCTTGTGAGCCACTATAGTCGAATTCGCAAGCTTGACCGATAACTATAGGTCCAGAACCAATGATAAGGACCGACTGAATGGAGTTGTCTTTGGGCATTTTTTTTTTATCTGACCGGTTCCGATCAGTTAAACAAAAATGAATAATAGGCGATTGCGGCGCGAAGATAGGAAGCCATGTGTAGCTCATCCGCAAGAGATTTCAAACAATGTGTGAATAAGTGTAGAAACGCAGTAAAAACAAGCGTGTCGCTATCTTTGACCTCTCTGCCTGGTATGAAAACCATCATCATAGACAACTACGATAGCTTTACCTACAACCTGCACCACTATTTAGAAGCCATTCTGAATACGCGGGTGGATGTAGTGCGCAACGATGCGGTTGCCGTTGAAGCGTTGGACGACTACGACCAAATTGTGCTATCGCCAGGCCCGGGTCTACCGCAGCAGGCAGGCATCACTATGGATACCCTTGCAACGTATGCCCACAAGAAAAGAATTTTAGGAGTTTGCCTGGGTCATCAAGCCATAGGACTCGCATTTGGTGCAACGCTCAAGAATTTACCGGCAGTGCATCACGGAGTGAGCGCTGATATTCTTTTGCAAGCCGATGATTACATCTTCCGCGACATCCAATTCCCCTGCGAGGTTGGTCGCTACCATTCCTGGGTTGTGAGCGCCAATCCTTGGCCGGATTGTCTCGAAATACTCGCCACCGATGCTCAGGGGGAGGTAATGGCATTGAGGCACAAAACATATGACGTGCGTGGCATTCAGTTTCACCCCGAAAGCATCATGACGGTTCAAGGTTTCAAAATGATGGAGAACTGGGCATTAAGAAAGTAACACATGCAGCAACGCAATACCATAACCGTCGCAGATTTGCAGCTTGAATATTTCGAGATGGGCACAGGTAAAGAAGTAGTGCTCTGTTTGCATGGCTTCGGCAGAGAAGCATCCGACTTCGATATTTTCCAAGCCTTGCTTGCGCCTCATCAGCGCTTGGTTGCCATAAATCTCTTTGCTCATGGAAACAGCATTTTTCCGAAGAACAGATTAAGCAAAGAACCGCTGAAAGCTTCGGAGTGGTGTGAGCTGATTCGTCAATTGATGTCGACTCTGAACATCACTCATTTCCATTTAGTGGGTTACAGCATGGGTGGTCGTTTGGCCATGGTGATGATGCAACTCATGCCCGAATGCATACACTCTCTCACGCTCATTGCCCCCGATGGTTTAAAGGTTAATTTGCTTTATCGCTTCGTCAGCGAAACCAAGCTAGGACGCGTAATGTATCGACGCATCATCCAAAATCCTGCTTGGCTCCTGCGCGCAGCAGATGTATTGAAGCGCATGCATATCCTCAATGAGAAGCTGCATCGTTTTGTGTATGTGCAGCTTGAAACACAGGCCAAAAGGCAATTGGTATATGACGCTTGGCTAGCGCACCGCGAGCTGTTTCCTAATCTGCGCATTGTAGCCACCAACATTCAGCAATATCACACACGGCTATTGCTCATTTTTGGTGCCTACGACGCCATCATTCCTCCGCGTTTGGCTTCACAACTCACACGCTATTTCATCACCAAGCCGCGCGTGCATTTGCCGGCTGCGGGTCACCGTTTGCTCAACAAAGAAACCGTTCAACTCATTGCCCATGAGCAGCCTTGGTCGGGCCAACCTTGAATATCCACCTGTCTTTACAGTTGTGTTTATGCTCAGTTTGGCGTAAAATTGCAACGCACAAAAAAGACGTTTCATTTTCATGAAAAATTGCCAGTTTCAGCCTGAACACATTTTCATCCGTATCTGATGGGAATGACCGTGGGTCGTGGTTTCATACAGACCATCGCTCATTCGATCATTGCATTCATAAACCCTCAGAATACAAGCATTCATGAAAACAAAATACATCGACCTGGTAGAGCACACCTTCGAGTGGCCCCAAGAAGAATTTCAACTGGACAAAGACAATCTATTATTCCATGGTATTCCACTCATGGAATTGATTGAGAAATATGGCTCGCCATTAAAGTTTACCTATTTACCGAAAATCAGCCAGAACATTAAGCGCGCAAAAGAGTGGTTTCGCATAGCGCGCAACGAGGTAGGTTACGAAGGTGATTACCATTACTGCTATTGCACGAAGAGCTCGCACTTTCGCTATGTGTTGGAAGAGGCGCTGAAAAACAACATCCACATTGAAACCTCTTCTGCCTATGATATCGATTTGATTCGCCGACTAGCCACACTGGGCAAAATCAATAAATCGCAACGCATCATTTGCAACGGATTCAAGAAAGATGAATACGTAAAAAAGATTTTCGATTTGCACGCAGATGGTTATAAGGACATCATTTCCGTGATCGACAACAAGTACGAATTCCAAACCTTCGAGCAACTCGTTCAGGAGCCAATGAACATTGGTATTCGCATAGCCAGTGAAGAAGAGCCCAAGTTCGAGTTTTATACGTCACGACTCGGCATTGGCTACAAGGAAATTGTTCGCTTCTACAAGAAATCCATTCATGAAAATCCGCATCTCAATTTGAAGATGCTTCACTTTTTCATCAACTCAGGCATCAAAGACACGAGCTACTACTGGAACGAGCTCATCAAGTGTTTGAAGGTGTATTGCGAATTGCGTGAGATTTGCCCAACCGTTGACAGCCTCAACATCGGCGGCGGTTTTCCGATTAAGAACTCATTGGCCTATTCGTTCGACTATCAATACATGGTGACCGAGATTTTGCGTCAGGTGAAGAATGCCTGCGACGACGCCGGTGTTCCGGTTCCTCACATCTATACAGAATTCGGATCGTTCACAGTAGGAGAAAGCGGCGGTGCACTCTATAAAATCCTTTATCAAAAAGAGCAAAACGACCGCGAAAAATGGAACATGATTGACTCGTCGTTCATGACCACACTTCCGGATAGCTGGGCCATCAATAAGCGTTTCATTATGCTTCCTGTCAACAACTGGAATGAAAACTATGAGCGTGTATTCTTGGGCGGACTCACTTGCGATAGCGACGATTACTACAATTCTGAGCAGCATACCAACGCCATTTATTTACCCAAATACTATCCGGATCAAGACCAATATATCGGCTTCTTCAACACCGGTGCTTATCAAGATACACTCGGCGGTTTCGGCGGAATTCATCACTGCCTTATGCCGCAGCCCAAGCATATTTTGATTGACCGTGATGCAAAAGGAAAGCTCAAGTATAAACTCTGGGCGCCCGAACAAAGGCCTAAAGATGTGCTTGAGATCCTCGGCTATTACGATTGATTGAATAACTTGCCGCATCCATGAAACTGTTTACTTTTTCCAAAGGCGTAAATGCGACTGTGCTCCTCACCGTGTTGGTTAGTTTGCGTAAGAGTTTCATTACCCTCGTCGACCAGTTCGATCCGCCTGATAAGTTTTCATCAACGCTTTACCATGTTATAGCAGCATTCCTGGCTATAGAGGCTGCACGATTGATGACCATTGCTTTTTATCGACCGCAAGGCGGCGTGAAAAAAGACAACTTCACGGTGGGACTTTCACAGATAGCACGCATCGTGTACACCTTGTTGTTTGGCGTGGTGCTGTTATCCTTGTTTGCCATCAGCGTAAAGGAAGCCATTACAACATTAAGTCTGCTTGCTGCTGCGCTAGTGCTTATTACGAAAGACTACATTTCCAATCTCATCAACGGAATGTACATGACATTCGCGCGCATTGTCAATATTGGCGACACGGTAAAAATCGCAGCGAGCAGAGGAAAAATCATAGATATAACCCTTTCGAATGTGCATCTCTTAAACGAGGACGATGATATTGTTTACATCCCTAACAGTAGCGTATTCACAAGCGAAATCATCAACTACACTCGTCGTGAACTCAAAAAGAGCAGTATTGATTTCGATCTCGATGTAAGTCACATCGACCATCTCGAAAAGCTCGAGCGTGAAATCATTTTTGCCTTGAAGGATTTGCAACCCCTCATTCAAGAGGGCAGCATGGTACTTAAAGTGAATATCATCAAGCACGACCATTGTACATTCAAGTTCCAGTACATCCTCAACGACACGCTCAATAAGGAACACGACAACAAGGTTAGGCGCGCAGTAATTTCCTACATCATGCGCATTGTGTTGCACTCCAAAGGACGCCGCTAAGGCTAAATCTGAACGTGTTTCCCGATTTTCAAAAAAAAATGTTCAAATCCACGTTGATTTTTCCATTTTTGCCGCGGATAAAAAGCGGGATTTATTCGCAACTTCCACCCCAACAACGATGAGTAAATACAGTTCAATACGAGAGTTCATGCAGGTCAACTACCTGCACTTCAATGCAGCGGCAATGGTCGATGCAGCAAAAGGCTACGAGCAACACTTGCTTGAAGGCGGAAAGATGATGATTACCCTCGCCGGCGCTATGTCGACAGCCGAGATGGGTATATCGCTGGCAGAAATGATTCGTCAAGGCAAAGTTGACATCATTTCTTGCACAGGAGCCAACCTCGAAGAAGACCTGATGAACCTGGTGGCCCACAATCATTATGAGCGTGTGCCCAACTACCGAGATCTCACACCTCAGCAGGAGTGGGATTTACTCGAGCGTGGTCTCAACCGTGTTACAGATACCTGCATTCCGGAAGAAGAAGCCTTCCGCCGTTTGCAGAAACATATACACGCCCTTTGGAAAGATGCCAACGACAAAGGTGAGCGCTACTTCCCGCATGAATTCATGTACAAGATGCTCCTCAGTGGAGTGTTGGAACAATATTACCAGATTGACCCGAAAAACTCATGGATGCTAGCCGCAGCAGAGCGCAATTTGCCTCTTATTGTTCCGGGTTGGGAAGACAGCACGATGGGCAACATCTTCGCAAGCTATTGCATCAAAGGAGAGTTAAGCCCTTCAACCATGAAGAGTGGAATTGAGTACATGACCTGGTTGGCTAAATGGTATATCGATAACTCTGCGGGTAAAGGTGTTGGTTTCTTTCAAATTGGTGGCGGTATAGCCGGAGACTTCCCGATTTGCGTTGTCCCCATGCTTTATCAAGACATGGAAATGCACGATATCCCGTTCTGGAGCTACTTCTGTCAGATTAGCGATAGCACCACAAGCTACGGCAGTTATAGCGGTGCAGTGCCCAACGAAAAGATCACTTGGGGCAAGCTCGACATCACTACACCAAAATTTATTGTAGAAAGTGACGCAACTATTGTTGCTCCCCTCATATTTGCATGGATATTAAATCAGTAAAAACGAAAACTATCGGTTATGGCCGCTCCCATTAAAAGAGTCATCAAAGACTACAACACGCTCTCCCAAGAGCACATCGATTTGATCAACGAGCATTACCCGAATGGGTTTGAAAATGAAAACCTCGTGTCATTTGTTACACCCAAAGGTCAATTCATCAAAGCACTTGAAGTGCGCACCGATGATACTATCTATCTGTTCAAGGTTGATAAGAACATGAAGGTTGATGATGAAGAAAACCAAGACAACGAAGGCGCAGCTATGTCGGAGTTCGAAAGCTTCAAAGAAGAAGGCGGAGAAGACGATTTAGATGATATGGATGACAGCGACGATGACGACGTTGATGTTGCAGAAGACGATGGCGGTGAAGACGACGAGGATTGATCCACCAACATATTAATGAATTTCAAAAGCCACGCATGTCGTGGCTTTTTTATTTCGCTGAAATGAACAGCGGCAGCGCATGAACTCCACTTGCGCATTGCACACGCACAGTGTACACGCCAACAGGCAAATCTCCTATAGCCAAGTTTGATACTTGTTTGAATGACTTGACCAATGCACCTTGTGCATTCATCAATTCAATCGAATGAATCGTTTCCGCACTTTCACAAGTCAATGAAAATCGCTCACATGCCGGATTCGGATATACAACCAGTCCATTGATTGATTCGGGGCTTGCCACCAAAGGAGTCGGAAGCAATCCTGGTATTTTATCGGTATCACGATTGCCCGGATCTAAGAAGGTGCGGACCTCTGACCAAAACTCATTCATCAGAACAAAACGATCCATACCACCATTACCATTACATCGTGCATTTCCACCGCGGAAAAGTCCAATCAAATTCCAATCCTCATCAAAAATTGGACTGCCTACACTTCCGGCATCAGTTTGTCCGAGCTCCAAGACGCTCAATCCCTGCATCATTTGTTCGTCTTGAAGCACAGGCATAAACTCTCCGCCATATACAGTCATCGTTTGCGGAAGGCCTTTAGCGTGCTGAACACACCGAAACCTATTCCCTGTGCTTTCAGTCAAACGCCAACCCGAGTAAAATGCACCCCAATCGCTTTTGGGTTTTTTGAGGAGTTGCAACAAAGCCACATTTCGCTCCTGATCCAACATGCGCAATTCAGCGCCGCATATGGATTTTTCAGAACAATTTTCGACACTATTCAAACATACCGAAGTGTATTCAAATTGAAAAACAAATGAACCCGGTGAGCCCAATACTGCATCGGCAGCCATAAGCACATAGGGCGTAGCGTCGTTGGACGCATTATTCACCAATACACCTGTGGCATATCGTTGCCCATGATCCATGAGTATGCGCACCACAGAAGCAGAAGCATTAGACATAGCAACAGAAGCATGATGAAACTCAACGAGCTCTTGACAGGGGGCAAGAGTAGCAGCCTCGGTTGCCATGCTCCGATAGGAACCGGCAACTTGAGCAATTGTAAAATTGCTTCGGCCTCTTTGCTCGCTTGGCTCGTAATACTCGGCAATGATTTTCGACCCTTTGATATGTGGCAATCCCAATTCAAAATCTCGATTCTCCGCTTCAGTAATAGGCCCGAGATAATCCTGATGATCTTCTGAATAAATGTAGAGCTTACCACCGTGTGGCACGTGTAAATTATCAAGTGTCACTGAAATTGAATATGCTCCCGGATATTCTATACTCAACATCCATAGGCGATCCCCATTGGGCAGATTAACCCAAGTGCCACTATTCATCAAGTTCCAATTCACTTGCCGGGCGAAAGCAAATCGATATGTACTCGACCGATCTTCATCCAACATAGCGTCTTCACCGAGTAAGGATTGCACATCCGGTTGAGCAAGTATCTCGTTTTCGAAATCAATCGCTACAGACTGTGTCCATGACATAGGTGTGCCCACACGTTCCAACTGGGCATGAACACCCGGAGCGAGCATAACCAAAACAACCAGCAGCGAAAACTTGTTGAGCATGATTAATTTTAAGTAAGCGAACAACCTACTACAGGCTAATGTAGTCAATAATACACAATAATTGTCATAGAAAAACGGATGGCAGTTGGGTAATTTCAGTTCTCACAACAACAAGCAACCCTCAAAATGCGCACCTACTCTTTTTTATTAATCGCTCTAACGGCGCTCCAATATTCCATGACTGCGCAAGAATGCGTCGATAGCTCACTCATTGATTTGTCTGCCGCATGCCCGCTTATCTACGCTCCCGTTTGCGGCTGCAATGGGGTAACGTATGGCAACGGTTGTGAGGCTACTTATTATGGTGGAGTCACATCATACACCGATGGCGAATGTCAGCCGGGCAGTGGGTGTATAGACATGAGTGGATTAGACTTCGGCCTATGCGATATGTTTCTAGGCTACACTTGGATGGGCAATAGCTGCGCTCCTATGAGTGGCTGCGGATATGTGATCGGCAACATTGATTACTCTCCAAATTTTTATCAAAGTCCCTGGGAATGCCAACAAACATGCGGACAACCCACAACAGATTGCATCAACTATTGGCAGATTGAGCAGGGTTACCTGGTGGATTGCGCGCCGAGTTTAGATCCCGTCTGTGGATGCAACGGCGTAACCTATAGCAACAACTGCATGGCATATTACATGGGCGGTGTCACAACCTATTCGTTGGGCGATTGCTCACATTCCAACTGCATGGTCATTCCCATTTCTACCAACTTCGGTGATTGCGAAATGGTATTGGGCTGGGGCCGTTTAGAATCGGGATGTGAAATGCTCAGCGGGTGCAGCTACCTAGGACAAAACGGCTACGATTACAGCGCGTATTTCTTTACCAACGAAGCCGATTGCAATGTCGGTTGTGTAACCGATACAACTTGCATTGATAGCACATTGATTAATCCAGACATCTTTTGTATTGCCGTGATTGATCCTGTTTGCGGTTGCGACGGTGTGACTTACAACAATTCATGCGAGGCCGTCAATTGGTATGGCGTCAGTTCCTACATACCGGGAATCTGCACCACAAATGTGAATTCCTTCTCTCGAAATAACGCGTGGCTTGCTTATCCCAATCCTGTATCTGATCAACTCACATTGCAATTTGACTTGGGTCAAGTTTCCTACATCCGAATCATGAATAGCGTGGGTGAAGTAATGAGTGAATTCAAAACAAGCACAGGCCAAATGGTTATTGTGACTTCGGAATGGGCGAACGGACTTTATTTCATTCAAGCACAATTCGGGAACAACGCTTACGACACTAAAGTGATCACGAAGGCAGACTAAATCGAACCATGATTGGTGTATGCCTGCATAACATCAAGAACCGAAGGATACGTATTGCGCTGCACGACAGTCCAATGTTCGGGATGCATCCATTCCACCTTTGTTATTCCCTCGATTAACTGAGGCTTCGGCGTTTCAGCACCGCTGTAGAACATCAAAAACCAATCGGTTGATTTCAAAATGGGCACTCCATCTTGTATGTAGGTATGATAGGTGGTGATGAGATGTTGCTTCAATAGAAGATTACCGATTGAGCATTCTTCTTCTACCTCTCGTAATGCTGCCGCATCAATAGCTTCATCTTTTTCAACCTTTCCTTTGGGTAAATCCCATTTATCCAATCGATAGATGAAAAGCACCTCATCATTTGCATTGCGCACAACACCACCTGCCGCCTGAATGAGCGTAAACTGCTCGCAGAATGCCGACCATGATTCAGCAAGATCAGCACAACGGACATGTATACTCCTGGCACCACGACTAATCGCATTCTCAATAAGTGCCGTGTCCATTTTCCCTTGAGAAACAAATGACTCATGGGCAAAAGCATCAACGGGTAGTTCCTCAATTTCAGTGAAAACTACCGGACGATTGGCAAAATAAACTTTATACTTTTGAGCCATGAATAGTCAAGATCGAGCGTTAAAAGTAGCTGAATTCCTGCTTCAAATACAAGCAATAAAACTCAACCCGGAGAATCCCTTCACTTGGGCCTCCGGAATGAGATCGCCCATTTACTGTGACAACCGCAAAACTCTTTCCTATCCTGATGTGCGCCGCTTCATTCGTGATGCATTCGTTGCTTCGATTGAAGAGTCCTATCCCAATCCCGATATCATTGCTGGCGTTGCCACAGGCGGAATAGCTATCGGAGCACTCGTTGCAGAAGCGATGAACTTACCTTTTATCTATGTTCGCAGCGAACCCAAAAAACATGGCCTCGGCAATCAAGTCGAAGGCGTTTTAGAGCCCGGAAAAAAAGTGGTTGTGATTGAAGATTTGATTTCAACCGGATCAAGCAGTCTAAATGCAGTCCAAGCTCTTCGTGAACAAAACGCCGATGTAATTGGCATGGTTGCCATTTTCACTTACGGTTTTGAAAAAGCGAAAAAGAACTTCATAGATGCGCATTGCGCGTTGCAAACTCTCAGCAACTACGATGCGCTTCTCGCGCAAGCAGTTCAATCCAACTACATCAACTCAACACAGCATAGCACACTTGCCAATTGGAAGTCGAGCCCCGAACAATGGAGCGAACAATTCACTGCAGCCATCAAATAACGCCATTCACCCATGACCCATATCGAAAGTCAATCCACCACAGTTAACGCTCCCATCGCCGAAGTGCATGGCTTTCTGTGCAACATGTCGAATATTGAAAAACTGCTGCCTGCCGGGAAGTACAGTGAATGGAAATCCGATGAAAATTCCTGCAGCTTTAAGATTCAAAATGCCTACACCATAGGACTGGAAGTAAAAGAAAGTCATCCTTTTCAAACCATTACTTACGCTAGCAGCGCAGGTTCGCCCTTTCCTTTTACATTGCGCGTAGAGTTGAACGAATCAGGCGCACACACAACAGGACAACTGATATGCGATGCGCAAATCAATCCGTTCTTAGAAATGATGGTGAAAGGACCGTTGAAGAATCTATTTGATTACATGGCGCAGCAACTGCCTTCAGCCATGGGTGTTTAATCAGTTCGACACGCCGTGCTTCCATGTAGTCCAACAAGACTGTGCCTCAGGCGTAGTTTCTGCCATGCGCTCACAACGGTATTTTTTCAGCCATACATTTCCGTCGGCTTGAATAGAAATCGTCATCAATTTACCCTTGCGCTGCACGATCAAATCGGCTGAACCACCGCACATGCGCAACACATACTGGAAATTCTTATAGGGCGATTGATTATTGACTGCGATAATTTCATCGCCATACCACAAGCCCGACTTATCCGCAGGAGAGTCAGGAACTACAGCCGTGATGCTTACTTTCTGATTGCCTTCATCCACGCTCATTCCATAAGCCGACTCTGCTAACTTACTCGAAGGATTGGCTTGTATTTGTAATCCAGCAATTGCACATGCGCTTTGTAGAAACGGCAAATACCCGGATGTTCCATTGACCAACTCTTCAAACACATCATCCAAGGCATCGTGAGCATATTGAGCAATAAGCAATTGGTAATCCACCTTCGAATAACCCTTGCGCATTTTACCGAAACGCTCATATAAATCTCTCATCACATGATCGAGAGAATTGCGATTCTGCGATGTTTGAATCAGCGTCAAATCGCAAATCAACGCAATCAAGAAACCTTCATTGTAGATGGAAACCTTGCGCCAAGGAATACCAGGCACATAACCGTCCAACCATGTATCCCAACTGCTTTGTGATACCGATAAATTGTGTCTGCCATGATTGCTAAAGTGATCCTGCAAATGGCCGTTGATCATATCAAACCACTCTTCATCACTGATAGCGCCGCTTCTCCACAAGAGCATATCACCGTAATAAGTCGTTACGCCTTCATAAACGAAACCCGACTCTGAGTAATTCTCACGCGTAAAATCATAGGGCATCATTTCCACCGGACGAATATTCTTGACATTCCACGTGTGAAAGAGCTCATGACAACTGATGCCCAACAAGTCTTTGAAGAGATGATCTTGCTGAAAATCGGCTGCAGGTCCCATGGCTATTACAGTGCTATTGCTATGCTCCACGCCATGCCTTAGGAAATAAGGCACAAAGTGAAATAAGAAGTGATACTCCCGGCATGGGATATCGCCGAAGATGGCAATTTGCGTTTTCGTGAAGGCTATAAATTCATTGAGCAAACGAGCCTCATCCAATTTCACTTCACCTTGTATCCATAAGTGATAGGCCACATCATTGACGTGATAGGTCAATTGCTTCACCGATGCGCTCGCAATCCAAGGAGAATCAGCAAGCTCATCAAACGACTTCGCCAAAAGCACATGATCGCTTTCCTTTTCCAATCCGCAAGCAATGCGGTATCCCACCGGCAAGTTCAACTCAATTCGATACGACTCATCGGGGCGATCCACATCATAGAAAAAGCAGTTCACCGGATTCACGTAGAGCTGATCTTCATCCAAAAAAGAAGACCCTGCATTCAAATCAGCTGCGTAATAATTGTAATGGATGACTATGGAATCGGCACCCTGCGTATCCACCAACCACAAATCTTTTGTGGTCTTGCGAAAATTCAGTGAGCGACCATCCGCCGTGCGTGCCATCCAGCCGTGAATATTCTTCGCAAAATTTCCGAGCTCATACCTGCCCGGCCGCCAAGAAGGCAATTGCAACGCCATCGAACTTCTGCCATGTGTTTCAAAGCGTGCTTCAAACTGAATGAAGTGGCGATGCGAATGTTCGCTGCGAACCGTGTAATGAATCATTTTCTTGGAGCTATGGATTCAACAATGGGAACTCCCGTGCAAGCATCAGGCAAAGGCAATCCGCTCATCATGCTCACTGTTGGAGCTATGTCTGTTATAGAATACTTCTGAAATGTTTCACCGCGCTTCACGCCTGCGCCAAAGAAAATAGCAGGCACATGACTATCGTACGCAAAAGGCGAACCGTGCGTGGTGCCGGTCATTCCATATTCGATATAGCCGGGCTTGAGCACATAGATAACATCGCCCGAACGCTGGGTATCGAATCCGTTTTGAATCATGCTCTTCACCTGATCGCCGCCGCGGAATTGTGCCAAATCGGAAGCGGTGAACGACATATGCACCTCCGGAAGATCAAGCGCCATCGTGGCTACCTCATACTGCACTTCTTTCAAGCTGAGTTTTTTCGAAGCTATCAATTTGCGATTCAAAAAAACGTTTTGGTTGCTCTCGTTCAGTATCCAATCACCTGCGCCATATTTCTTGGCAAGCGTATCTTCCAACATCAATTCCAACTTGTCGCTTTTCCAATATCCTCCGATAGCCTGAGACTTGGCCGTGTAGCTAGGAGTTGGAGCGCCGCCATGATCGGCTGATAAAAAGATGAGGTAGTTGCCCTCACCCATTTTCTGATCGAGATATTTCAAAAAATCAGCGAGCTCTTCATCCAATCGCAAATAGCAATCTTGCGTTTCGCGCGCATGCATCCCAAACTGATGGCCGATATAATCTGTAGAAGAAAAACTCATACACAACATGTCGGCAATTGCATCCTTTCCGAGCTGCTCATTTTCTATCAATGCCTTGGCGAAGTCGAGTGTGAGTGAATTGCCGAATGGAGTTGCCTTGATAAGCTCGTAGTTACCGTTGGCGGCCTTCAATTGCGGCAAATCGTATGGGAACGTGGGGCGGGTAGTTCCCTTAAAAGGCGTTTCGTGAGCGTTGTTGTCTTCCGAACTTTCATCATAAGCAGCTTCAGAGCGAAGCAAATTCCACGGCTTCGACAGATAATCATCGGCCTGCTTTTTCTGATTGAATGCGTTGACCCATTCAGGCAATGTTTGCATATACCAAGAGCTTGTTGCCCAAACACCTTCATCGGCACCCACAAACCAATAGGCCGCGTCGGCTGTGCGGCCTGCAGGGAGAATCGCACCGCGGTCCTTCATTGCAATTCCGAAAACCTTACCTCGTCGATTGGTATGCAAGCTCAACATATCACCCACGGTAGAAGCTGTAAGGTAATGAGGAGACATTTGTCCGGCCTTAGCCGATGTGCCCACTCCCTTCATCATTGAATCTGACGAGCAATAGATCACGCTGTTGCTGCTTCGCTCATACCAATCGTTTTCAATAATGCCATGATATGCCGGAGTTGTTCCGGTAAATATGGAAGCATGTCCAGGTCCTGTGTAGGTCGGCATATAGTTGTAATGCAAGTTGTGGCAGATAAAACCTTCGCCCACCAATCGCTTGAACCCACCATCGGTAAAGTCATTCCAATAGCGCTGCAGATAATCGTATCGCATCTGATCCACAGTGATGCCGATAATTAATTTGGGAGAACTGCTGATGTTTACCGCCGCAGTTTTACTCGCCGGTTGTGACGTGGCGCAAGCCGAAAGCAACAGCAGCGGCATGGCCAAATAAACAATTCTGAGGATTGATTTCATGAGGCTAAATTAGCCCGCACTCTTAATCAAGTTCACGATAACTCTTGAAGAAATAAGCAGGATTTTACACAATCAATTCCTATTCGCTACCGAGCCATTTCATGGCCAGGAACACAAGTCCTAGACTGAGAGCAACGCTTACAACAACATTGATAACGGCCCATTGAATCTGGCCTTGCTTAAAAAGCTGCACCGTTTCCAAACTGAAGGTTGAAAACGTGCTCAATCCTCCGCAAAAACCTACAGCAGCAAAAAACCAGACAGGAGCCGCAGAAAACTTCACGCCCTGCGCATGAAGAATACCTATGAGAGCGGCGGCAATAACATTGGCACAAAGGGTAGCCCATGGAAAAGGCGATGCTAAGGATTGAAAAGAAATTCCCAACCCATACCGGAGCAAAGAACCCAATCCACCGCCTACAAAAACAAACAGTGCATTCATCGTGTAGTTGATTTACGTGTTATCACATCAACCAATCTAAAAATAATCCAGCCGCATAGCGCACCATACATCCATCCCGCCAGTATGTCCAGTGGATAATGAACGCCGAGGTAAATGCGGCTATACGAAATGAGCACCACCCAAGCGATTAAAGCAACAACAGCCACTTTGCTCAGCGGGCGCATCATGAGCATAAACAAGGTGCAAACACCGGCATAGTTGGAAGCATGGTTGGAGAAAAAGCCATACATGCCCCCGCGATATAGATTGCCATTTTCATCGCTTACCAGATGAACAAGATGCTCAAAAACCGGATTGCGACTTGGTCGCAATCGCTGAACAGTTTCTTTTACGGCGTGCACAGCAACAAAGTCGGTGAGAAATAGCAACAATGTCAAAGCGATAAGCGCAGTAATGAACCTGGCGCCTGATAGCCGACGATACATAGCAACCAGTAGAATCACATAAACAGGAATCCAGAAAAACATCTTGCTCACATACCACATGCAGGTGTCGAGCCATGGCCTATGCACATCGTGGAGCATCCAAAAGAGACGCTCGTCGAATGATTGCAAACTGTCCACTAAACTCATGCTGAATGGCGGTGATAAATGGCGTCTATTTCTGTTTTCCAATTGGCGCAAATCTGCTTGCGCCGCAATTTGAGCGTCGGTGTTATTTCACCGGCATCGATGGAGAATAACCGGGGCAACAATGAAAACGCTTTCACTTGCTCCCAATTGCCGAAGCGTTGATTGATGCGATTGATTTCTGCTTCCATCATTTCACGCAAAGCCTCGTTGCGCAGCCACCTTCCATCATCATCGATAGCAACGCCTTGCTTGGTTGCCCATTCCTTTAGCCCAATCATCTCGGGCACTATAAGCGCCGCAGGAAATTTCTCACCGTCACCAACAACGATTATCTGTTCTATGTATAAGCTCTCTTTCATGGCGTTTTCAATCACCTGAGGCGAAACATACTTTCCACCCGAAGTCTTGAACAATTCCTTCTTACGATCAGTGATGCGCAAGAAATCGTCATTCACTTCACCGATGTCGCCAGTATAAAACCATCCATCTTTGAGCACCTCTGCCGTTTTCTCGGGTTCTCGGTAATAGCCCATCATAACATTCGGTCCTTTGCAAAGAATTTCTCCATCGCTGGCGATTTTCACTTCCACTCCTGTAATCACTTTGCCCACTGTACCAGGACGAATCATAAAGGGTGAGCGCATTGTATTTACAGTTATCACCGGCGAGGTTTCGGTCAATCCGTAACCTTCAAGTACAGGTATGCCGGCACCGTTAAAAAATTTCGCGAGGCGAATCTGCAATGCTGCGCTACCTGAAGCAACTGCTCGAATATCCGTCAACCCCAAGGCTGCCTTAACCTTACTAAACACCAGCTTCCTGGCGACCTTCAATTTAAATTCATAGAGTAAGCCATTCTTGCCATCAGGTTCCCACTGGAGCGCCAGGTCGTGTGCCCATTTGAAAAGCGTTTTCTTTATGCCTGTATTCGCCATTCCTTTGGCGTATATACCATCGTAAAATTTCTCGAACAAGCGCGGAACACCGGTGAAAATCTGCGGATGCGCAACAGACAAATCATCCTTGATGGTTTCCATTCCGCTCAAATACATGCGCACACCATTAGAGATATACATGTAATGCAACATGCGCTCGTAGATATGAGAGACGGGCAGAAAACTCAAACACCGGCTATTGCCCTTTTCTAGAAAAGGCAAGCGCTCTTCACTATTGATGGCATTGCTGGCAATGTTGCGATGACTCAGCATTACACCCTTCGGCAAACCCGTAGTTCCTGAGGTATAAATCACAGTGGCCAAATCATCTTCCTCTACTGCATCACTTATCTTCTTCACGCTTTCCCATTCCACTGTATCTGCTAACGTGAACAAGTCGGTCCAATGCGGAGCATTAGCAACACGATCGAAGGTGTATATGCCATTGAGCGCCGCACATTGCGATTGAATAGACGAAATCTTCCGATACAATTCCGCATTCGAAACAAAACAAAACTTGGCCTCGCTATGATTCAATATGTAGGCGCAATCATCGGGCGTCATCGTAGGATAGATCGGCACATCTACAGCACCCACTTGAATGATGCCATTGTCCATGATATCCCACTCATGGCGATTGGCATGAGTGATGAGTGCCACCCTATCGCCGGGCTTAACGCCGAGGGCAAGCAATCCTCGGCTCACAAGTTGCATTTGATCAACGAACTGTTGAGTGCTAATACTTACCCATTCATCGCCAATTTTTGAAGTCATCATTTCCGGCAAGGGATAATGCTCCAACTGATAATAGGCAAAATCAAACAGTCGCTTTGGGCTTGTCATGTAGTGTTGGTTTGGTGTAAAAATATTGAAGGCTGGCAACAATAGCCCACTTCAACCTAAAATCAGCACGTCAGACTTATTTTCGTCCACTAAAATTTCTGTATGAAGAAAATCGCAGTCATTGGTGCCGGTCAAATGGGTAATGGTATCGCACATGTTTTTGCTCAAAACGGATACCCGGTGAATCTTATCGATGTGAAGCAAGAAGCTTTGGATAAGGCTTTTGCCACCATTGGAAAAAACCTCGACCGACAAGTGGCCAAAGGTTCAATCACAGAAGAAGATAAGCAGAAGACGCTCAGCAATATTGCGCTTTGCACCGACATGGCATCGGCCTGCAGTGATCGCGAATTAATTGTTGAGGCAGCTACAGAAAACATTGATTTGAAATTAAAGATTTTCAATCAACTGGATTCATTTGCTCCGGCGAACTGCATACTAGCAACCAATACCTCATCTATTTCCATTACGCGAATTGCAGCAGCAACTCAACGTCCGCAGCATGTTATCGGGATGCACTTCATGAATCCGGTTCCTGTAATGAAACTAGTAGAAGTGATTCGCGGATATTCAACTACCGATGAGGTTAACCAAACGGTTGTTGATCTTTCAAAAGCTATTGGTAAAATCCCGGTTACCGTGAACGATTATCCTGGATTTGTTGCGAATAAAATTCTGATGCCGATGATCAACGAAGCAATTTATACGTTGTATGAAGGCACAGCCGGTGTTGAAGAAATCGACACCATCATGAAACTCGGAATGGCTCATCCTATGGGGCCATTGCGCCTTGCTGATTTCATCGGACTAGATACTTGCCTTTCCATTTTGCGCGTATTGCACGACGGCTTCGGAAATCCGAAATACGCTCCATGTCCACTGTTGGTGAACATGGTCACAGCCGGTAAACTTGGTGATAAGAAAGGTGAAGGATTCTACAGCTATTCTGACCCGAAGAACCCTGTTGTATCAGCGTCTTTCGTCAAGCATTGATTCCCCTATAATTATTCTTCCGTAGCTGAATCTGCCGCAGGTTCTTCAAACTCCAACATGTTTTGAGCTTGAAGGATGTTGTACCAGGTGAGCAATTTTTTGATATCAGAATCATAGACACGTTCTGCATCGTATTCCGGCAAAATAAGTTTCATGGCCTCGCGAAGCACTTTGCCTTCACTCTTCGGATCAGGGGCAGGTTGACCATTGAAGGCTTCTTTCGCATTGAGAAAAATCTGGCGCAATGGAACATCATCCTCATAAGTAAACATGGTAATGTCGCTCAAAGCACTAACCTTTTGTGTTGGATGCACGGGAATGCGTTTACCATCAATCAGTGATTCAACAATGATTGTGGCCTTGCCACCAGTAATCAATTTGAAAATTCCTGGCTTTCCTGATACAGAAAGAATTTTCTCCAACTCAGTCTTCATAGTGTTTTTAAAATGTGGCGACAAATATCGTATGAAGAGCATGTTTCAACCGCAACAAGCATATTCATTTATTTAAAGAATCGACGTCATTTCACTGTAACGCGGAATATTAGTGAGATAAGAATACGTGCCGCTTGACTGATCGATGCGGCAACAAAACGTTTGAACTCCATTGGTAACCAAAAGAAATGGCACCCCAAGTGTTCGATTGTACATTGCTGCCTGTTCAAACACCGACTGATTGACCTGAATTTCGGGGGCTTTGCATTCTGCCAGGAGCAGAGGTTGAAGTGAATCTGAGTAAATCACCAAATCACTTCGCTTGGTCATTCCATTAAACTGCAATGACTTCTCAACTGCCATCAATGAAAAGGGACAAGCCAATTCACTTTGCAGATAATGCAACAAATGTTGTCGCACCCATTCTTCCGCAGTAAGCACTACCCACTTTTTGCGCACAACATCCCACACCATCACAGCATCGTTTTCTTTTTTCAAACGAAGCGAGGGAACAGGGAAATGGAGCTTCTGCACTATTCGGATTACTTTTGATTCGGCTTAATTTACAGCCGGCAACGAAAATACACATAGCTCAACAATGGAATCGAAAGAAGAAATCGTGAAGAACTGGCTGCCCCGGTATACTGGTGCTACGCTAGAACAATTCGGACAATACATTCTGCTTACCAACTTCGATGGTTACCTTCAAAAGTTTGCCGAATGGCATAACGTTGAGATTATCGGAAAAGGCAAAGCCATGCCTATGGCAACAGCAGATGGAATAACCATGATTAACTTCAGCATGGGCAGCGCCAACGCAGCAACCATTATGGATTTACTGAGTGCGATTATGCCTAAAGCAGTTCTATTCCTGGGCAAGTGTGGTGGACTAAAAAAGAAAAATCAATTGGGTGATTTTGTACTCCCCATTGCAGCCATTCGAGGAGAAGGAACAAGCAACGACTACTTCCCTGTGGAGGTGCCGGCGATGCCAGCGTTCACGCTGCAACGTGCCGTATCTTCAACGATACGCGATTTCAGTCTTGACTATTGGACAGGCACCGTGTACACCACCAACCGACGAGTTTGGGAGCACGATGTGCAGTTCAAAGAATACCTTCGTCGCATACGAGCAATGGCCATCGATATGGAAACTGCCACGTTGTTTACGGTTGGCTTCGCGAATAAAATACCGACCGGTGCTTTATTGCTGGTGAGCGATCAGCCCATGATACCGCAGGGTGTAAAAACCAGTGAAAGCGATCAGAAGATTACCAGCAATTTTGTGGATTCACACATTAAAGTGGGAATTGCAGCGCTCAAAGAAATTCGCGACGAAGGCCAGTCTGTTCGTCACCTGCGCTGGGATTAAAAGCGACATCATCACGCATCGAACATTACTATGGAACATCTGCGCATCATACGCGATATTGAACTCAAAAATTTCAAGCCCATTTATTTCCTTATGGGTGAAGAGCCTTACTTCATTGATGTAGTTACGGACTACATTGAAGCCAATGTGCTCGACGAGGCAAGCAAGGCATTTGGGCAAACCATAGTTTATGGTCGTGATGTATCCATGGAACAAGTCATTTCATTGGCCAAGAGCTTCCCCATGATGGGCGATAAGCAAGTCGTCATCGTGAAAGAAGCGCAAGACATGAAGGAGTGGAAAAGTCGCAAGAAAGAGGATGACGATGAAGACATGAAGCATCTCATGCATTACTTGCAACAACCAACACCTTCAACTCTTTTGGTGTTCAACTACAAGAACAAAACACTCGATAAAAGGAAAAAGGTTTATAAAAACTTAGAGAAGATAGGTGTTGTATTCGATTCGCAAAAAATCAAAGATTACAAATTAGCTGAGTGGATTGAGGCTTATGTGCAATCGCGTCATTTCAAAATCAACCATGGCGCCTCGCAATTACTTGCAGAATATCTGGGCACCGATTTGAGCAAAGTAGTGAACGCCATCAATAAGCTCGCAATCATTCTGCCCGAGCGCAGTGAAATAACAGCGCAACACATTGAGCAGAATATTGGCATCAGTAAAGATTACAACGTGTGGGAGTTACAGAAAGCACTGGGTCAAAAAGACATCATGAAGGCGAATCGCATCATTCACTATTTTGAATCAAACCCGAAGTCAAACCCTATACAAATGGTGCTGCCATCGCTATACACGTATTTCGCAAAGCTGGCGGCCTATATTTCTATTCCTGATAAACGCAATGCCGCTGCTGAACTCGGTATGACCACTTGGGCATTGAATGATTTCAAAGAGGCATCAACCAAATTCACAGCTCAAAAGGTAGAGCGCATCATTGGCTACATCCGCGATACCGACAAGAAATCGAAAGGTGTAAATAATGCATCAGCCGACGATGGTGATTTGATGAAGGAACTTGTATTCAAGATACTGCATTAGGCGGAAGTTGGCGCATCGTGATGCGCACTTCATCTCCAACACGCAACTCTCCCTCTGGGGCTTTCATGATTACGTGTTGTCCAAACATCACCTTACTTCCCATCTTGCGATAACTCGCCAATGTACGCAAGGGTTCTTTAGAAGCAATTCCGGTTTGCTGATCTATGGTTGTAAAAACACATCTGGAACACAGCTTCACTCCTTGGGCGATTATGGAACCCATTTCAAATGAAGACCAATAATCCTCATCAAAAGGAACTTCTGTTCGCACAACCACATTGGGTCGAAATCGATCCCACGATACTGCGCCTTCTCCAACCGCAATCATACGTGAGTTCAGATCAGACAATGAAGCGGTTCCAATAAGCAACACAGGATACCCATCGCCAAATGCAGTAATGGCAGGGGTTTTACTGTAGGTTAAGTCCACTGGCCGCTCAGATGAATCCGGCATGTATACCAATCGACAATCGCGTTGCAATGCTTGTGAAAAGAAATGATTTACCTCCGCACTTGCCTCAATGGCAGCGCATTGGTCAGACCATACAGATACGCTTACAGCCCTGCCTGAAGATATTTTCCATGGCAATGTCAATTCGCCATACATCTGCAAGGGGCCGCCTGCCCGAATCAACATCCCATCTGCATGCGCTTTGATGGAAAAAAAGCAAAGTCTAGGCTCCTCACGTTGAGTAATGAAACGGCCATTTTCATCCACCAACATCCAACGGCGATCATGCTCTAGACCTCGATCAGTAACTCTTGCCTGTGCAACCGACACACCACCCATCGACTTGATTGGATAGATGAAAAGATGTTCAATGGTCGGAGTCATAGGAATGTCAAATGCGCGCGTGAAGGTAAGGAAGCCCCATACACCCATAAATTTGCACCGCATGAAAATTCAAAATGATCTCATTCTTCGCGCAGCGCGAGGCGAGCAAACAGAGCGCGTTCCTGTGTGGGTAATGCGTCAAGCCGGACGTGTGTTAGCCGAATACCGCGCAACCCGGGCACAAGCGGGCAGCTTCAAGAGTTTGCTAAAGAATCCTGACCTGGCCGCAGAAGTGACTATTCAGCCCGTCGACATCTTTGGTGTTGATGCTGCAATTCTTTTTTCTGATATTCTGGTGATTCCTGAGGCCATGGGATTGCCCTACCGGATGGACGAAGGAAAAGGACCTTCTTTCGACAACACAATTCAATCGCAACGCGACCTCGACAAACTTTCCAACGACTACATACTCGAGAATCTGACCTATGTTTTCGACGCTATATCTGTTATCAAGCGCGACCTGAATGATCGTGTACCGCTTATTGGATTTGCAGGTGCGCCTTGGACGATCTTCTGTTACATGGTCGAAGGTCGCGGATCAAAAACATTCTCGCTTTCTCGCGCAATGTTGTCCAAAGATCCAGAGCTGGCACATGCATTGCTTGCGCGAATCACAGATGCCACTATTGTATATCTCAAACAACAGATAGCATGTGGTTGCAACATGGTTCAATTGTTCGACAGTTGGGCCGGCATATTGAATCAGGATACATACGTAATCTTTGCCTTGCCATACATCCGCAAAATATGTGATGCCATTTCCGAAGTGCCTCTTACGGTATTTGCCAAAGGAGCGTTTTTCTCTATGGAAGCCATGAGCAGCCTGCCGTGTCGAACCATTGGTGTCGACTGGCATACCTCTCCTGCATTTGCGCGCAAAGCAATTGGTTCCGACAAGACCCTTCAGGGCAATCTCGATCCCGCTGTTTTATATGGATCAGATGAATTTATTGTTGAGCAAACGCACCGAATGCTAGAAGCATTTGGACCACAGAAGTATATTGCGAACCTTGGGCATGGGGTTTATCCCGATATTGACCACAACAAACTCAAGCTTTTTATTCAAACCGTACAAGCATATCAATTCAACCGATCATGAAAAAAATCAGTTTAGCATTGGCCTTGTTGCTGCTTTGCACCTTGGCAATTCAAGCACAAACCAAGAAGCCTAGCACTGCACCGGCTAAAACAGGCACCAAAACAGGAGCGACAACCAAGGAAGCACCCGCAGAAGAGGCACCTGCAGCGCCATCTAATTTGGTTCTAGACTCCAGCTTCGAACTCGATGACGTGAAGTTGCTCAAGTCATATGGTCAGCTACCTGCCATGATCAAGAATTGGGGTTCGCCCAATGCAGCAAATGCCGACTTGTTCAACACGATGGCCAAGAGCACCAAAGTTGCTGCACCAAAAAATGACCTAGGTACAGAAGAGCCATTTGAAGGCAGTGGATATGGTGGTTTTCGTGCATTCACGAAAGACCCTAAGAAAACAAGATCTTACCTTCAAACTCGTTTGACCAAAAAACTCGCAAAGGACAAATTGTACTGCGTTCGTTTTAATGTTAGCCTCTCCGACCTCAGTAAGTGGGGAGCCAACAATGTGGGTATGTTCATCAGCGATCGCAAGGTTCAAAACACCAATACCAACGCCCTCGCATTTCAACCACAAATAACCGAGAAAACCAATGCGCCTATTACTACGATGAGCGGCTGGGAAACCATCTGTGGAACTTACCTAGCTACCGGGCGTGAGGAATACATCATCATCGGTTGTTTTGGCATTGAAGCCGACATCAAATTGGAAAAGGTAATCAAACCCGCAAGTCAAGAAGGCATGATAATGCCCGATGCGTACTATTACATCGACAATGTAGAAATCGTTGAAATTGTTTCGCAAGGCGAATGCTTTTGCGGTAAAAAAGAGGACAAAGATCCGGACCTTATTTACAGCCGAGCCAGTGCAAAGAATGTAGACATGAAGCCAGCCGAGATGGTGAAAGCCACATCCGTTTGGTTCTCCTATCTCTCGGCTGAAATTCCGAGTATGTTCGAACAAGAACTCCTCGATATGGCCAAGTTGCTTGAGGAAAATCCTACCATGAAACTTGACCTCGTTGGCCACTCAGACAACGACGAGCAAAATGAAACGAAGACCAAGAAGAATTACATCGGACTTGCGCAAACCCGCGCGGAGTCGGTGAAAAAATTCCTCACCGACAATGGAGTCGCTGCATCACGCATAACGGTATCGGGCAAGGATAACACTGTGCCTGCTTCCGATAAGGCAACACCGATGGGCAAGGCTCAAAATCGTCGTGTTGAGTTTTCAGCGAAGTAATTCCTCGACGATTCAGCTACAAAACAAAGGGGCTTTCGAGCCCCTTTTTTATGTGCTATTCACAACATTCGACTCATAATAGTCCGCGGCTGCAAGAAAATAACTCAACACAAATGCAGTTATTCGTGTGCATGAAAACAGCCATCATTGGACTATGGATTATGACAACGACATTGCTGTCGCTTGCTCAAAGCCTGGTAACCAATGGCAGCTTTGAAACCAAATCCTATTGCCCGAGTAATTTCAATCAGCAAACGCTGAACACCATTGCCGGGTGGTGGCAGGCTACGGATGGCACTCCCGATTACTTCCACTCGTGCAGTGAGAAAGTTGGCGTACCCAATAATGTTTTCGGTAAGCAGAAAGCGAAAGATGGTGAGGCCTATGCGGGATTCGTTACCTACAGCGTAGGCAACAAAAGAAACTACCGCGAATACCTGCAAACGAAATTGAGCAGGCCGCTTGCAACAGGAGAGCTGGTATGTATCGAGATGCATGTAAGTGCAGCCGATTACTGCAACTATGTTACGGACGGTATTGGCATATTGCTCAGCGAAAAAAAAGTTGAAAGCAACCTGCAATCAGAACTCGCATACGTTGCCACCATGAGTAATCCTAGACTCAATATGCTAGATGAGTCCAACGAATGGCAATTGCTCTCAGATATATACACAGCCAAAGGCGGTGAGGAATATCTCACCATCGGCAATTTCAAAGCGGATAAAGAACTGAAAGTAATTCGTCGCACAGAAGACATGAGCGACAAAGGCTATGGCACATGGTCGTATATGTATGTTGATGATGTGCGCGTGAAACCAATTCAACGCAAGTTAGAATGCAGCTGCGAAAACGAATATCTGGCAAGCATCGCTGTTGACCCTCCGCTTGAGCTAAACGAATACAAGAAAATCAAGTTGGATGCAATCCTTTTCGATTTCGATCAGGACACACTCACCGATGATGCGCTGATGCAGCTCGAAGATGTTTATCTATTGCTTAAAAAGAATCGGTCCATGTATATGGAAATATCCGGACATACAGATGTTGTGGGTCCGGATGGTTACAATCTTAACCTATCCAAACGCAGAGCGCAGCGGGTCATCAATCACCTCACCAACAAAGGCATTGACTCATCAAGACTACAGCTTACCTTCTTTGGAAAACAACAACCGGCTACAGAAAACGAGACAGAGGAAGGACGCCATCAAAACAGACGGGTTGAGTTTCAGATTCTAGAAAAGAAATTTGAATTGATTCAATAATCAAGAGTTAATCTGCTCCCAGATCATATCCTTCAAGCGATCCACATTCATTCCCGATACCGCAGAAATGAAAATCGCCGGTAATTCTTTTGGCAATAAGGCTCGCATTTGCTCCATCATCACATCATCGAGCATATCGCATTTGGTAATGGCGAGCAGTCGCTTTTTATGCAGCAATTCCGGATTATACTTCTTGAGCTCATTCACCAATACACCATACTCTTCAGCAATGTCTTTGCTGTCACAAGCTATCATAAAGAGCAACGTTGAATTTCGTTCAATATGACGCAAGAAACGATGACCTAAACCGCGCCCTTCTGCAGCGCCTTCAATGATACCGGGAATATCGGCCATTACAAACGAACGATCGCCACGATAGCGCACCATACCCAAATTGGGAACCAAGGTGGTAAAAGGATAATCTGCAATTTCAGGTTTCGCTGCGCTAACAACAGATAACAGGGTTGACTTCCCTGCATTCGGAAAGCCTACAAGTCCAACATCAGCAAGAACCTTAAGCTCTAGGATTTTCCATTCCTCTTTACCCGGCTCGCCCGGTTGCGCATAGTCGGGGGCTTGATTGGTAGAAGTCTTAAAGTGATCGTTACCCAATCCTCCGCGACCTCCTGAAACGATTATGAATTCCTGACCCTCTTCGGTAATTTCAAACTCAACACGACCAGTTTCAAAGTCTTTGGCAACCGTGCCCAATGGCACTTCCAGGATTTCGTCACCGCCCTGCGCGCCGGTGCGCTTTGCTCCGGCTCCACATTGCCCATCTTCAGCAATCACATGCTTGCGATACTTCAAGTGCAAGAGTGTCCATACATTCTTGCTTCCACGAACAATGATATGTCCGCCTCTGCCGCCATCGCCGCCATCAGGCCCACCCTTTTCGATAAACTTTTCACGACGAAAATGTCTGCTACCGGCACCTCCCTTGCCAGAGCGGCAGCAGATTTTCACATAGTCGACAAAGTTTGATTCAGCCATTGATATTGTATTAAGAAGCGATTACGCTTCAATGAACGCGTCGAGCTCCGCGCAGAGACGAGTGGTAATTTCCTCAACAGATCCAACACCTTGAACACCACGATATTTATTCTGAGAACGATAATAGTCGGCCACAGGAGCAGTTTCGCGATTGTATACTGCAATGCGATTGCGCACGATAGATTCATCAGCATCATCAGCCCTTCCGCTAGTGGAAGCACGATTGAGCAATCGCTTGATGAGTTCATCTTCATTCACCTCCAATGCAAGCATACAGGTAATTGCATTGCCTTTGCCTTGTAGGAAAGCATCCAATGCATCAGCCTGAGCAGAAGTTCTTGGGAAGCCGTCGAAAATGAAACCATTGGCCTGCGGGTGTTTTGCCACCTCACTCTCCAACATGGAAATAGTAAGACTATCGGGCACCAGTTCACCTTTATCCATAAAAGCCTTGGCCTGTTGTCCAAGCTCTGTTTGGCCTTTAATATTGGCTCTGAAAATATCACCGGTACTCAGATGAATCAATCCATACCGTTGAAGGAGGATTTCCGACTGTGTCCCCTTACCGGCACCGGGGGGACCAAAAAGCACTACATTCCGCATGCTGGTCTAGTTTGATTGGATGCAAAAATAAGCCTATTCCATCCTTAAGCCGAGCCCAAAGCGCAAGGCATAATGGCTTTCAGAAAAAAGATTGAATTCATATCAATCTAATTCTACCTTCGCACCTCTAAATTTTTTATATCATGAACTTCGATGTCATTGTTCTAGGAACCGGCCCAGGCGGATACGTTGCAGCCATTCGTGCTTCTCAACTCGGATTAAAAACCGCCGTTATTGAGCGTGAAGCTTTGGGAGGCATTTGCCTCAACTGGGGATGTATTCCAACAAAAGCTCTTCTCAAAAGTGCATCGGTATTTGAATATATCAACCACGCCAAGGATTATGGAATCGAAGTGGGAGCTCCCAAAGCAGACTTCGGAGCTGTCGTGAAACGCAGCCGTGGCGTAGCTGAGGGTATGAGCAAAGGCGTGCAGTTCCTGATGAAGAAAAACAAGATCGAAGTCATCATGGGTACCGGTAAACTCAAGGCTGGAAAGAAAATAGCTGTTACCGGTGCTGATGGCAAAGTGACAGAATATTCTGCCAATCACATCATTGTTGCCACTGGAGGACGCTCTCGCGAATTGGCTACCTTAAAACAAGATGGCAAAAAAATCCTTGGATACCGCGACGCGATGGTAATGCCGGCTCAGCCAAAGAGTATGGTTATAGTTGGAAGCGGCGCAATCGGATCTGAATTCGCCTACTTCTATGCCGCCATGGGCACCAAAGTGACCATCATTGAATTCATGGCCAATATTGTTCCCGTTGAAGATGAAGATGTATCTAAAGCTTTGGCCAAATCATTCAAGGGAATGGGCATCGATGTGCTTACCAATACCGAAGTAACCAAAGTCGATACATCAGGTTCAGGCTGTAAAGTGAGCGTGAAAGATTCCTCAGGAGAAAAGCAAATCGAATGCGATGTCGTTCTTTCCGCTGTAGGTGTAGTTGCTAATATCGAAAACATCGGTTTGGAAGATGTAGGCATCATCACAGATAAAGGAAAAATCATAGTAGACAAATTTTATAAAACCAACATTCCCGGCTACTACGCCATTGGCGATTGCACACCTGGTCAAGCTTTGGCTCACGTTGCAAGTGCGGAAGGCATTATTTGCGTGGAGCAAATTGCGGGTCATCATCCACAACCTCTGGATTATGGCAATATTCCGGGCTGCACATATTGCACTCCTGAAATTGCATCTGTTGGGATGACCGAGCGTGCTTGTAAGGAAAAGGGGCTGGATGTGAAGATTGGAAAATTCCCCTTCTCAGCCTCGGGTAAGGCTAGCGCAGCGGGACATAAAGATGGTTTTGTCAAACTTATTTTCGACGCCAAGTACGGCGAGCTCCTTGGAGCCCACATGATTGGCGCAAATGTTACTGAGATGATTGCAGAATGTGTTGCCTTGCGCAAGTTGGAAACAACCGGCCAAGAGCTAATCAAGACCGTTCACCCTCACCCTACCATGAGCGAAGCAATCATGGAAGCAGCTGCATCTGCCTATGGCGAAGTCATTCACTTGTAAGATTAATTCTCCGGATAACCGTCGTTAACCCAACATTGAATCTTGTTGATTTGATCTTGAGTTAAGGATGAACCTTGAGGCATAGTTTGATTAGTCAACACCTCACGTTTGAACTGACCATTTTGGGTAATTGAAGAAATTCCGGAGTAGCTCGTATAATTGGGATGGCAGCTAGCTGATCCACATCGTGAGTCGATGATAGTCTTTATTTGACCATCATACGTTGGGTGTGATCCATCGCAAGAGGGTGAAAGTTTGCCCCCGTTCTTATCCTTCGAACATGCCGCAAGGAATAGAACCAATGCGGCTATAGAGAAATATTTTTTCATAGTTTCTAGATTTAATAGAATAAAAAAACCCACCGGTGGTGGGTTTTAAGTTCAATATCAGGATTAATTTTCTGCGACCTCTTTTTTCTTGCGGCCACGTTTTGGTTGTTCCTGATCTACCCATTTGTCGTTTTTGTGTTCTCCCATAACTACAACTTCCTTTTCAGGGAAAACTCCATATCGTTGGGCAATAAGCATCATACCTTCACGTGTGGGGCTATACATCATCACTGGGGTAGCCATACCCTTATTCTTTACGCCCACATAAAACCCATTCTTTAAACGAGCGGGCTTGGTTGCCGGTCTGCCGGCTGACTTCTTTCCGTTCATGGGCGCAAGATACGCCCAATTGAAGGTTTACATTTCTTAAAAAATCACTAAAATTCAATTCGCGTTGATTTAAACCAAAAAAACCACTGAAAATCAACCATTTAAAATTATCTGAATTCCACTAAACACGAAAAGGCTCAACCCACCGTCTCTGCCTGCAAGCAAGTGCTTTTCACCTTTTCCAAGGCAAAATCCACCTCCTCTTTTGTGTTTAACCTACTGAATGAGAATCGAATACTTGCCTGTCCGGCGCGAAGCGCTCCAATGGCATCCAAAACATGAGAGCCCTTTGTAGCACCGCTGCTGCAGGCACTACCCCCACTGCATGCTACCCCTTCCAAGTCAAGCAAGAAAAGGAGCATATCCGCATTTTTGGTGGGCGGGAAAGTCACGTTCAATACCGTGTACAAGCTATCAACACTGCGCGAGTCCCCATTAAATAGAATATCAGGAACTGCAGCCTCCAATTGAGCCGCTGTATATTGCTTAAGATTCGAAATATAAACCTGATGCTCCGCAAGATGAGTATAACACAGGTCCAATGCCTTTGCCATACCAACAATACCCGTGAGATTTTCTGTTCCGCCTCTCAAACCGCGCTCCTGACCTCCTCCAGTTATTTCAGCACTCACCTTTGATTTTTTGCTGATGTATATAAAACCCACACCCTTCGGTCCATGGAATTTATGTGCCGATGCATTTAAAAAGTGAATATTCAGTTTGGACAAATCGAAAGCATAGTGCCCCATGGTTTGGACTGTATCACTATGAAAAACAGCTTCGTATTTGGCGCACAAATCAGCAACATCCTGCAACGGCAATAGATTAGCGATTTCATTATTCCCGTGCATAAGCGACACGAATGATTTTCCATTGGCAACTAACAATTCCTCCAAATGACCAAGATCCACGGTTCCCCTTTCATCTAATTTCACCAAGCTCAACTTCACTCCTTTTCTTTCACTCATCAATTGCGCGGTTTTGATCACGGCGCTATGCTCAATTGCAGAAGTAATGATGTGAACGCATCCCATGTCGTTCACGGCAGCATGCATTGCTAAGTTATCTGCTTCCGTTCCACCACTAGTAAAATAAATTTCCGAAGGAGAGCACTTCAACAAGTTGGCAATAGTTCTGCGGGATAGTTCGATGGCTGTTTTCGTTTTGCGACCAAAGGCATGCGACGACGAGGGATTTCCAAAAAAGTCGGTCATGTACGGCAACATTGCCTGCACCACTTCCTTGTCCATCGGCGTGGTGGCGGCATTATCTAGGTATACATTCATAGTTCGTGGTGAGAAGGACATTGCTTCTGCGTACAACAAAAATCTAACAAAAAAGTAGTCAAGCCAAACTAAACCATAGCAATCCCTGCGATTTCCTTTACAGAGCGGATGACCTGTTCAGCCAATTCAGCTGCCTTAGCCTTGTCTGTATGCTCAGCAATAACACGCACTATTGGCTCTGTGTTACTTTTTCGCAAATGCACCCAACCTTCAGGAAAATCAAACTTCACACCGTCAACGGTACTGATTTCAGCATCCGGATAGAGCTTCATGACCTCGGCTAGGATATTATCGACATCCATTCCCGGCTGCAATTCAATTTTATTTTTCGATATTTCGTAGCGGGGATAGCTATCGCGCAATGCTGTCATGGACAATTTCTTTTTCGCAAACAATGAGAGGAATAAGGCTAAACCTGCCAAAGCATCTCGACCATAATGCGCGGCGGGGTAGATAACACCACCATTACCTTCGCCTCCAATTACAGCATGGGTGGCTTTCATGGCTTCAACTACATTCACCTCTCCCACGGCAGCTGCAGTATAAATTCCTCCGTGCTTTATGGTCACATCGCGCAGGGCTCTAGTACTAGATAGATTGGAAACCGTATTGCCCGGTTGAAGACTGAGCACGTAATCTGCAACCGCTACTAGCGTGTATTCTTCGCCAAACACAGACCCATCTTCGCAGACGAAAGCTAGGCGGTCTACATCGGGATCAACCACGATGCCCATGTGGCAGTGATTCTCTTTCACAAGCTGGGAAATATCTTGCAAATGCTCCGGCAGTGGTTCCGGATTGTGAGGGAAATGGCCATTAGGATCGCAATACAGAAGATGAGATTGCTTCACTCCTAGGGCATCCAATAAAGCAGGTATGAAAATCCCTCCTGTGCTGTTGACGGCATCTACAGCTACATTCAATCCGGCTGCAGCGATAGCTTCTCTATCTACAAAAGGCAAGGTTAAAACTTCCTCAATGTGTATGGCCAAATAATCCTTGGCAGTAACTGATCCTAACTGATCGATTTCAGCAAAACGTACTAAGCCCTCTTCGGCCAATCGTAACACTTCTTGACCCTCTTCTGCAGAAATGAACTCACCTTTCGCATTGAGCAGCTTCAAGGCATTCCATTGCTTTGGGTTATGGCTTGCTGTGATGATAATACCGGCGTGAGCTTTTTCCAGCGGCACAGCTATCTCTACCGTTGGTGTTGTGCTTAGACCGGTATCGATGACCTCTGCACCCATACCAACGAGGGTGTTACACACCAGCGCATTCATCATTGAACCACTTATACGAGCGTCACGGCCAACGACAATTCGCACGCGTTGAAACCCGGCTCCACGCTGAATCATGCTGCAAAAAGAAGATGTAAACTTCACAACATCGATGGGTGTTAGGCCATCACCCTCTGCTCCACCCATGGTGCCGCGGATTCCGGAAATAGACTTAATAAGTGTCAAGCTTGCTGGTTTTAAAGGTTCGTTATCGTGTGCAAATTAATACCATAGCCCATAAAAAAACTCGTTGAGTGCATAGAGACTTAAATTAGCCTTGCGCACATGCTCAATATCCTATGAATTATTTGGCTCACTCTGTTTTATCATTCAATAGCGAGGAGCTATTGCTTGGGCAATTCATAGCAGACGATGTCAAAGGAAAACAATGGCAAAACTATCCGAAGGCAATTCAGCATGGCATACTTCTGCATCGCTTCATTGATGACTACACCGACAACCATGAGTTGGTGCTCGCACTGAAAGCGTTAATTCGACCACAGCTAGGCAAATATGCAGGGGTCGCGCTGGATGTGCTCTTCGATCATGCCCTTTCACTGCGCTGGGAAATGCATGTTGTAAAGAATAGATCGGCAGCTATCCAAGGATTTTATGACATCCTCCTAGTAAACGAATTACATCTTAGCGAAAAACGCCGATTCATCATGCGCAAGATGATAGAGCACGATTGGATGAATATGTACCACAGCAAACTGGGAACACAACAAATTCTGCAGCAGATGTCGATGCGAGTTCAACATCCAAACACACTCCACCTAGCCATGGAATCATTCATACTTTATGAAAATGATATTATTTCCACTTTTGATGTATTTTTCCAACAATTGCATACAGCAACTCGTAACAAATTAGATACTTTTGCGACCTAACAAAAAAAGTGATCTTAACCACCGGATTGCATGTAGTATATGAAATCGTGCGGTTTTAAATACGGATTGACTCTTTTCATTCTAATTGCTGCTAGTTTTTCAGCAGCAGCTGGAACAATCATGCTTGAGGGTCGCTACCAGCAGCGAAATATTTTCGTTATCAACGCTGCGTCTTCCGATGGTGTGGGTTATTGCATCTATGAAGTTCTTGTCAATGGATTGTTGACTACAGACGAAATCAATACGCAAGCATTCGAGGTTGATTTAACCATTTATGGGCTGAAGAACGGTGATCCGGTTAATATCCTTATAAAGCATAAAGATGGCTGCACTCCAAAGATCCTGAACCCGGGCGCTCTTGAGCCGTCTCCAACTTTTTTGTGCTCCAAAATAGAGTGTGGCATCAATGGTTCGATTGTATGGGAAACCACCGGGGAAATGGGAAAAATCCCATATATAGTTCAACAGTACAAGTGGAATAAATGGGTCAATTTGGGCGAGGTGCTTGGAAATGGAACCAATACTAAGAACTTTTATAAGTTCCAGGCACAATTGACCAGTGGTCAGAATAAATTTCGTGTCGTACAAAAAAGCTATGAGGGTGATTTGCGTAAATCTCCAACGTGTGAAATCAACAGTAGTGTTGAACCTGTGACTCATCGTTACGACAAGAAATCCAAAACCGTATACTTCACTACCGAAACGTCATATGAACTGTTCAACGTTTTTGGTCAGGTGGTGAAGCGTGGTCGTGGCACTAGCGTAGAATGCACCGCACTTACTCGCGGAGAATACTGGGTGAGTTACGACAACAGAACCGAGAAATTCATGAAGAAATAAATTTTTATTTTTTAATAACCCAAAACCGCTTACGTAAAAAACCCTGAGTTCTGCTCAGGGTTTTTTATTTTAGAGAAAATTTACTTCACTGCTGAAATCCATAAATGACCAGCCCAACCCATAATCGCCAATACACCATGCTACTAATTGCAGCATTGGTTTTTTGGTGTGCATTCAACTCATGTGGCGGAAGCGAATCAAGAAGACGAGCAGCAGAGCGTAAAGCCGGAGTAGTTGATTTGGATTCAATTCAGCGTCGTGGTTCCTTAATCGTGCTCACTGAAAATAGCGCATCCACTTATTTTCTTTATCGCAATCAAGCACGTGGCTTTGATTATGAGCTTGCCCTTGCCTTCGCCAAAAGTATGGGGCTCAAGCTCGAGATTAAATTGGTTGACGATGTAGATAAAATGTTTGACATGCTCAATCACGGAGAGGCTGACGTTGTTGCCAGTAACCTCACGATAACCCCTTCGCGAGAGGCCATTGCATCGTTCACTCAGCGCTTGTATCAAACACGCCAAGTATTGGTTCAGCGATCCATTGAGAATCCAAAAGGCACCTATTCGTTGGCCATACAAGACAGCAATTCGCTTGCGAATTTGCCCATTTGGGTTCATCGCTATTCTTCTTTTCACGAAAGGCTTCATGAACTTGAAGCGCTCAGTGGATCTCATCTTCTGATCGAGGAAGCACCGGGTGAAATAAGCACAGAAGACCTCATCCGCTTGGTAGATGATGGAGCAATTCCAGCAACTGTTACTCATGAAAACTTGGCGGCCATTGAATTTGATGACTACACCAATATTGATATGAGCGTTGTGCTCAGTCAGCCGCAAAACATCGGATGGGCCGTTCGCAAAGAATCACCGCAATTATTGAATGCATTGAATGCATGGATAGCCAGTAAAGCAGGAGCGTTGCGCATCAATAAGCAATATGCAAAATACTTCACCGACGCCCCACTAGAGCGCCCTGGAGGTTATGTGTTACCTAAGGTTCAACCGGGCGACATTTCACCATTCGATTCGTTATTCAAGCAATATGCACCTCAGTTGGGATGGGAGTGGCAGATGCTAGCATCCATTGCGTATCACGAATCTCATTTCAATCCGAACGCGCAATCATGGAGCGGTGCTAGCGGACTCATGCAATTGATGCCAGAAACATCGCGCAGATTCGGATGCGCGTCGACTACAACACCTGAATGCAGTATACAGGCCGGAGTTAAATACATTCAATATCTCATCAAGATGTGGGAAAAACGTGTTGCAGATCCCAAAGAGCGCGACAAGTTCGTTCTCGCGAGTTACAACATCGGGCAAGGCCATGTCATCGACGCACAAAACTTAGCTCGTGAGTTAGGGATGAACGAAATGGTTTGGGATGGTAATGTCGCCGAAGCCTTGCTCTTGAAGCAACAAGAAAAATATTATACGATGCCCTGTGTCAAACATGGCTATTGCCACGCCAAGGAACCATTTGTTTTTGTTCAGAAGATTCTTGGCACCTTTGAACTATATAAAACAGTATCCTCCCAGAAATAATATGAAAGCTCGATCTCAAATAGCATTCATCATCCTGCTCATCGCGGCCATGTATGGGTGCAAAAAAGACCAAAACTCAAACTTTGGAGTGAAGGGGCATGTTACAGATGGGGATACCGGAGAATCCTTGGCTGATGCGCAGATTGAGGTAGAAAAGCAAGTCGTCACATCCGGAGTTTTCGGCAATGTGTTTCAGCATGCAGCGACAACCCGAACCGACGCCTCTGGCAATTACTCCTGCACGTGGCCTCGTGAGAATTTCGCTGCCTTGAGGATGATAGCAGAAAAAAACAATTACATCAGCACAGAAAAAAGTTTGGATGTCGATGCGTTTAAAAAAGAGGATTTCGAATACATCACCCAAGATGTTAAGTTGTATAAAGAAGCATTCATACAGGTGCGCCTGCAACATAGCGGTATGATAAACAATCAAGACCAACTGGATTTCACCTTCCTTAATGCAAACTTCATTTGCAATTGCTGCTCCAACGGATGGCGGTCATTCGATGGCGGTCAGGTTGACACCACTTTCACTTGTCGCCTATACGGTAATCGTTGGATTAAATATCAGGCGCAAACGACCATAGCGTTTGTCGACTCCATATTTGTTGATAGCGTTTACTGTCCTGCATTTGACACCACCGCTATTCTCATAAATTATTAGTGAAAAGTATTCACTCTGAGATAACAAAGACTTTATTCAATCCGCCTTAATTTGTGCTCATGCATTTGAAAAAAATCATCATCGCTTGCTGCTTGTTCTTCTCGATTGCGGGTCAATCACAGATAACAACACCACCGAACTTTTCAAATATCCGCGCCATGGCGGAATGGGAAGAGCTTCAGGCCTTAACCATAGCTTGGACAACGTATCCCGCTATTCTCAAACAAATCGTTGCTGCCGCGCGAGAGGAAACGCTTGTTGTCATTTTAAGCAATGATGTTCAAGGAACCGAAGATTACTTGCTGGCAACTAATACTGGCGGTAATGCTTTTGCTGACTTAACCAACGTGATGATTGTGGATGCAAATTACGACTCTATCTGGATGCGTGATTACGCCGCAAATCCGGTCTATGGCAACGAAGTCGACTCACTCATTTTGGTCGATTGGTTATACAACAGACCTCGCCCCAACGACGACACCTCTCCACAAGCCGTAGCTTCGGCCTTGGGCATTGACCTGTATGAAACTTCACAGGCACCGAACGACATGGTCAATACCGGAGGCAACTATATGAGTGATGGCTTTGGCACCGCCTTCGCATCGGAGCTCGTGCTTGAAGAAAACGATGGGAATGGATCCTTCTCCATTTTTTATCCTTCGCATACCATTCAGGAAATCGATGCGATTTTCGAAAACTATCTTGGCATTCACACCTACATCAAAATGCCTACGTTGCCATATGATGGCATTCATCACATAGACATGCACATGAAATTAGTTGATGAAGAGACGCTGCTTGTTTCGGAATATCCGGATGGAGTAGCCGATGGTCCTCAGATCAACGCCAATATTGAGTTCGTGCTGAGCAACTACCAAAGCAAATTCGGAACACCATTTCGTGTAGTTCGCATTCCGGCACCTCCAAGCACGCAAGGCGATTATCCTGACAACAACGGCGCATACCGCACCTATACCAATGCTGTTTTCGTGAACAACACTATCATTTTCCCTACATATCGTCAAGAATACGACAGCACAGCCTTTCGAATATGGGGAGAAGTTTGTCCGGGTTACAACTTGGTGGGCATCGATTGCGATAACACCAGCAACAATATCATCAGTCAAAGCGGCGCAATACACTGCATTACCCACACCGTGGGAGTTGCGGATCCGTTATTGATTTCGCATCAAGCCCTGCAAGACACTTATGATTTTCAAAATCCTTATTTCGTTTCCGCATACATGAGGCACCGCTCAGGTGTTGACCGCGCTACACTTTACTGGAAATTATCAGGGGAATTGAATTTTACAGCTATTGACATGACAGCCAATGGAGACAATTGGGAAGCAAATATTCCAGCTCAAGCAGTTGGAAGCATCATCAATTACTATGTGGAAGGCGAATCTGTAAGCGGCAAAATTCAGGTTCGCCCTATGCCGGCGCCTCAGGCTTTTTGGTCGTTCGAAATACTGGGAGGCGTATCTGCAATTGACGAGTTTTCTTCAACTGAAATTGCCCGTGTATTTCCGAATCCAGCCAGCGCAATTACTTGCATCGAATTAGACGCATTACAAGCGGTGAAAGCACGAATTGAATTGCGCGACATGACCGGTCGCGAAATACAAACCATTCATGACGGAATGATTAGTTCGGGTAATACGAAGTACTTTTTTGATGCGTCACAATGCGCACCTGGTGCATATCACATTGTGGTTGCCAGTGATTCATCGTACTCAACGACACCCGTGATGATTAAATAAATTGGTGACAAAAAAACTCATACCGGAAGAAGCAATTGCATCGGCTACACGATTGCAAAAGGACAATCCCATTGTTGGATTATTGTCTCGTGTAGCTCGCATCGACAAAGTGAATGATCTCTATGCGCAAATATGTGAATCACCGGGAATATCGAGCATTGAGAAGTTATTCGATTTACTTGAGCTTGAGTTGGAAGTGGATGAAGGTCAATTGGAAAACATTCCGAAAGAAGGACCATTCATCGTCGTGTCTAATCATCCTTTCGGAGCGCTGGATGGACTTGCCATGCTTTGGGCAATCGCTCGTGTGCGCAGCGATTTCAAAGTGATGGCCAACTTCCTGTTACAAAATGTTGAGCCGATAAAAGACTATTTCATTGCCGTCAATCCATTTGAAGCGCGACGTGAAGCGTACTCCAATCTGACGGGACTGAAAGCAGCCATGCAGCATCTCGATCAAGGCCATCCATTGGGGATTTTCCCTGCCGGAGAAGTATCATCGTATCAAGGAGATTTGAGCACGATAGCCGACAAGAAGTGGGCAAGTTCAGCATTGAAAATTGTTCGCAACGCGAAGGTGCCTGTGATTCCGCTGTTCTTTGATGGACGCAACTCGCGGGTATTTCATATGCTGGGTTTGATACATGCCAATCTGCGCACACTCGCTTTACCCGCAGAGATGCTTCGCAAGAAAGGTGAAGTCATACGATTGAAAATCGGTAAACCGATTCAGCCGAAGGATACCGAAATGTTCACGAACCTCGATCAATACGGTCGATACCTGCGCGCGAAGACCTATGCGTTGGGAAGTTCGTTTGACGTGCGTCGTGATTATTTCCGACTCTTTCGCATCGCCAAAACACCTGAAGCAATTATAGAAGCCGTTCCCGCAGAGCAAATCGAGAGTGAAATCGAAAGAATTCAATCCTTTCGCACATTGAGCTACGACAACTTCGATTGCTTTGTGGTGGGAAGCGACTACATACCCGGAATCCTTCGCGAGATAGGTCGACTGAGGGAAGAAACTTTCCGCGCAGTCGGAGAAGGTACCAACAAGTGCATTGATTTGGATGAATACGATTTGTATTACGACCACCTGATCCTTTGGGATCGCAACGCCAAGCGCATCGCAGGTGCTTACCGTGTTGGTAATGGGCAACAAATTATGCAGCGCTACGGCAAAAAAGGATTTTACACATCCTCATTGTTTCGCATGAATCGTCAAATGGATAACATGCTCGGTCAATCGCTGGAGCTCGGGCGTTCATTCATCGTGCAAGACTATCAGCGTCATCGTTTGTCGTTGTTTTTGCTTTGGAAAGGAATTCTTTTCTATTTGCTTTCGAACACGCATTTCCGTTACATCATCGGACCGGTTTCGATTAGCAATAATTACCAAGAAGTTTCTAAGGAACTTATTATTCAGTTCATCACACGGCATCACTTCGATCATGCAATGGCGGAGCATGTCGAACCGCGCAATGCTTTTCGTCCGCGGATTAAAAATGTCGACACGGATGCCTTAGTGCTGGCTACTCAGGCTGATATCAAAAAGATGGACCGCATCATCAGCGACATCGAGCCATCGAGCTTCACGATGCCTGTGCTTCTGAAAAAGTACTTGCAACAGAATGCAAAGATTATAGCATTCAATTGCGACCCTAAGTTCAACAATGCGCTCGATGGTTTGATGTATCTCGACATGATGAACTTACCAGCTGACACTATCGAAACGCTGCAGCGTGAAATGGTAAATTAATACACGTGAGCTATTACTTATTTTAGCCTCACAATGACCAATCGCAGAAAATTCATCAAGACATCCGCCGCTGCCGGTTTAGGGTTAGGCTTCGGTATACTCCAAAAAGCCTTTGCGCAATCAGCACCAGCGTCCAACGCTAATGCATCCGTCTTCACCGATGGTCTAGTTCTATCTACTTGGGATGCCGGCTTACCCGCCAATGCAGCTGCTTGGAAGGCGATGCAAGCAGGGGGCAATGCTCTTGACATGGCTGAAAAAGGCGTGAACGATACTGAAAACACGCTTTCCAATCTCACGGTTGGATTGGGAGGATATCCAGACCGCGAGGGACACACAACACTGGATGCTTGTATTATGGACAGCCAAGGAAATGCGGGAAGCGTTATGTTTTTGGAACACATTAAAAATCCCGCATCTGTTGCGCGTCGGGTGATGGAAAAAACGCCTCACGTCATTTTAGTCGGTGAAGGTGCTTATCAATTCGCATTGGCAGAAGGATTCAAGCACGACGACTATGTGAGTGAAGAATCTCAGAAAGCTTGGAATGAATGGCTGAAGACCAGCCAATACAAACCGATCATTAACGTCGAAAACCACGACACAATCGGGTTGATCGCCATGGACATGAGTGGTGATTTAGCCGGCGCATGCACTACGAGTGGCATGGCTTTCAAACTGCACGGGCGCGTGGGCGACAGCCCCGTTATTGGCGCAGGATTATATGTCGACAATGAAATCGGCGCCGCTACTTCGAGCGGTTTAGGCGAAGCAGTAATACGCACCTGTGGATCTTTTTTGGTGGTAGAAATGATGCGTCAAGGAGCCACACCACAAGAGGCATGCGAAGAAGCTGTGCGTCGTATTCAATTGAAGCACGCGAATTACAGAGATTTTCAAGTTGGATATTTGGCGGTAAACAAAGCCGGCGAAATTGGCGCATATGCCATTCATCCCGGGTTCACGTATTCCCTGCTGAAACAAGGAGAAAACAAAGTGTATAATTCGACGAGTCTACTCGACAAGTAAGACTTAGAGACTAGCTACTGCAGATCGCACCTCGGCCAATACAGTAGCGGGGCCACCAAAGTGTTCAACCACTTTGGTTGAAAGTCCTTCAACTGTAATCAGATTGGTAATTTTCATGCGCTCATGTGGCTCAACACCACCGCCAATGACTACCAAATTTGGGCGATTAACTTTAATGTGGTCCAACGCCTGACTCAAAACCACTGAACCCGTGCATTTGAAATCTGCCTTCTCCAGTTGAACCTTGACGTTTGATACTATATACTCATGCTTACCAAACACCAATACTTGCAGCGCAGCGACATTTTCTAAGGTTGTTTCGATGTGATTCAGTTCCATTTCGAATTCGAGTATATTGCGAATGTAAACGAATAGCACATCACGGTTGTCCACAAAAATTCAACAATTGCCCCGGCTGAAATCCATATTCCTGCTCTCTAGGCCTTTGAATCTTTTTATTGTTGGAGCTACGATGTATATCACGCGATATGTTGTGCTTTCAGATGTTTGGCACAAAGGAAGCTCAAGTCATTTCCCCCTCAAACATGGTCACTTTGCTCTGCTTGTTTTAGCATCGATGATGATTACTGCATCCGGTAACATCATCAACGACTATTTCGATCAAAAGGTTGATCGTATCAACAAACCCAATCGTGTCATCATTGGTAAATCCGTGTCGCGGCGAGGAGCCATTCTTCTTCATCAATTGCTGAATGTAGCAGCCATGGTTATGGTGGGCTGGGTATGTTTTCTATACAATTTTTGGTTACCCATAATTATTCCTCTTGTCATCATCACCATGCTATGGTGGTATTCTCCTGTCATCAAAAAGAAAGCTGTGGCAGGCAACGTATTGGTCGCATTATGCACCGCTTTAGTTCCGGTTTTCGCAGGTATATACGATATCGAACTTGAGTCTAACGAGCTCAAAAAAGTGCTATTCAACACAATGAATTTGCATCACTATGCTTGGTTTTGGGTTGGAGCTCTAGCAGGATTTGCATTCGTATTAACCATGATACGCGAAGCAGTTAAAGACGCTCAAGACATACCAGGTGATCAGGCAGCCAACTATCACACATTGCCCATCGTTTGGGGAATCAAACGAACTCGCAGGTATGTGTATATCTGGATGGCGATATTCGCATTGATGGTAATGCTATGCATGATGCATGTTCAGCAAACCATTGACTACGCGCTCTTCATCGTGCTTCTACTATTCCCATTATGCATGGCGGCGCTACGTCTAAAGACGGCACAACAGCCCACAGACTTTGGCCTAGTCAGCTTCTGGATAAAAGTCCTTATGCTTGGCGGATTGCTTTTGCTTCTACTTATGTTGTGAATGCATCAGCGGCGTCTTTGGTACGCGCAGTAAAAGCAAGAACCCGATTACGAAAAATGTGATCAGCGCAAGAATACTGGTGCGCATACTTCCAAAAGTTCCCTCAATAAAACCAAACGACAACAATCCGATGATGAGACCGACCTTCTCGGTCACGTCATAGAAGCTAAAGAACGAAGCAGTGTCTTGTGTTTCCGGCAACAGCTTTGAATATGTGCTGCGTGCAAGCGATTGAGTTCCCCCCATAATGAAACCGATAAGCCCTGCAGCTACATAAAAATCCATTGGTGTTTGCACAAAACTGTAGGCTACAATGCAGATAATCGCCCACACAACCAATGCTATTTTCAGCGTATTCAAATTACCGAATGCTTTGCTGCAAAACGAGAAGACCATAGCGCCAGGTATAGCAATAATCTGCACCAATAGCACAGCACCAATCAGCTGTCCATCAGCAAGGCCCATAACTACATTACCCGCCTCATCAACACGCTGAATCTCTTTTGTACCGAACAAGGATGCCATCTGCATAATGGTTTGTACCCCCATAGAAAAGACAAAGAAACTCACGAGGTATCTCTTCAATTGATTGTTGTGGGTCAATTGTTTCCATACACCATTCAACTCCTTGAAGCCCTTTCCCAATACACCTCGAGAAAAGACCTTGCCGGTAGGGTGTTCGGGCAAATGACGAAACGTATACTGAGCAAAACCGGCCCACCATATTCCAACCGTTACAAAACACCATTTCGCAGGTATCTTAAGTACCATAATCATCACCAGGTTTATTACCAACAACAATACGCTACCGATATAACCGAGGGAATAACCCTTAGCGCTCAGTTTATCTTGCTCCTCAGGTCGTGCGATATCGGGCAAAAACGAATTGTATAAGGCATAGCTGCACCAAAATCCTGTGGATGCAAGCACAATACTCACCATGCTCAACTCCAAATGATGCACGTCAAAAAAGAAGAGAGAAATACAAGCTGCGGAACCCAGGTAACACGACCAGCGCATGAATTGCTTTTTCTTTCCGAGATAGTCGGCCAAGCCTGCAATCGTTGGCGCCAGAATGCAAACCATAAACATTCCGAAGGCCAACGCATATGAAAGTACTTCTGTGTTTTTGAAAATGCGTCCAAAAAAAAGCACGTTATCGCCTTCGGCACCATCATCGGCAGTGCGGGTAACCGCGCTGTAGAATATCGGGAAAATTGCAGTACCGATCACTAAGTTGTACGTTGAGTTTGCCCAATCATACATGGCCCAGGCCTTGTGAACTTTATTCGTGGTTTTCATGCGATAAACATAACACAATAGCACACGCAAAACATGTTGCGGCATGACTCTATGTATCGGCTTGGTGCGTGTATATTCGGCACGTGGAAAAAACATTCGACATCATCATCATTGGCGGTGGCATTGTAGGTGCTGCCACGATGTACAAAATCCAATCGGCCTATCCCGACCTCAACTTGTTGTTGCTGGAAAAAGAAAAAGGGCTTGCCGATCATCAAACCGGAAACAACAGCGGTGTAATTCACTCCGGTATTTATTACAAACCGGAATCACTCAAAGCAGTGAATTGCGTGAACGGTCGTCGTGAGTTGGTTCAGTTTGCCAAGACCTATGGCATCAAACACGACATCTGCGGCAAGCTCATAGTGGCCACCAAGGAAGCGGAGTTTGTGCACATGGAGAAAATCTGGCAGAATGGTATTGCCAACGGCATTGAAGATATGCGTCGCGTGAATGCAGATGAGATTAAAGAAATTGAACCCTATTGCTCGGGCATCGCCGGCATTCACATCGGTTGCACCGGCATCATAGATTTTCGCGGTGCAACGGAGAAAATGGCAGAGATCGCAGTAAGCAAGCAATCACGCAGCGAAGTGCACACTCAGGAAGAGGCATTGGGTTTCGAGCGCGATGGAGAATGGACATTAGTAAAAACAACCAAGGCCGTTTATCGCGCCAAGAAATTGATTGTATGCGGTGGACTTCAGGCCGATAGACTTGCGCGTAAGGACGGAGTGAAATTGAAAGAAAAAGTAGTTGGCTTCCGCGGCGATTATTATGAACTGACCGAACAAGCCAAGCACAAAGTGAAGCATTTGATTTATCCGGTGCCCAATCCCGACTTTCCGTTTTTGGGGGTTCACTTCACGCGTATGGTGGATGGCGAAATCGAATGTGGTCCGAATGCCGTGTTCACATTCAAGCGCGAAGGATATGGAAAGACCGACTTTTCTCTTCGCGACACTGTTGATGCCTTGAGTTATATCGGCACTTGGCGCTTGTTCATGAGCAATATGAAATTCGGCATTGATGAATACCGCCGAGCATTTTCAAAGCGCTTGTTTTTAAATACCCTTCAGACGCTTATTCCATCACTTACCATGGATGATATACATCCCGGGCGAGCTGGAGTTCGTGCATTGTTGTTGCGTCAGGATGGCGACACACGCGATGACTTCCGCATCGAATATACCGACCATAGCATTCACGTATTGAATGCGCCCTCACCAGCCGCTACAGCAGCATTGGCTATTGGCGACAACATAAAAGAGATGGCTGAGAAGCACTTCGGCCTGAAATAATGGACATAAAAAAACCCCTTCAATAAAGGGGTTTTTTTATTCCTTAAGCTGATTACTTCTTAGGTTCTTCAACCATTGCGATTGTTTTCACACGCTTAGATTTTTTACCGTCAGCAGGTGCCGCTTCAGCGCTACCACCTTTTTGGCAGCAAGAACCGCCGGCACTGGTTGTGCCTTTGCTACAGCAAGAGCCACCTGTGCTTTTCGCGCAAGTCTTTTCAGTTGCTGCAGTGCCTGTTGTTTCGCACTTAGCACCTGTTTTAGCAGCATCCTTTTCGCACTTAGCCTTATCAGCTTCAGAGCATTTCATTACTTCTTGCTTTGAAGAAGTTCCTTGAGCTGCAGCGCTAGAACACTGAGCACTGGCCGCACCGCAGAAAGCAACAAAGGCCAAAAGAGCAAATAATTTTTTCATGGTATTGATTTTTTTACGTTTTCTATAGTGAAGATGCATAAACAAACGCACCTCAGCGAGGCGAATATACAACAAAACCTATCCTATCTTTCCTCCTGTCAGCCCAATACAGAATTTTAACAGCACGAAACTAATCGACTCTAGTTCTTGGATAACTAACCGAACGCATTGACCAATTAGCGGTATACCCACTAACTTGCACCAGCATTTGCTCGGTATCTACCGTGAAACAATGGCCAAAAAAGCTGAACATATAGACCCTATTGGTAATGTTGATCCCGCTAATCTCACGATCAACAATACCCGTGCGACCGAATTCCTAAAGGCGCTCGACGACAGGCCCAAAGAGCGAGCAGCATTTGTGTATCAAGCTATCATTGTTTCGCTCATTGCACACATTTTCATCCTCTTCGTAACCCAAATGCTTACGCAGGACCATCGGATCACTGAAGATGAGGTGATATACGAAGAGCTCGCTATGGACATGCTTTCTGACGAGCCACTCCCGGAAGAAATCCAGCCCCAGGAGCGGGATCCGCGCACCGGTGAATTGCGCAATTTGGTGGCTAATGAAAACTCAGATCGTTCGTCAGATGCTCGCAACTACCGAGGCATGAGTTCTTCGCAAATGAAAGAACAGGTCTATAACGACTTGAAGAATATGGAGGCCGAAGAATTTGCTCGCCTCAAAAATGGTGAATCGGATTATTCAGTTGCCGACAAATCCCAAGGACAAAGCAATACGAGCGACAGGAAAAAAAGCGATATGGATTGGTATCGCGAACAGCAGAACAACAAGAGTTATAGCGGGCCGGTAACGGCTTCGTTTAACATGGCAGGTCGTGACCCACTCGAAAACCCCATACCTACTTACCGCTGCAAAACAAACGGCACTGTCGTAGTTATTGTCAGCATTGACGAACTGGGTAAGGTGATTGAGGCGCGTATAAATGAAAGTAAATCATCCACCAATGAGTGTCTGCGCGGAGAGTCACTAACCTACGCCAAGAAATGGCGCTTCGACTACAGCAACAAGAGCCGCAAGCAAGACGGCACGATCACTTTTACGTTCAGTGCACAATAGATTTACTTTCCCTCTGCGTATTCCTTGAGATAAGCAAAGTGTGGTGTAAGATGTCCATCAAGCGTTGTTTCCGTTGCGTGCCAAATGATTTCCTTCGCATCCTCGCCAAGCATAAGCGGAAGCACATGCTTGATGAGTTCATTGCCGAAATCTTCAGAGGCATCCTTTGGCAATTCGCAAGGCAAATTATCGATGGCCATCACGCAGATAGCCTCCGCCAATTTCCAGTCGCATTCCAAGCCATTTACAGGATTGTATCCATACAATGCCTCTGCTATTTTGGATGCACGCAAAGTGGAGGCAATTGGTCCATCCACATCACAACTCACATCGGCAATGACGCGGCACTTCCAATCAGGCTGCTGCATATCATTCGCTGTTAGCAATAGCGGATTGCCGGAGGCCCAAAGGTGACAGGCGATATAAAGATCGGCGTACCTTACGGTTTCAGCCAGGGTCGATTGATACAGTTGCGGATTGTTGTAGAAGTCTGCTTTATCAAAACCACCACGATCGCTTCTGACATAATAATCCTGCGTATCGAGATGGGTATAAATTGGTTCGTTGTACTCCTCACTCAGAAACTCGCCCTCACTCACTTTTTTGAGTGGAAGCAAGGTCAAGATTTCCTCCGCACCATTTCCTACTCGGCCAAAACCGGTAACAACCACCTTCATATCGGCGGGGAGTTTCACCTGCTTCAATTGCTCTTCCATTTCGCGTCGATCAGCGCATTCGTGTGGAGCCTTGATGGAAAAAAGCCCATGCTTCAATCCATAGGCGCGGAAAGCATGATAAGCTCCTACTATACCGGCATATCGGCCAAAGCCTATCAAACGCTTCTTCTTTTCATCCTTAATAACTTCGTAGTCGATCAGTCGAATTTTGCGATCGAGTATCGCCTTCAAAAGCTTCGCGTTGTAGGGCTGCTTCTTGAAGGTATGAGAGAAAAACATATAAGTCTTTCCCTCTATCAGCATGTCGATGGGCACCTCCTTAACACCTATGATTAGATCGCAATCCGATAGATCCTCCCGAAGGGCGATACCATGCGCTGCATAATCAGCATCGGTGTATTTGCGTATGGCACTGGGCTGTGCTACTACATCAACATCAAAGGTTGATTTCACATGCGCGCACTGCTCGGGAGTTAGAGCAACCCGATGGTCGGGTGGAACCTTTCCTTCACGAATGATCCCAATTTTCTTGATTTTCATTGAATCAAAGTTTTTTGCAAATTTACCTTCAAGCATGGGGCAATGATGCATATCCCCACGAAAGTAATGAGTAGAGATTTGCGGATTTTAGCATTCGCAAGATGCATCTGCATCTATCTTTGCCCTGTTCTTTGACATTATTCTTCATCGAAATTGCTTTTGCAATGGAGAGAATAATCTCGGGCCCGTTCCCTGGATTTGACAGCAAGAAGAATAGCTGGGCAAGCATGCAGAGCGTTTTGCAGTGAGGCTCTTTAATATGAAACTGTAAGTCAGAAATGACAACACTTCTTACGCGCTTGCAGCCTAATCACCGGGTGTGATTATGCCTAATTTCGGACTGGGTCCGGAACAAGCACTGTCTCGTCGGCTAACCCCGCTCTTGGTTACCGGCAATGAGGCTTCATCAAAAAGAGATCGCAAAAGCCGACGCTTGTAGGTAATTGCTAAAAAACACAAGCTAAGTGTGGTGTTTGGCTGTCTGTAGTCTGACGCACATCGAAAACTAATTACAGAATAAGCATGTAGAAAACTTAGAAATTCCTTGTTTGGACGTGGGTTCGACCCCCACCGGGTCCACAAAAAATGAGCTTCGGCTCATTTTTTTTGTGGGGCAATTAGCTCAGTTGGTTCAGAGCACTACCTCGACAAGGTAGGGGTCACTGGTTCGAGCCCAGTATTGCCCACAACAAAAGAGCGAGGGACTAGCCCTCGCTCTTTCTCCAAATCTACAACATCATGAAAGCCTGCGTTTTGCAGCGCACTGCCTCTTTGAGGGTTGAAGAAATCGCAATACGAAGATTATTTTTTCTTGTGGATGCGTACCGAAAATTTATGGTGGGAGCGTTGCGTAAATTGGTCAAGGCCCTTCAGTTTGAATTGTCCGCCGGCACGGGTGTAGTCCTCATCGAAGTGGTGAAGATTTTCCATCGTTGAGTGGTCAATGATTGACGCATTCGAAACATCCATGGTCACATGTTTGCCGGCAGGAATCTTCGAAAGCGTTTTCATGAGAGAGATATAATTGGAGAAAACCAACGATGATTTCGCTTCAATCCATAAATCGTTACCCGTCTCTTTCATTTCAACTTTTGCCGAGAACATATCTGACATTTTCAATCCATTGACGAGTTGGAACAACATCTTCACCAAAATACCGGCAGCGATACCTAGCAGCAAATCCGTTGCAAGCGTAACAATAACCGTTGACACGAAGATGAGCAACTGCTCTTTACCCACATGCCACATGTGAGCGAATTCGCGAGGATGCGCCAATTTAAAACCAACGCCAATCAGCATTGCCGAGAGTGCGGGCTTCGGGATCAAATCGCTGAATTGCACAGCGAACAACAAGAAGATAAGCATGAAAATACCGTGGAAGAAATTAGCCCATTTCGTGCGAGCTCCATTGCTCACGTTGGCCGACGAACGTGCCACCTCTGAAATCATCGGCAATCCACCGAGCAAACCCGCAACAGCATTACCCAATCCAAGACCAACCAAATCTTTGTTGGTGTTCGACTTGCGGCGCCACGGATCGCGCATATCAATCGCCTTCACGGTAAGCAAGGCTTCAAGACTTCCTACCAATGCAAACATCACTACGTATTTCACGAATACACCTGCTTGATGGATTCCGGAAAAGTCAGCATTCAATGCGATGATATCCACCAGTGATTTATCGAAGTGTACGAATAATTTTTCGCCGAGGTGCATTCCCTTTGCGAGAGGAATTGAGACTAGCAACACAATCAATGGTGCAGGAATTTTCTTAGCAAAGCCAAACTTGAGCATTGGCCAGCCAAATACAATCACCAAACAAACCAGACCAATAATGAGCGCAGTTGTATCAAAATTGGCAATCGAATGCGGCATCGCATGAAACAAGTCGAAAGGCTCTACCAAGGGTTTACCGCCTTCAGGTGAGCCGGCCAATTCTGGTTCAATCCATGACACGACCGGATTCTGTCCGAGCAGTCCATGAAACTGTTTACTCATGATGATGATACCAATCGCCGCCAGCATGCCATGCACAGCTGATAGCGGAAAGAACTCGCTCATCTTTCCGAGCTTGGCAAACCCGAAAATCATTTGCACTACCGCTGCAACCACGATGGTTCCTAGCGTGAGCTTCCATCCGATTTCACCGCCACCGAATTCACTCACGGCACCGGCAACAATGACAATCAATCCTGCAGCAGGACCCTTAATGGTGAGTGGTGAACCGGCAAAAAACGCCACCACTATACCGCCAATCATGGCTGTCAGCAAACCGTAAATAGGCATAAAATCGCTCGCCTGTGCGATACCCATGCTGAGCGGTAATGCCAAAATGAAAACAAGAAACCCGGA
>CANHPZ010000005.1 GCA_947462725.1 Flavobacteriales bacterium
TGCGTTTGCGCATGAAGCAGAGACGCGCTCAATAGAAACAACAAAAAGAATCGCATGCAGTGGATTTTCGTGCAATATAGGATTGTAGGGGCATCCCTATAATCCTATAATCCTGTTATCCTACAACCCTAGGAAAAATACCGGACAATGGCTTTGCGCACCAACAGCTCTTGCTCGACCGGAGCCAGATTAGGCAGCTCGCCATTGCGTTCGAAGTGCGGCCAGCCTTCCTCATCACGACCGATGAAGGTGTAGTAACCATAAGGCATGAGGAGAGAACAAATACCGACGTGCATAAGCTCCACCTTCTGGTCCTTCTTAAACTTCTGATAATCCTGTCCTAATTCTTGTACGCCAATCATGAAAAGAATAGCGGCATAATCCAACTTCTCTCCGTATGCCGCTGAGATGCGACTAACGGTTTCATTCCAAGTCTTTTCAAATACATAATCCATGATAAGTCCAATATTGTTGCGCAAATGTTCCGAAAAATCAGACAACCTTTGACGTTGCGTCCGTCTTATTTTTAAGTATATTCGCGCTGCCTAACATGTTTCGACTAAATTGTATGATTCAAATTCTTAGAATTGTCTGTCTTGTAACGTTTTCGATGCTCACACAATGTGCTGCAGGACAGGTGCGTCGCGATTCATTAGACTTCCAGCACCGCAAGACTTCAGACATTAATGTAGCACGTTTCGTCAGGGAAATTACCACTATCAATGACAGCTCCTACCAGGTTACAGTAAATTACCTTACAGGTGAATCTTTTATGACAGGTCTTTATCTCGATAAGGATCTGGATGTGGCTCATGGTAATTTCGTTTACTTCTATGCCAACGGATACAAAGAATCGGAGGGCCGATTCAAAAATGGCTACAAAGTAGGCACATGGCAGCGTTGGAATTTCGAAGGAAAACCAAAACCCGACCGCTTCTATCCCGATGAAGATTTCGTAAAAACAAATCGCACATCGAAGCCAGCCAAATTCCCGGGTGGCATGGCTGCTCTGCAAGCGTTGGTTACCGACTCTCTTATCTATCCTGAAGAAGCAAAAAACAACAAAATTGAAGGAACCGTCTATGTAACATTTACCATTGACGCAACCGGAGAAGTAAGCCAACCGCAAATTACAGACGGCGTTCATCAACTTCTCGACGAGGAGGCATTGCGATTTGTGTCATCGTTACCAACTTGGATGCCTGCCGCGAAAAACGGCCTACCGGTTGACTCCAACTACATCATGCCGATAACATTTGATCTTGGTGGAAATGATGAATCCCAAGACTCTTCCGCACCCAATAAAGGAACATCAAACTAATGGAGTGCCTCCTGCATTAGGACCACTCGACTTGTATTACTCTTGATTAAAAAAAGCGTCGCTGTCTTAACCAGGCGGCGTTTTTTGTTTATTGACGAAGGGCCGGCCAAGGGCGGGGGATGAAGTGAGCCCGTGCCTGGATGTTATCTTGAAAATGGTGAAGAGCGATGAGGGGACTCGGCACTGTCTTTTAGTTTTCCTTAATCAGCATTGAACATCGAATTGGTTTCTCAATTATTGATACAACCATTTAGATTTAAACTAGAAAAGGGAAAAAAGTCTGCGTTCCTTTCTCCTTTGTGATAAAACTTCTAAATCACAAACGCCCCAGGCACATCAAAAATTTCAATAACCACCGCGCCATTCGTAATCTGTATTCAAGAAAAAGGCTCCCGGTTTCCCAAGAGCCTTTCACAATTTCGTCGGGATGACACGACTCGAACGTGCGACCACACGCCCCCCAGACGTGTACTCTACCAACTGAGCTACATCCCGATAAACTTAAAATCGAAGGCCTCTGCCTTCTTCGAGGGCGCGAAAATAACATAGCCAACCGCCTTAGCCAAAAAAAACGCCTCGACTGCGCTCGGCAACCTTCAACTTTCAACTTTCAACCTTCAACCAAACTACGAAGAGCCAGGCTCTGCTGTCCGTTAGAGAGCTGCCAGGGGTGGGGCAAAAAAAAGCCCCCGCAACTGCAGAGGCTTTCAATTATTCTCGGTGATCTTTTATTCAATAATCACAGTCTCATCATTGGTCTTCATCTCCTCAATCTTGATGATGCCCTCACCGGCTAAAGAACCCTTCGAGGCCTCAATATCCAATACGGCAAAACCAGCCTGACCTTCTTTGTAATAGTCGCTGAAATCGAAACTCACCTTGCCGGTTCCGTTGGTAACCTGGGTAGTGTCGAATCGCAATTCATTAGTCGGTGGCGGAGTTTCTGATGACACGGCATACAAGCGAACCGATGCGCCGGGAACGGCTTCACCATCGGCATTCACCACGGAAATGGTTGCAATGGTTTGCTGGTCTTTCTTGCATCCGTTCAATACCGCACCAACACACAACAACAGTGCTGTTCCGAAAATGAAGTGTACTTTTTTAGTAGTCATAGCACGCAAATTTAATCAAAGCAAAGAAAGTAAAACACATCTATTATCCAACGCTGTTTTATTATGATTCTATCACCACCGTGTTCATAATGGATACGCATCCGTTGGAGCTTTTGTGTATTACCTTCGGGCCCTTCATTTCAGAACCCATGAAAAGACTACACATTGCCCTACTGGGTTGCGCTGCATTCACTATTTTCTGCAACGCATCAGGCTGCAAAAGCAAGAGCGAAACGCCTAGCACCGCCGCAACCTCAACGACGACTCCCGCAGAGCCTTCCCAACCGGTGGCGGAAACCCCAACCGAAAGCGCCAGTCCGACCAATGGCGCCGGCCCACTGGTAAAAGTGCACACGCGTTTTGGCGACATGACGGTGATGCTCTACAACGAGACTCCCAAGCACCGCGACAATTTCCTCAAGCTGGTCAATGAAAAATACTATGACAATTTGCTATTCCACCGCTGCATTCCAGGCTTCATGATTCAAGGCGGTGATCCGCAAAGCCGCGGTGCCGCACAAGGTCAAATGCTTGGTGGCGGAGGCCCTGATTACAAGGTGCCTGCAGAATTCAACCCCAACCTCATCCATAAGAAAGGCGCACTCTGCGCTGCACGTCAAGGCGATCAGGTAAACCCAAAGAAAGAATCCAGTGGCAGCCAGTTCTACATCGTGCAAGGCCAACCGCTAACTGACATGCAACTGGGTCAAGTCGAAATGAACATCGGCCGCATGCATCCGGGCTTCAAATACACCGATGCTCAAAAGCAGCTCTATAAAACAGTTGGCGGAACCGCACAACTCGATATGGAATACACCGTATTCGGTGAGGTTGTAGAAGGCTTTGCGGTAATAGATAGCATCAACAGTCAAAAAACCATGCGCGATCGTCCACTCAAGGACATCACGATGACCATGGAAGTGGTTAAAAAATCAGGCAAATAATGCAAGACCTCATCAACCAACACCTGGCTGCCATTGCTGCACATGCAGCCTCAACGCCCGATGAGGTGGAGCAATTCCGCATCAAATACCTCGGACGTAAAGGTATCCTCAACGATTTATTCGAAGCGTTCAAAGTAGTTCCGGGCGATCAGAAAAAATTACTCGGACAGGAACTCAACAAGTTGAAAAACGCGGTGCAGGAAAAACTCGATGCCATGCAAAGCGCATCGTCTGCGAGCACGCGCAACACGGAAGCATTTGACCTCAGTCGGCCCACCGGCACGGTGCCGCTAGGTACTCGCCACCCGCTGGCCATCGTGCGCCGCGAGATTTTGGACATCTTCTCACGGATGGGTTTCACCGTGGCTGATGGCCCTGAAATCGAAGACGATTGGCATGTATTCTCCGGTCTCAATTTTCCGCCAGAGCACCCAGCGCGCGATATGCAAGACACGTTCTTCATTCACAAGCCTGAGCAAGAAGGAGAAAAGGAAATGGTGTTGCGTACTCATACGAGCAGTGTGCAAGTGCGCGCCATGGAAAATCAAAAGCCGCCCATCCGCATTGTGATGCCCGGCCGCGTGTACCGCAACGAAGCCGTGAGCTCACGCGCCCACTGTCAGTTCCACCAAATCGAAGGATTGTATATCGATGAAGGTGTTTCGTTTGCTGATATGAAGCAAACACTACAATACTTCACACAAGAATTTTTCGGCAAAGCGAAAATTCGCTTGCGCCCTTCTTACTTCCCATTCACCGAGCCCAGCGCCGAAATGGATGTGTATTGGGGTCTCAATAGCGAAGCCGATTACCGCATCACGAAAGGAACGGGCTGGCTCGAAATCATGGGCTGCGGCATGGTGGATCCCGCCGTGCTTAGCGCCAGCGGTATCGACCCCGAACGCTACAGCGGTTTCGCATTTGGAATGGGTATAGAACGCATAACTATGCTGCGCTACCAAGTAGACGACCTCCGCATGTTTTTCGAAAACGATGTGAGGTTCTTGCGTCAGTTCCAAGGCTGACCCCTCAGCCCTCGGCTTCGCTCGGCCACCAGCCGGTGCCCGAGCGCAGTCGAGAGCGTTGCCCGAGCGTAGTCGAGCGTGGTGCTCGAGCGCAGTCGAGCGTGGTGCCCGAGCGCAGTCGAGCGTGGTGCCCGAGCGCAGTCGAGGGCGAGCGGAGTCGAAGATGCTTATTGTAAACTTTACAATTTCTCAATTTCCTGATTGTCGAACACACGTCAGGACTATATTTGTGACCCTTAGAAAATCACTATGGCAACAGACATCGCTACAGGTAAATCAGCAAGCGCCAAAACGGCTGCAATACGCTTCAACAAAGACACTTACATCAAGTGGTATCGTGAGATGCTTTTGATGCGTCGCTTCGAAGAGAAGTGCGGTCACTTATATATCCAACAAAAATTCGGTGGATTTTGTCACCTATACATCGGTCAGGAAGCAATTCTTTCCGGCATGATGGAGGCGATTCGTCCAAGTGACAAGGTCATCACTGCCTACCGCGACCACGCGCATCCGCTGGTGATGGGCTCCGACCCGAAAAAAGTAATGGCTGAGCTCTACGGCAAGGCCACAGGTCTTTCGAAAGGAAAAGGCGGCTCCATGCACATGTTCGACAAAGAGCGCAATCTCTTTGGAGGCCATGGAATCGTTGGTGCTCAAATCCCGATGGGCGCCGGTATCGCCTTTGCCGACAAATACAACGGCAACGACAACGTAACCCTCACCTTCTTTGGTGATGGTGCTGCACGTCAGGGAGCTTTGTTTGAAACCTTCAACATGGCGATGACCTGGAAACTTCCAGCAATCTTCATCATAGAAAATAATCAGTACGCGATGGGAACTTCCGTGGAGCGTACGTCCAACGTGACCGACCTTTCGCAACTGGGCGCATCGTTTTTGATGCCTTCAGAAACCGTGGATGGTATGCGTCCGGAAGCGGTATGCGAAGCCATTGAGCGTGCTGCAGATCGCGCACGCCGCGGTGACGGACCAACCTTGCTCGATATCAAAACATACCGATACAAAGGTCACTCGATGAGCGACCCACAGAAGTATCGCACCAAGGAAGAGGTGTCTGAATATCAAGAGCAAGACCCTATCGAACACGTGCTTCGCATGATTCGCGAAAACAATTGGATGTCGGAAGCTGAAATTGAAGGCGTTGAAGCTGACATCAAGATCATTGTGGATGAATCAGTGAAGTATGCTGAAGAATCTCCACTTCCTGCTGCAGAAGAATTGTACAACGACGTCTACATGCAGCAAGACTATCCATACGTGAACGATTAATTTTTTTTAAAACCGCAAGAGAAAAATACTATGGCAGAAATAGTTCGCATGCCCAAGCTTAGTGATACCATGACAGAAGGTACAGTTGCTGCATGGCACAAAAAAGTTGGCGATAAAGTGAAGACCGGTGACTTGTTAGCCGAAATCGAAACCGACAAAGCCACCATGGAGTTTGAATCATTTCAGGATGGTGTGCTATTGCACATTGGCGTAGAGAAGGGCCAAACCACCAAGGTGGATTCAATACTCGCCATTTTGGGTAAAGAAGGTGAAGATGTGGCAGCCTTGATTGCTGCCGAAGCCAATGGTGCTCCAGCCGCGGCGGCGCCTGTTGCCTCGCCTGCTCCCAGTGCTAATCCTGCCCCTGCTTCCGTGGCCGCTCCTATTGCTGTTGCTGTAGCTGCTCCCGCAGGTGCTCCTGTATCCAACAACAATGGACGTTTGAAAGCGTCCCCTCTAGCCAAGAAAATTGCTGAAGAGAAAGGTATCGATATCGGAAGTGTAGCCGGTAGCGGCGACGGTGGACGCATTGTGCGTCGTGATGTAGAGAACTTTACGCCTGCTGCAAGCGGCGCAACTCCTACCTATGTGCCTGCTTTTGTTCCTGCAGGCACCGAGCGCTATACCGAAGAAAACGTTTCGCAAATGCGCAAAACCATTGCGCGTCGATTAGCAGAAAGCAAGTTCACTGCTCCGCACTTCTATCTCACGATGGAAATTGACATGGAAAACGCCATGGCTGCGCGCAAAGCAATCAACGATAGCGGCATGGCTAAAGTGTCGTTCAACGATATGGTGGTAAAGGCCTGCGCTATGGCGCTTCGTCTTAACCCGAAGGTGAATTCATCATGGCGCGGAGAAACTATTCGCTACAACGAACACGTACACATCGGTGTAGCCGTGGCTGTAGAAGAAGGTCTGCTTGTGCCTGTGGTGCGTTTCGCTAATGAAAAAGGTTTGTCGCAAATTGGCGCTGAGGTTAAATCCTTTGCCGAAAAAGCGAAATCGAAAAAACTCCAACCATCCGACTGGGAAGGCAACACCTTCACCATTTCGAATCTCGGCATGTTTGGTATAGAAGAGTTCACAGCCATTATCAACCCACCGGATGCTTGCATTCTCGCCGTTGGCGGAATCAAAGCTGTGCCTGTAGTAAAGAATGGTGCTGTTGTTCCGGGCAACGTAATGAAAGTAACCTTAAGCTGCGATCACCGAGTGGTAGATGGTGCTTCAGGTGCTGCATTCCTCCAAACGCTGAAGTCGTATTTGGAGAATCCGGTGATGATGATTGTTTAGGATTGTAGGGGTTAGGATTGTAGGATTGTAGGGCTGTAACACCATCTATAATCCTACAATCCTAACCCCTCTAATCCTAATTGAACATTTCCTTCACCCGCTGAAAAAAGCTCTTATCTCTTGAGCCGGGTGCGGGCTTGAAATTGGCTGACTCGCGAAGCTTTTCCAACGCCTTCTTTTCTTCGTCATTGAGCTTTTGTGGTGTCCAAACATTGATGTTCACCAGCAAATCGCCCTGACCGTAACCATTCACTTCTTTCAATCCTTTGCCTTTTAAACGCAGGATTTTTCCGCTTTGCGTGCCAGCCTCAATCTTCACTTGGGCTTTGCTTTTCACCAAAGGAATTTCCACCGTTGCCCCTAGAGCAGCATCAGCAAAATTGATATAAAGGTCATAGTACAGGTTGATGCCATCGCGCTTAAGCTCGGCATGCTCCTCTTCTTCGATTTGCACGAGCAAGTCACCCGGAATTCCGCCAAATGGTCCTGCATTTCCTTTTCCGGCAACGTTGAGCGTCATTCCCTCGCCTACGCCTGCAGGAATAGTGATTTCAATTAGTTCTTCTTCACGCTTCTGTCCATTTTCATCGGCATCCTTTGGTTTCGACTTCACCGATTTCCCAACACCATGGCATTTGGGGCATGTTGAGGTCGTGGCCATTTGACCGAGAATAGTATTTGTAACGCGACGCACCTGCCCTTGCCCATTGCACGTGGTGCACGTATCGAAGGTGACTTCCGATGCATTCACCAATTTGAACACTTTAATCTTCTTGGTGCAGCCATTGGCAATATCCTCCAAGTTCAACTTCACTTTAATGCGAAGATTCGAACCCTTCACGCGACGCTGACCACCGCCACCACCGCCAAAACCTCCACCAAAAGCACCTCCGAAAATATCTCCGAAGTTGCTGAAGATGTCATCCATGTTCATGTGTCCACCACCAAATCCGCCTTGCGGACCTGCGTGACCAAACTGATCATATTGAGCGCGCTTTTGAGAATCACTGAGAACACCATAGGCATCAGCAGCCTCTTTGAATTTCTCTTCCGCAGCTTGATCACCGGGATTCTTATCCGGATGGTATTTCAACGCCATCTGGCGATAGGCCTTCTTGATCTCTGCTTCAGAAGCGCCTTTGGAAACTCCCAGTATATCGTAATAATCTCTTTTTGCCATGACCTAATGTATTACTGACCGATCACTACTTTGGCGTAGCGCAGTACTTTTTCGTTGAGCAAATACCCCTTTTCAACTTCGTCAATCACCTTGCCCACCATGTCGCGAGTTGGAGCAGGAATCTGCGTAATCGCCTCATGAAAGTCGGTATCGAATGCTTTGCCTGTTGCATCCATAGGCTTCAGCCCTTTCGACTCGAGTTTTCTATAGAGTTTCTGATGAATGAGCACGAAGCCTTCGCGCACCACATCGATGTTATCTACCGCTGCATTGGCCTGCACTGCACGATCAAAATCATCAACAATGGGAATAAGCTCCTTCATCAATTCGCCGGAAGCAGATGCCAGATATTCCGATTTCTCCTTCATGCTGCGTTTGCGAAAATTATCGAATTCTGCATATAGTCGCAGGTATTTATCCTTCCAATCAGCAGCATCGTGCTGAGCTTGCGCGAGTGGATCCAATACGGCTTGCGGGGTTTCTATTTCAGGCTGACCCATATCAGGCTGATGCTCGTCGGTGAGCATGTGCTCTGCAGCTTCAGATTCAGGGGCTGTTCCGTTTTTATTTTCTTCGTTGTTCATAATGCATTTTTAAGGGTTACGCCGATTTTCAAGTACTACGCCATTCGGAATTGCGGGTCAAAGTGGCAGAATTTCCTATGCCTAGCGACAGCATAGAATTGGAAGTGCGCCATTTGCGCAGTCTCTTGTAAAAAGGCTGACAAAAATAAAAAGGCCTCACCATAGGGTGAGGCCTTCTCTATCATGTTCCTTAGTTTAAAGGCTTTTCACGTGCATGTCGAGCTGCTTGTGCAATTCGAGTCCGCGAAGATTCTTTGCCAGAATGATTCCGTTTTCATCAATTAAGAAACTCATGGGGATGCTTGATACACCATACACGGCTGCTGCACCGTTTTGCCATCCCTTCAAATCGCTGACGTGATTTTTCCATATCAATCCGTCCTTTTCGATTGCAGCCTTCCAAGCGTCAACATTTTGATCGAGAGAAACCGAGAAAATATCAAAACCCTTCGCTGTTTTCCATTTAGACTTCTTATACTTCTCATAAGCGGCAACAACGTTTGGATTTTCACGGCGACATGGTCCACACCAAGAAGCCCAGAAATCAATCAGCACCAACTTTCCGCGAAGCGAAGAGAGTTTGATTTCTTTTCCATCCAATCCTGCCATCACGATGTCGGGAGCCTCATCGCCAATGGCAGTGCCGATTTTCACCGGTTGCGCAGTTATGCGCTGAGCCTTTGCAGGCTGATCCAACATGGTAAAGCTATACGTGGCGCCAATGCCTGCAGCCATTAGAATTGCGAAAACAACTTTTTTCATATTACTAAAATTATCAGGTTTAAAAATAACACCTCACGGCGAGCCGCAGTCAAACTTATTGCCAATTTATTCTACACGTTTGATATCCGCTCCAAGTGCACGCAAACGCTGCTCGATATTTTGATATCCGCGGTCAATCTGCTCAATATTGTGAATGGTACTTTTGCCATTGGCTGCCAATGCTGCAATGAGCATGGAAACCCCAGCACGTATATCTGGCGAAGACATGGTGATGCCGCGCAATTTCGTTTCACGGTTGCTGCCGATAACTACCGCACGATGCGGATCACAAAGGATAATTTTCGCTCCCATGTCAATCAGATTGTCGACAAAGAACAAGCGACTCTCAAACATCCATTGGTGAATGAGCACGCTGCCCTTGGCCTGTGTTGCTGTAACTAGTGCAATCGAAATTAAATCGGGAGTAAACGCTGGCCAAATACCATCGCGAATAGTCAGTATCGAACCATCTATGAGATTCTGAATATTATACGACTCTTGTGCAGGCAGATAAATATCATCGCCACGGAATTCCATTTCAATACCCATCTTACGAAACACCGATGGTATGATACCCAAATCAGGGATTGAACAATTACGAATTGTAATCTCCGATTGTGTTGTTGCTGCCAATCCGATGAAGCTACCAATTTCAATCATATCCGGTAGCATACGGTGCTCGGTTCCTCCCAAGCTATCGACTCCTTCAATAACCAGTTTGTTAGAGCCGATGCCGCTAATCTTACCGCCCATGCGATTGATCATCTTGCACAGTTGCTGCAAATAAGGTTCGCTCGCCGCATTGTAAATTGTTGTTTCGCCTTTGGTGAGTGACGCCGCCATCACGATGTTGGCCGTACCGGTAACGGATGCTTCATCGAGCAACATGAACGTGCCACGCAAATTCTTCGCGTTGATTTTATAGAAGCGCTCTTCCTTCATGTGCTCGAACGTAGCACCCAAGGCCTCAAAGCCACGCAAGTGCGTATCTACGGGGCGGCGACCAATTTTATCTCCACCTGGCTCAGGAATGTAGGCTACTCCAAAACGGGCCAAAAGAGGACCAATAATCATGATCGAACCGCGCAGTGCTCCGCCCTTCTTTTTGAAATCGTCGGTGAGCAGATATTCAAGATTCACATCCTTTGCCTCAAATGCGTAGGTGTGGTCATCCACTTTCGTAACCATCACACCCATCGTTTCAAGCAGCTCAATGAGCTTCATGACATCTCGAATATTCGGGATGTTGGATATGGTTACCTTTTCCGAGGTGAGCAGCACTGCAGAGATAATTTGCAATGCTTCGTTTTTCGCGCCTTGAGGAATTACCTCGCCGCTGAGTTTCTTACCGCCAATAATTTCAAATGAGGCCATACGTCGTGTTTTTAGATGTTCAAAGAACACCCTCACAGACGAACCCAAACCAAGAGTTTCAGGAAATTATTGACACCCGATAGATGATTCCGCAAACCTATTTAATCACCTTCATGCGTTTGCGTTCCGGCATACCCAAATAGGTAAGAGAAATTTCAGGACCACCTGCAGTGCCCATCTTATAAGGCATCTTAGCTAATCGAATATCGTAGCCAAAACTTATAGCAGCAAATCTTTTATACTCGAATCCGATATAAGGTGAAATTGCATCTTTCCAGCGATAGAAAACGCCTGCTCTCGCCAAGCTCGCTGTTTTCACGTTGGTATATTTCGATTCTTCGCCAATGCGGTACTCTACAGTGACGCCGATGTTGACCTCATTAGAACCACCCTGACGTTGCACCAACGCATCATAACGCATATCGATATGCTCGTAGCGCTTGATCCATGCGGCTTTATACACCTGACGCAAACGCACGTGATCATCACCGCGCGCAATCATAGTAATTTGTTGATTGGCGTGATAAATCGAATAACCCAAATCATAACGTTTTTTGGCGCGGTGCTTCCAATGAACACCTGCACCCAAGTCAACAAAACTTCGCGAATTCGTAATGAAACGTTCACGATCATCGAGTGATGGGTCATAGGCTACACCATCAAATTGTGAGTCCCAAGCTAAACCGTCAAAATTGATACTACGCTGCTCAAAGCCGAGCTGAAAACCCGTGGAAAACAAATCGTTGTCGGTAGCGACAAGATTATAGGCCGCAGTGCCCCGCACAGTGAGCGTCTTCATCTGCGACTTTCCAGCATCATCCTGTAATACCAGCAATCCGAAACCGAAATAATTAGCATTGTACAAACTTAAAAGTTTGTACTGCGCATCAAGTCCACTCGTGGTGTAACCAGAACCAATTCCACGCCATTGACGGCGATGGATTAAGGTGCCCTTAAGCATTGTTTCGAACTGACCCGTCAATGCCGGATTGTAAAACTGCGGACAATTGTTGTACTGCGAAAAGTGCATATCCTGCGCTTGCACATCACTTGCACAAAAGGCCAACAGGATAAGAATGATAGTATAGATTCTTTTCATTTTCAGTTTTTCTTTATCGGATTAGAACTACTTCGCCTACACGTTCGACTCTAGTTGCTGTGCCAATGGTAGCGGATAGCGTGTAGTAATAACTGCCGGAAGGAGATGGCATACCGCGCAAATTCCCGTCCCATCCCTTCGACGGCGAAGTGGTTTCAAAAACAACTTCACCCCAGCGGTTGTAAACACGGAAATCCATTCGCGTAATCAGCAATCCTCGCACATAAAGTGTATCGTTCTTGTTATCGTCATTGGGCGAAAAAATATCCGGAACAAAAACAGGATCAGGCGGCAATACACAAAGATTTATTGAGGTAGAATCAATGCATTCACCCTCATTCACCACTATCAATGAAACAGTATATAACCCGGCATTATCGTATGCATGATTTAGAGAGCTGCCAGGGTCCAATGCACTAGTAGTTCCATCACCAAATTTCCAAGTGCCGCTTACCGCATTCGATGATGCATCTTGAAAAACAATGTTGTCAATCTCCTCGAATGGAATGCATGCGTCATCCGGTGTGATGGTAAATGATGCTGTCGGTTCGGTAAAGGCTGGAATCGTTACCGTGGTATCACGCTCGCAACCGTTATTATCGGTTATAGCTATCTCAACTGAACTCCCAACATTGCCCTCATAGTAAGCGGGATTCCCTGTATCACCATCCCATGTCACACCGTAACTACCACTTGGCGTAATGGCTAGCGCAATGAATCCATCCTCGCCTGGGCAAAGGGTATCCGATGTAGTGGTCACATATTGAAATTTTGGAAAAACCACAATCTCTATACTCCCTGTTTGAGGGGTAGAGCACCCGTCATCAACTAATACTACGAGAGTGGTAGTTTCCTCGTAGGTTAAATTATTTACTGCTGAATTTGGCCCACCATTGCTCCATGAATAGGTTATAGGATTGCCTGCATAACCGCCGCTTACCTCAGCAGTTATTGAAGAAGACTCTTGGTAGCAAACGGGATTTACCGTTGCCTCCAGCGGCAGCAGAGCGATTGGTGGATAGATTGTAAAATCGGCTGTATCCGATGACTCCGGACAGATGTCAGGTATTATTTTATATATCACCTCATATTGACCCTCACCCAAAATGGATGGGTTGAATGAGTTTGAAGCCAATGAGCCAATGAGCAATCCTCCGAATGGCTCTGTAGTAAATTGAACCTCATAATCCTGAACGCAATACACTTCCTGTATTCCAGTAATTGCAGGCTGAATTTGTTTCTCCACAGTGACATAAATAGAATCGCCACAACCGGATGGACTATCCCAGTGGATATAATACGAACCTTCATCAGCAACGGACGGATCGAATAGTCCTGATTGTGCGTTGATAATACCAGACCCCGACCAAGTGCCCCCAGGAACGGCCGCTGCAAGAACTACAGGACTATCGATTGAACAAAATTGCTGCGGCGCATCAGGTAGATTGGGAGCGAAAATGCGCACCAAAATGGAATCTATGCAGGTGTTTGACGTGTAATAAATATAGTTGAGTCCAACCGGCATGGCCTGAGGATTCAACGTATAACCTAAATCAACAGACCCGCTTATTCCCGCCCCACTCCATGAACCCACTGCAGGAGATAATATACCCGTAAGGTTGGTATCAAGCATTACAACCGCATCAGTAACACAAAAGGACAATTCTGCGTTTGCGATGTTGGTGCGAACTATAGTAATAGCAACAGTATCAATGCACCCGTTCAATGCCTGATAGGTAATGTATGTCTGTGTGTCTTCTGCAAAAACTCCGGGATTGAACATTCCCGAATTCACATTGGTGATTGCACCATTCGGACTCGACCACAAGCCACCGGCAGGTTGAGGCGATGGATCTACAATGAACTGAGCCTGCAAAGGGCATATCTCGGCTGATTCCAAAACGCTTACTTCCTTAACAAACAAAGTATAATCAGCCTCACATCCATTGATGGCGTAATGCAATGTGACATCCCCAGGAGGAGCATCGCTTGGAGCGAAAGAACCTACGAGTGAATTTACAATGCCTGGCCCGCTCCATTGCCCTCCGAATGGACTGACCACAAGCGTGTCCAAATTCACCGATTGGCAGATTGGATCAAATGTGAAAGGTTCAACAAGATCGCCAACATTGACAAGAGTGATATCCGTGCAACCGTTGACTGTATAGATGGCCTGAAATGACCCCGAAGTAGTCGGATCGAACATGCCGTTAGCAGAAACACCTATCCCCGACCAATTGCCTCCAGCAGGTGTTGCATTGATTTGAAAAGGCGCTGTTCCCGGGCAAGCAGCAGCGGCATATTGCGCTGCAATAGGTGTTACCGTAATCTGCATACTGTCTATACAGTTTTCAGAATTGAAATAGACAGTATGAACACCTCCACCCGCTAAATCAGGATCGAAGAAACCGCTTCCAGGAATTACCCCCAATCCCGACCAACTGCCGGCCGTACCCGCTTGCAATAAAATATTAGGCACCGATTGACAAACCGTTTGATCCTGAGTAAAAATGGTCACGTTTTCAATACCAACCGTAAATGATTTAGTTACTTGCATAGCCGTTTCCAACTCGGTAATCACCACACTGTAGGTTGTGGTGCTGGCAGGACAAACCTCATGAGGGCCCGCACCAGAACCAAGACCATTACTCCACGCATACGAGTAATTGAAACAACCCTCTGTGATAGCTTGAAGAGCGGTGCATTCACCCGGACAAACCGTTGGTGAATCGGCAACAATTTCAGCCGCAATTCCGCAGTTATCGAACAAGAATGATGTGCCTAATTGAAATACATGAGGCCCGTTGCACGCATCAGGAATACTGATGGTCATATTGACCAATATGTTACAGTTGAATGAAAACGGGTGATCGAGATACAGCGTTATAAGATCTGTCATGCCTGCTGCGCAATTGCTTTGCACATCAATCACTTCAAAGGTTTCGGCAGCAGAAGCAACTTCGAAGGTTGCGCCGGTAAGCCAATCGCAATCGATGGCTTGCGATAAATCAATATTCACTTGCGACGCATTGCAAGCCGGGATATTCGCAACAGACAAGGTCGGTGGCACTGGATCAGGAACCTGTGTGCGCCAATACAAACTGAAACCTCCTGTGGATATGCTTCCATCCGATATCAAAACGACGGTGGCTAAGCCACTGGTCGCTACTAATTGGCCCGGAGAATCTTGTCCCGTAAAAGAGCCCAATAAAATCCCCGTTGCAGCTGATCCGTCATAAACCATGAGCGAATCCACATTTTCTTGTATCGAAAACGATCCGTAGAAGGTCATTGTGATTATACCTCCGGCGTTAATTCTCGTCGTGGTATTCTCATTGATACCATAAGATCCCGTTATACCACCGCTATCATACAAGCGACCGAAACAATTGTTGATAGTAGTATTGGACATGCTGAACTCCGGATAACTCCATTGCCCAAAAACCATGAAGGGCGCTAAAAACGCCAATATTGACAAGCCTATTCGTGAATGTGACATCATTTGCTTTTCTGAAAGTACGTATTAAAAATACGTTGCAAATTACTACACATTCACCGCCAACATGTCTACTCCACAGCAGGTATATAACAACCGATTGTCGAATAAAAAGGCGCATCAATTCCTAAACAAAGCATGGATTTCAAACTGCTATTTCCAAAATGAAATATGCATGCGCCAGCAAAAAGTAGCAACCCCATGCCTGACTGCGAAAGTCGTTACTCGAATTGCGAATCCATGAGTATCCTTCTCAAGCCAAGCGTCTTCTCATCCGTTGTACATTTGCCCACATGTCAGTACACAAAGATGTGCGTCGTATAACGACCAATACCCTGCAGGAAATGAAACACCGTGGAGAGAAGATTTCCATGCTCACTTCCTATGATTACAGTATGGCTCGTCTGGTGGATGGCGCCGGCATCGACGTGATACTCGTTGGCGACAGCGCCAGCAATGTAATGGCAGGTCATGAAACCACCCTCCCCATCACACTCGATCAAATGATCTACCACGCTCAGGGTGTGGTGCGCGCAGCCAAACGATGCCTTGTGGTAGTTGACCTGCCTTTCGGTTCGTATCAAGGGAACTCGAAAGAAGCACTCAACTCGGCTATACGCATCATGAAGGAAAGTGGCGCGCATGCCGTAAAAATGGAAGGCGGCTCCGAAATCAAGGAGTCCATTCAACGCATTCTCACCGCAGGTATACCCGTCATGGGTCACCTAGGCCTTACCCCACAGAGCATTTACAAATTTGGAACGTATCAAGTTCGCGCAAAAGAAGAAGCTGAGGCAGAAAGACTGCTCAGCGATGCCCAAGTCTTGAGCGACTGCGGATGCTTTTCTTTGGTGCTTGAGAAAATACCCGCCAAGCTAGCCGCACAGGTCACTAGCGCAATTGAAATCCCCACCATCGGAATCGGCGCCGGTTCTGAGGTCGATGGCCAAGTGCTTGTGATTAATGACATGATAGGATTAACGCAGGACTTCAGTCCTCGTTTCCTTCGCCGATATATGAACGCAGGCGATCAAATACTCGATGCCGTTGCACGGTACGTCTCCGATGTTAAATCAGGTGATTTCCCGAACGAGAAAGAGCAATATTAATAGCCCACAAACTGCAGCGACAGGGCATCGCATCACGACTAATTACATATGGAGAACTCACAACCTTCAGGCAAAGGAACGCGCGACTGGCGCCAGGCCCCCAAAGAGCCAATCATCATGAGCACCGTCGAAAATCTTCGCGTGCTTTATGAGGATAACCACCTCATCATTATAAACAAGCGCAACTCTGACATCATTCAAAGCGACATCAGCGGCGACCCAACACTTTGCGATACTGTTAAAAACTACGTCAGACAGAAATACAACAAGCCCGGACTAGCCTTCATTGGCACTGTGCACCGACTCGACCGCCCGGTAAGCGGCATTGTTATCTATGCCAGGACTACAAAAGCCTTGAATCGCCTATCCAACATGTTCAAGTATCGAGAGGTGCAAAAAACATATTGGGCCGTTGTTAAAGGCACACCCGACCCGGAGGAGGGCACCATCATCAATTACCTATGGAAAGATCAAAAGCTCAATAAAACTTTTGCTTATAAGGATGCCGGCAACGACCGCAAGGAATCGGAACTTAGTTACAAGGTTGCCGGTATCGGAGAAAACTACACCTTTGTTGAAGTGTATCCCAAAACCGGTCGACATCATCAGATTCGCGCCACGTTAGCTAGCTTAAATTGCCCCATCAAGGGAGACATTAAATACGGGGCCAAACGCACCAACGACAATGCATCCATCCACCTGCATGCCCGCAAGATTGAGTTTATGCATCCTGTGAAGAAAACTCCAATTACAGTGGTTGCCCCTCCTCCGGAAGACGCGCTTTGGAATGAGTTCCTGCGTATTTCGTTTGAATAAGTCCATGCTAGGCTAGGACAGACACTCAATAGAGCTCTACCACTCTTGCCTTGCAAGAGCATCCAAAAGCTTGACTCCATTGGGGCTGTATATGATCAAAACATGGAGTTCCAATTAGTCCATGCACGGCCCCTTGTTGAAAAACGATTTCAAAACCATGACTTTATCCTTTTGATGCACAAGGGACTTCTTTAGATTTGCGCGAAGTATTATTATTTTATAAACACAATTTAAACCGCATGAAAAAGAACAGCTTCTACTTTCTCGCAGCTGTAGTTTGCGCTACCATCGTTGTGGGATGCGCCAATTTGAAGTCAATGGAGAAGGCTGCCCAAGAAATGGGCATCAAGTCTAATCCAAACCCACTGGAAGTGCATGGCGACACCGTTGCCCTCACTGTTACCGGCAACTTCCCTCCAAAGTATTTCCCTAAAAAGGCCAGCATCGAGGCTGTACCCGTGCTCGTGCACAATGGAAAAGAGACTCGCTTCAAATCCACTTACTACCAAGGTGAACAAGCGGTTGGAAATGGCACCACTGTCCCATTCAAAACAGGCAAAAGCTTCACTTATACCGACAGAATTGCCTACACTCCAGAAATGGAAAGCAGCAAACTCGAATTGCGCATCCATGGCAAGCAAGGCAGCAAAGAAGCTGACTTCCCTGCTTTGACTATTGGTGAAGGTGTAATCGCTACTCCATACCTCATGAAAAATGATGACAAGTGCGTTTGGAGCAAAGACAACTTCGTGCGCACGCTGAGCTACACCAACGACAGCACACAAATCAACTTTGACTACAACTCTTCAACGTTAAAGCCTGCAGAGATCAAGCAAACAGATGTTGTGAACCTGGGCAAGTGGATGCAAAGCGTTGCAACCAACCCTGCATTGGTTATCAAGAAAATCGAATTCACTTCGTACGCCTCACCTGAAGGTGAAATGTTGCTCAACGACAACCTCGCTAACGAGCGCGCTGAAGCCGGTAAAAAAGCATTTATGGATTTGGCCAAGAAAATGAAACTGACCAACGCCACTGAAAGCCTCTTCACTCTCACCCCAAAAGGTGAAGACTGGGAAGGTTTCCGTTCAGCCATGGAAGCTTCAAACATCGAAGACCGCAACATCATCATCAACGTGTTGAAGATGACCAGCGATTTGCAGCAGCGTGAGCAAGAGATTAAGAACATCTCTAAGACTTACACTGAAATCCAGAAGGACATCTTCCCTAGTCTGCGTCGTTGCCGCGTTTTGGTGAACTACGATTTGCAAGGCTACAGCGATCAAGAACTTACTCAAATCGGATCTACCAATCCTTCATCTTTGAAATATGAAGAACTGATGCGTGCAGGTTCACTCATTGATGACTTGAACAAGAAGGCTGCTGTTTACCAAGCTGCATGTGCTTTGACTGATGCCGACTATCGCGCCTTCAACAACCTGGGTTGCGTTTACTACATGCAGAACAAAATGTCAGATGCCAAGACCAACTGGAACAAAGCTTATAGCATGAAGAAGTGCGCTGAAACTGCCAACAACATGGGTATCGTTACACGTGTTAGCGGAGATCGCAAAGGTGCTATGACCTATTTCAACGAAGCAGCAGGTTCTACCGAATCAAGCTACAACAAAGGTCTGATAGATATCCAGAACGGCAATTACAGCGGCGCTGTAAGCAAAATGGGTAGCTACAAAACTTTCAACTCATCATTGGCCAAGTTGCTCAACAAAGACAACAATACAGCCAAGGCTGATATTGATGCCAGCGGTGATAATTCAGCACTTGCTGATTACCTCCGTGCTGTAATTTGCGCTCGCAATAGCGATGGCGCAGGCGTAGGTTCAAACTTGCGTAATGCGGTTCAAAAAGACGCAACACTTGGAGAGAAAGCCAAGCGCGATTTGGAATTCCGCAATCACAAGGATCAAACGAATTTCTAAAGCATAGCATTCATAATTTAAAACCGCCCACAAGGCGGTTTTTTTTTGCCCATCACACCGGCTTCGACTACACTCAGCACAAGTGCCTCCTCACACCTTATCCCTTATCTTCGCTCCATGAGTCTAAACGACGCGAATAATCTCTCCGATAGCACGCTGCTCGGTGCATTGGGTATACAATTCACGCATATCGAACGCGGACACATTGAAGCAACCATGCCCGTAGATCATCGCACCAGGCAACCTTATGGATTGCTACATGGCGGTGCCAGCGCTGCTTTAGCCGAAACACTCGGAAGCTATGGATCTCATCTCATGGCATCAGAAAATGGTGGCATAGCAGTAGGGGTTGAACTAAACATCAATCACGTCAAATCGAAACGCAGCGGTGTGGTTACGGGTATTGCCAAAATTCTGCATCAAGGTCGTTCTATACACATTTGGAATATTGATGTTGTGGACGAAGAACAACAGCTCATTGCTTCTAGTCGACTAACCGTAATGGTGAAGGAAAAGAAAGGATGAGCATCGATGAATTGATTTCAGAGACCAAGTATTTCGCACGGTGTAAGCTTCCTGCTAGCATGGATGCTGAGCGAACCACACAGCAATTCGAATTTCAGCAGAATGGCTTATTCCTGAATGACACAGGAGACGTATTTACGACGGTTCCCTTCGCACCCTTTTCCAAAAAATCACCACAGCGAGAAACTTCACAACACGAGCATGCATCTGCTATTGAGGCAGCGCTTCAAGCAATCGATGGTGGCACGCTGCAAAAAGTAGTTCTTAGCTGTATTAAACATGCCGCGCGTGAAGTAGCTTCCTTAGATGAATTGTTCTTACGCATGGCTTCTCGTTACGAGAACGCATTCGTTTACATTATTAACCATCCACAATATGGCATTTGGATGGGCGCAACACCAGAATTGTTGCTCGAAAAAAAAGAGGATACATGGCACACCGTGAGCTTAGCAGGCACACAAGCATTTCAATCCGAGAAAACAATAACCTGGTCAGATAAACTGACGCGAGAGCAACAGCTTGTCACCTCTTACATTACCGTTCAACTGGCAGAGCTAGGTGCTTCTGAGATCATGGTTCAAGGGCCATATACAGCGCAAGCCGGACCGCTTTTCCATTTGAAAACAGACATCGCATTCACGTCACAACTGAACTCATCAGCAATCATTGAAAAACTGCAGCCCACGCCGGCCGTTTGTGGCTTGCCGCGTGATACCGCATTGGCATTTATTACAGAACACAGCGATTTCGAGCGCCGATTGTATGCCGGCAGATTAGGTATTGTAAAAGCAAACGGCAACGAAACTCACTTCGTGAATCTTCGCTGCATGCAAGTTTTCGACGACCATTTCGAATTGCATGTTGGCGGTGGAATAGTTGCGGGCTCAACACCCGAGGATGAATGGCGCGAAACGGAAATGAAGGCAGATGTATTGAGGTCCATACTTCACTAAGAAATCTATTTCCTCGCAAACACTCTAGTCTCTACTACCTCACCATTAGATTGGCGCTATGCATTCCATTCACTTCCACATGATACATGCCTGCTGACCAATTCGACACATCAAGCATCAATTTACCTTGCACCTGCTGAATTGACTCTACAAGTTCGCCCATGCTGTTATAGACATTCGCGCTATGCATGCCGACCGGCAGATTGATAAATACATGATCGTCTGCCGGGTTCGGATACATGCTCAACCTAGATGCGAGCCCCTCGTCTACCCCATTAATTGTGATAGATATAGGATCACTCTCCGAAGTGCATCCATAAGCATTGAAGGTGGTCACTACATATGTCCCTGAAACAACAGGAGTAATGCTTTGCGTTATGAATTCCGAAAGTTCATTGTTGATCTGCCATTGCCAATTGGTTCCATCTGGAGCAACGAGCATGTCGGCAACTACAGTGATTGCATTGCTAGGCGTTGGGAAAACTTCAACCTGCAGAGTGTCGTAAACATTGCACAACGGATTTGTTCGATTGAGCACGATATCATACACACCCTCTTGCTCTGCAGCAAAGGTGTATGACAACGTATTCCCCACTAGGTTACCGTCGATATACCACAAGTAGTTTTCCGTGTAATCCAGCTCCGGCCAAACATTCAACATTACCGAAGTGCCTTGGCAAGTCGAGCCTGATCCGTTCGGAAACGGCATCAAGTCGCAGGAGAAAATAGTATGCGAGTATATGTTGGTCATTACAGGATCGTTCATGTCAAAATAAATTGCAGCGCTGTTGTTGATGACCTCAAGCGGCTGTAACAGATCGAATGCACGGATGCGATACACCACCCAACCGTGTGAATTCACCTCATCGTGCACGCTATCGGCCAATTGGATGTTGGCGAATACAAACTGCACCATGCCATCGGGAGTTACTATCGTGCTATAGGAATGTGATGCCGCAATTGGATTGAATGTATTCAAATCGAGACGCGTGAGATCCAGCTGATCTTCGATACGCACGTTAAACGCAGGTGCATTGCCTGTATTTTGGAATCGAATGCGATATTCAATCTCTTCACCGGCCATTATAAAATGTTGGTCGCTCCACCCTTCCGGCGTTGCGCTGATGTCATTGGGGTCATAGCTGCATGTTACTGTAGGATTAATTGTCCATGCATTGGAGTAAAATGAGCCTCCGTTGCCGTCGGTCAGATTCAAGTCCAAGTTGAACGTGTAACTCTGGCCTGTGGCAGCAGTGCCTGGACCATTGAAGTGGACTTCGTAATAATACACCGTGCCGGGAGGTTGGTTGTTGATTGTCCATGTGAGCTCACCAGGGGCCGTATTGATAGGATTCACGACAGTAACACCGTTGCCCGCCCATGGAGCATTGGTATAAACAAGCGATGGATTATAGGCCATGATGAATGTCCCATTGAGTGGCGTGTTACCGTTGTTGTATATATATATACCCGGATTAAATCCGACGGCACAATGAATGGTTGTATTCGCGGAAACACTCATGCCACTTATTTGAGCCATCGCTGCCGTTGAGGGAACAAGTGGAAGGTTCAATCCATTACAAGTTGGCAAAGTGAGTTGAATGGCGCCGCCGCTAGGCAATACCCAATAACCATTGGGATCAGAAAAACTAACGGTGTAAGTCGCTTGCGGCACATCCGGCAGAGTAAAGTTACCGGAAGCATCGGGATAGATAAGAACGCCAAGCTCATCGATTGAAATCACGCCAATATTGCTCAAGTTGGGTTCGCCAGGCTGATAGAGTTGTTGAATGCCATCACCATTGACATCATGAAAAATATGTCCATTGATGTCTGCTCCATACACACACGAGCCATTGTCGCAGGTTACCCACTGTTGGTAGTTGCACGCGCCGGAATCCATACAACCCGACCATCCGCAAGAGCCATTCGATATCAAAGCCTCTGGGTCATAATTGCATGAGGTATTATCGGTGCATCCGCAGATAGGCGCTATGGATTCGTTGGTGAGTACAACAAGCGCTTGCAAAGGCACTGCTGTAGTCCATTGGGTATAATACTTAATGTAATACACTGTATTGGGCTGAAGAGTAAAAACTGAAGCCAGATCAACACAAGCACCATCGGCGGTCACATTTTGGCAATGCACCAAAGTGGATTGTGAGCACGGCGCTCCCAAAACTGATTCATATACTTCGAAAGCACTGGGTTGATTATAGTTTGCAGCAGAAGTGTAATAACCACTGAAAAACGAAACATTGGCATGTGTGAAATCTCCACTATTGAAAGCATACCAGCCATACTGCATATAATTAATGGCAGCGTTGCAACTTGGTGATTCAAAAGCTAAAGCACATAGGGTATCATTCGTAAGTACGCTATTCTCTAAGTTCACTGCGTCTTCGCAGATCTCATTGGACGTGCCTGTTGATGCAATTTCGAATGATGTAGATCCACCGCATCCATTCGCATCCACTGCAGTAATCACGTAAGTACCTGATACATCGAAGCAATTCAGTGTGCCGGGTGTAAGAACAGATCCATCGCTGATCATATACATATACGGTGCAGTGCCACCATTTGCCACCACCTGACCGAGGCAATTCGGACTACCACAACTGTTGTTGGCCAGAGATGCTGTTACAACGATTGGCTGCGGTAAATTGAATGACTCAAGAGATGCAGAGGCGGTTCCTACAGGCACGCCTGCAGCATCAATAGCAATTACTGTTAGTCCAATGGCATTTACAGCATACGCGATCGGCACTATAAACTGCGCGAAAGTTGTTCCCGACATAGCCGTATCCTGAATGGTCAGTTCCGGATATGCAACCAAGTTGCCTTGAGCATCACTTGTAAAGGCATTCCATGAATAAACGTATTCTACTTGCACGCTGCATCCACCGGTGGCGTAACCTAAAAAGGCGAGCTCAGTATCTGCACAAGTTGGAATGCCCATTTGATTTACAGTAGTTGTGAGGTTGCACTGCGCATTGACTTGTAACGCCACGCATAGCGCAGCAAATAGCATTTGAAATGATTTGGTCATGTTCTAAGGTTTATCAAACGAGTCGTGAAAGTATGACGGATTTCTAATCCAGGAGGTTGCATAAGTAATTCGTGACGAGTGAGTAGTGACGAGTGACAAATAGGGCATTCATCATTGGTCGCTAATCACTACTCACTTGTCTCTATTTATGGTGCCCGATTTTCGCCTATATTCGCGCCCCGAATGTCCTAAAGGCCATTCATTAACCCACGCAAAACCAATTCATCACGTCAATAATGGATAATTTGATTTACATCGTTCCGGCCCTAGGAGTATTGGGCTTAATTGTTATGGCCATTAAATCGGCCTGGGTAACCAAACAAGATGCGGGTAACGACCGCATGAAGGAAATAGCCGGCCACATAGCCGATGGAGCTATGGCTTTTTTGAAGGCAGAATATAAAATTCTAGCTGTATTCGTAGTTGTGGCAGGAGCGGCTCTGGGTGTTCTTTCCCAAATGGTAGAAACTTCACATTGGCTCATCGTTGTGGCCTTCGTTATCGGTGCTGTGTTTAGCGCATTGGCCGGATTTTTCGGTATGCGTATCGCCACCAAAGCCAATGTGCGCACAACAGAAGCAGCGCGCACTTCGCTTTCAAAAGCATTGAAAGTTTCCTTTACAGGAGGAACAGTAATGGGTCTGGGTGTTGCCGGTTTGGCTGTTCTCGGATTGAGCATGCTCTTCATCCTTTTCTTCTCTTACTTCATGCAAGGCTCATTCGCTAACGGCGGTGTAGAGGCTATGACTCAAGTGCTGGAGGTACTCGCCGGTTTCTCGGTAGGTGCTGAAAGTATCGCTCTCTTCGCTCGTGTTGGCGGTGGTATTTACACAAAGGCTGCCGACGTTGGTGCCGACCTCGTTGGTAAAGTAGAAGCCGGTATTCCTGAAGATGATCCTCGCAACCCCGCTACTATTGCCGATAACGTGGGTGATAACGTGGGTGACGTTGCCGGTATGGGTGCCGACTTGTTCGGTTCATACGTGGCAACAGTATTGGCCTCTATGGTTCTCGGTAACTACGTTATCCGCGACTTTATGGATGCCAATGACGGTTCATTCGCCTTGATTCCTTTCAATGGTATGGGTCCTATTTTCCTTCCGTTGCTTATTGCAGCTGTAGGTCTTTTGGCTTCCATCGTTTCTAGCTACTTTGTGCGTGTATCTGACAACGGCAAGTCCAGCATCAATGCTGTGCAAGGCGCTCTTAACTTGGGCAACTGGCTCTCTATCGGACTTTCGCTTGTAGCATCATATTTCCTCATCAACATGTGCTTGCCTGCTGAAATGAGCATTCAGGTATTCAATGCAGGTGAATACAGCACTACCACAACTACTTCAATGAACGTGTTCTTCGCTGTATTGATTGGTATGTTCGTAGGTGCGGCTATTTCTTTCATCACTGAATTCTACACCGGTTTAGGTAAGAAGCCTGTTATGGGCATCGTTCAAAAATCGGCTACTGGAGCGGCTACAAACATCATCGCCGGTTTGGGTATGGGTATGCTTTCAACAGCTATGCCTGTGATTCTTTTCGCCGGTGCAATTTGGGGCGCATATGCCCTAGCCGGTTTCTACGGTGTAGGTATCGCCGCTTCAGCTATGATGGCCAACACGGCCATGCAATTGGCTATCGACGCTTTCGGCCCTATCGCTGACAACGCCGGTGGTGTTGCTGAAATGAGCGAACTTCCTGCCGACGTGCGCGAAAAGACCGATATCCTCGACTCTGTAGGTAACACTACTGCTGCTATTGGTAAAGGTTTCGCTATCGCATCTGCTGCTCTTACTGCACTTGCACTCTTTGCAGCATATGTGACATTCACAGGCATCAATGGTATCAACATCTTCGACGCGAAAGTACTTGCTGCCTTGTTCATCGGAGGTATGATTCCGGTGGTGTTCTCTGCACTTGCCATGAACTCGGTTGGTAAAGCAGCCATGGATATGGTAAACGAAGTGCGTCGCCAATTCCGCGAAATTCCAGGTATCATGGAAGGCACAGGCAAACCTGAATACAGCAAGTGCGTTGAGATTTCAACCCGCGCTGCATTGCGTGAAATGATGTTGCCAGGTGTTATCACAATTGTATCGCCAATTATCATTGGATTAGTAATGGGCGCTGAAGCACTCGGAGCATACATGGCCGGTGTTACAGTAAGCGGTGTATTGTGGGCAATCTTCCAAAATAACGCTGGTGGCGCTTGGGACAACGCCAAGAAGTCATTCGAAAAAGGAGTTGAAATTGAAGTGAATGGTAAAAAAGAAATCTTCTACAAAAAATCTGAGCCACATAAAGCTGCTGTTGTGGGTGATACTGTTGGTGATCCATTCAAAGACACATCTGGTCCTTCGATGAACATCCTCATCAAGCTTACTTGCTTGGTTGGTTTGACACTTGCTCCGCTGTTGGGTGAGAACGCTCACGGTAAAAATGACGGCACACATGCACATGGCGAAGCATCGTCTTGCTGCAAAGACAAAAATGCTGAGTCTGCGCATATGGCTTCTGATACAGCAGCTTACCACATGTCGTCTGCTGAAACAACTGCACACTAAAAACAAATCGTATACATGAACACTGTAAAAACCATTCTTTTCTCCGCAAGTGCAGCTATCATTATGGCTTCATGCGGTGAAAAAACGCCTGAAGGTCCAAAGGCTCTGACGCAATTTGATGCGTGCAGTTGTGCTTCAGTTGAAGACTTGAATAGCCCTGATTACGCAAAGTGCAAGGAATTGCGCAACGACTCTGTATTCAACGCACAATATCAGCAATGCCGCCTAGCCATTCAAAGTGGCATATCAGACACTTCTAAGGTGAGCATCAGCAGTGCTGATAATGCTACCAACCTTAGCGCTGCCGGTGATGGCAACTACATCATTGATGTAGCAACTTCATCTTTGAAATGGAGAGGTGAAAATGTGGTAGGCAAGAAGCACGAAGGAGCCATCTTAGTGAAGCGCGGAAACATCAGCATTGCAGGTGGCGCTTTAACCGGAGGCGAATTGGTAATCGATATGAACACACTCATTAACACTGACCTCAGTGGTGAAGAGAAAGCGAAAATTGAATCTCACTTGAAGAGCGAAGATTTCTTCGGTGTGGCCAAATTCGGTGAAGCTTCATACACCATCGTTTCAGGTGTGAAGACCAACGCAATTACTTATGATGTAAAAGGAAAACTGACCATCAAAGGAAATACCCACGACCTCAACTGCAAATTGGTTGTTGCTCCAAATGGTAATGACATTAACGTTGGCGGTGGATTCATGTTTGATCGCTCAGCGTATGATGTGCGCTACGGCTCTGATAAATTCTTTGAAAACCTTGGCGACAAAATGATCAAGAACGAAGTGATCATGACCTTGAGCCTTCAAGGGAAGAAGCAGTGAGAACAGTGAAGTAGTGAAATAGTGAAATGGTGAAGTCGGAACTTCATAGTCTATAAAAACCAAGAGCGGTGATTTCAAAGCTAACAGCCAGAAATCACCGCTCTTATTTTTTAGTGCAGTGTAACAATGAACTCATCATTCCACCATTTCACTACTTCACTATTTCACCATTTCACTATTTCACTTGAAAAGCCCGTGCAACTGCGCATCCACACCGGCAATAATCTTCCCGAGATCCTCAGGATTATCATGAAAGCGATTGTTGTCGATATCGATAACGAGCATCTTGCCCTTGTTGTAGGTGCTGATCCAAGCTTCATAACGCTCGTTCAGACGCGTGAGATAATCGAGACGAATGGCTTCTTCGTATTCACGACCACGCTTACCAATATTGTCGACCAGAGCAGGTACTGAAGCGCGCAAGAAAATCAGCAAATCAGGTGGTGTGATAAACTCATCCATCACATTGAATAGATCTACATAGTTTTCGAAATCGCGTGTGGTCATCAATCCCATCGCATGCAAGTTGGGAGCAAAGATTTGAGCATCTTCATAGATCGTGCGATCCTGTACAATCTTCTTTCCGCTCTTCTTGAGCTCCATGATTTGGCGGAAGCGACTTTTCAAAAAGAACACTTGCAGGTTGAATGACCAACGTTGCATGTCTTTGTAAAAATCAATGAGGTAAGGATTGTCGTCAACCTCTTCAAAATGGGGTTGCCATTTGTAGTGTTTGGCGAGCAGAGTTGTTAAGGTCGTCTTGCCCGAGCCAATATTTCCGGCGATAGCGATATGCATGATCTGTACTAGGTAATATGAATACGCTTCGAAAATAAAACAATTCAACCGTAGACCGTGCAATTGTTAGTTTCTTCCATTTTCAGGAAACTTCCATTGACTTAATCGGCCACCTTGCAAGGCATAGAGCACATCCTGTCGGCAGTAATAAGCAGCTCCCTCTACAGGCAAAATCATCACCTGCTGATCCGGTGAATTAACGCTAAGTATGAGCAGTTCTTTATCCTGAAATAAGAGCACCCGATTATTTACTACCTGCATATCTGCATTGGCTTGCACCATCAATCGCGTCTTGTAGGTTCCGTACATATCAAAAACCAAAACCATGTCTTGCGCCGTGCGCATATACACGTATGATCCGCGCTCAATTATCTGCAAAGGTGTGATTGCCGTGCCCAGCAATACAGTCAAATTGCCTGTGGAAGAAATGGGTTGAAAATTCCTGTCGACTCGCACCAACTCCAAACTTCGGGAATCCCATAACCATAGGGCATCACCGCGCGATCCTGCAACATATTCTATCTGATCAAAACCTCTTTCAAACAAATCAACAGGATACCCTTGCACACTGAGTGTATTGTCGAAAAAAACCAATTTGCCTGCGCCGGGAAAGTGAATAAATGGACGGAGTGGATCAGTAACATCTATTGCATTGTACGCACCCCATTGCAATTCTGAATTGCGGTACTTCTTTCCGCCTTGCGCGTTCCAACGCTCAATATATGTAGACGACTGCACATAAATATTACCCAATTCATCCACCGTGATTCGATCTCCTGCACAAGGAATTTCACTTAGCCATGTGAATGTATTTTGACCTTGTATCACTTGCGCGACCAAGAAAAATAAAATCAGCGCGACTAATTTCATGCGCTCACAGTTTGAATTTCGACGGGATGTTTCAAGCGCTCAAGCAGCTCATCAACATAGACACGCTCATTGCACAAACGCGGCACTTTATGCTGTCCGCCCAATTTGTTTTTATCACGCATCCAACGATAAAACGTTCCTTGTGGCAACGCAATTACATCGGGAAGTTGTAGAATAAAATTGAAGGCACGCTTGGCCTCATAATCGGAATTGAGCGACTTCAGCGTATCATCGAGAACTTGCGTAAATGCAGATAAATCTTGCGGAGCGCGTTCAAACTCGATGAGCCATTGATGCGCGCCGGTAGATTTCTCTGTCATGAATACAGGCGCCGCTGTATAATCAGCAACGGCAGCATCCGTATGCAAGCAAGCGATGCGAATAGCCTCATCGGCGTTATCTACTATAAGCTCTTCACCAAAGGCATTGATGTAATGTCGTGTGCGACCACTCACTTGAATACGAAACGGAAATTTCGAAGTGAAGCGCACAGTATCTCCAACCAAATAGCGCCACAAACCGCCATTGGTGCTGATGACGATGGCGTAATTCTGCCCTAACTCAACATCCTGCAAACTGACGGTTTTCGGATGATCCTTACCATACTCCGACATGGGCATGAACTCATAGAAAATTCCATAGTCGAGCATGAGCAACAAATCATCCGCATTCAACCGATCCTGAATGCCGAAAAAACCTTCACTCGCGTTGTAGGTCTCCACGTAGTTCATCGATAAAGATGGAATGAGACGACTGAATTGATCACGGTAGGGTTTGAAACTTACCCCACCATGCCAGAACAACTCAAGATTCGGCCATACCTCTTTTATATTTTCAGCCCCCTTAAGTTCTAGAATCCTTTTCAATAATACCATTGTCCATGAAGGCACTCCTGCCATCATGTAGATGTCTTCATTCATCGTAGTGCGCGCTATCATCTCGATCTTCTCCTCCCAATTTTCCATAAGGGCAATGTCACGCGAGGGTGTTCGCATAATCTCGGCCCAAACCGGAAGATTGCGAATGATTATTGCCGACAAATCGCCCGTGTATCCTTCTTCGTTGAATGGATTAATCTTAGATGATCCGCCCAGCACCAAGTGTTTTCCACTGTAAACTTTCGCATCCGGTTTTTGATTGTAGTAAAGTGCCAACAAATCTTTTCCACCTTTGTAATGACACTCTTCAAGTGCTTCTTTCGTAACCGGAATGAACTTACTCTTGGAATCTGTTGTGCCGCTGCTTTTGGCAAACCATTTCACCTTCGATGGCCACAATACATTCTGATGACCGTCACGCAGAAGATCGATATACTCTTTGAATGATTCGTAATTGCGAATGGGAACCGCCTTTTTAAAATCTTCAACTGTTTTTATAGAAGAGAATTTATGATCAACACCAAATCGTGTTAGCGCGGCTTCATCAATTAAATTTCTAAACAGCTCGCCCTGCACCTCGACCGGATACTTCATGAAAAGATCGATCTGGTGCATGCGCTTTTTAATGAACCATCCAAAAACGGAATTTAACGGCATGCGATGTTTAGATAATAGGCTGCAAAATAATTCAATTATTGCATTTGCTATGATAAAAAAAGGCCGTCAAACGACGACCTCTTTCTGGTGACCCCGAAGGGATTCGAACCCCCATCTGAGGAACCGGAATCCTCCATTCTATCCATTAAACTACGGGGCCAAGTGCGCGCAAAAATAAGCATGATAGATGGCCAAACACAACGACAGGCTTAGGCTTGCTTATATTTGTTACATTCAGTATTCAAATTATCAGACACACCACTATGACTACAACGCTCTTTCGTGCGTTATTGATCTTCTGCTTAAGTTTTACTTGTAATGCCCATCTGTGCGCGCAGCTCGTTATCAATGAAGGTAGCAACAAAAACACCGCAACACTTGTTGACGAAGACGGAGAATACAACGATTGGATAGAACTCTACAATGCAGGCACCGCTGCCATCGACCTATCCAATTACAGCCTAACGGATGATCCGGCACAACCGGCACAATGGGTTTTTCCGCATTACACGCTTGAACCCGGAGCATTCCTTATCGTTTTCTGCAGCAGTAAAGACCGCGTTGCTTCTCCTGCTGCTGTTCACTACAATACTGCCTATGGATTTACTCCACAAGTAGGTTGGAATAATCACGTTGCACAATCCACATACTCTTGGGATGGATTCTCCAACCTTGTGCTCAACACATGCTCATACTGGTCTGGAGGCTATACCTCGAATTCAATTTTCTGGCAAACCAACACCGACTATGTTGCATCCGTATCCTCGTTTATCGACGGCGGTGACTTTGCGTGTGCAGCGCAATATGGACAAACCTCAACACAGCGACCGGTGCTGCGCATCAACAACACCATCATTGGTGATGCTACCGACCAAAACTGCAACACATGCTATCCTGCACCATATGGCAACTGGTACTTTAGCTCTCGGAATCAGATAATTTACCGAGCAGCTGATCTAATCGCTGCAGGATTGACTGCAGGCCCCATTGACTCATTGGCTTTTGAAGTGGCCAGCACAGACCCTTCATTCTATGACTATGTGAGTATCCAAGTCACTACCACAAACGATGACCAACTCAGTTCTACGTTCATCAACACCAACGGCAGTTATTTCCATACCAATTTCGGAATTGCCGGATCAGGTGAAACCATTTATCTATTTGCACCCGACCAAACACAAATTGATGCACTCGAAATTTCATCGCTCGTGATGAATGTGAGCAGTGGAGATTTCCCCGACGGATCAAATACCACTGTATTATTCACCACTCCTACACCAGGCGCAACAAACAACTTTTCCGAACCGGCCGCGGGTTATTGTCAGGCACCGCAGTTCACGATACAACCCGGTTTTTACCCGGGTCCGCTTTGGGTATCCATCATCAATGGCAATGGTCCACTTTCAGAGGTGCACTATACACTGGATGGAAGTGAACCTACGGCAGCATCAGCAATATACAGCGGTGTCGCCATCAACATCATTCAAAACGCTGTATTGAAGGCGCGCGCTTTTGAGCCCAATCACATCGCGAGTATGCCCAGCGTTGCGTCATACTTCATCAATACACAGCACATAACTCCAGTCATTTCGATTTCGACCAACAACGAAAACCTTTATGGCGCAGCAGGGATGTTCGACAATCCATTTAGCGACTGGTTGAAATCCGGCTATGTCGAGTATTTCGATTCAACAGACGCACACAACTTGCTCATGTCGCAAAACACGGGAATGATTATGGATGGCGGTGCAGGTGGAAGTCGCGCACAACCGCAGCATTCGTTTCGACTCAAATTAGCGGATGGAATTTTTGGTGACGGGCCTTTTCAAAATCAAGTGATACCTACCCTGCCCTATCGCTCAGAATTCAGCGATTTCTATCTCCGCAACGGAAGCAATCAATACCTCGCGCTTCAATACAAAGATGCCGCGCAATGTCGAATGATGTGCGAGGGCACGCACAACTACTACTCGGCATGGCGCCCTGTCACCGTTTATATCAACGGTCAATATCATGGCTTATATGAACTGCGTGAAAAATTCAACGCCGAGAAATTCGAAATCGAAGACAATGCATCACGGAGTGGAATGGATGTTCTATCACTGAGCTATTACTACGGCGGCATACTGAGAGGTGTTGAGGGTGACCCACAGCACTATTGGGATGATTGGAATGTGGTTTCACAACTTGATCCTACGGCAAATGATTACGTCAATCAAATCAGCCAGTATTACGACTTGGATTACTATACCGACTACTTCATAGCAGAGTCATTTATGGCCAATTTCGACTGGCCATACAACAACATCAAAATCTATCGATCGGATGCCACGGATTACAAATGGCGTTTTGGTGTTCAGGATTTGGAACTGGGATTAGGCCCTAACTCCTGGACTGACTGCACCACGAATCACATCGAATGGCTCATGGGCAATTCCAATGGCAACCCGTTTACTACTCCATGGTACAACATGATGCAGCACAATGACTATCGCGTTCGCTGGGTGAATCGTTTTGCAGATTTGATGAATACATCGTATCGCACCGAGCGATTACTCGATATAGAAAGCTACCACTACAACATGGTAATTCCGGAAATGGCCAATTACATGGCCCGTTGGGGTGATCCAAACAATGTTGAAGGCTATGTGCAATGGTTTACCGACAACCACAACATCTTCCGCGATCAACTCGCTTGCCGCACTGAACAAGTTCGCAATCATATTCAGAATCAATTTGGCTACAACGGTCTTTCTGAAGTTACCCTTGCGGTTTATCCGCCAGAAGCCGGAAGAATTCAAATCAATTCCATCATTCCTGATTCGTTGCCTTGGACAGGTATCTACTTCAACGGTGCGCCGGTTACAGTAACAGCCATAGCAAACCCCGGCTATGTCTTTAACTACTGGACAAGCGATAGCTTGCTGCAATCACAATGGCACAACGATACGCTTGTGATTAATATGTTTACAAACGACACACTCACTGCAAATTTCATTGGTGGCCCACAACCCATGAAACTCATGGTGAGCGAAATCAATTACCACGACGACAACACACAAGCAACCGGCGATTGGATTGAGCTGCACAACGATGGTAATGGCCTCGTAAACCTCACCGGATGGTCGCTTACCAATGATGTAAATATGCCTCGCTTCTATTTCCCTTCAGGAACATATGTAGCGCCGCATCAATACCTGGTTGTTGCGCACAACTTACCCTTGTTCCAAGCCCTTCACACCGATGTAGACAATGTGATTGGCAATTTTGATTTTTCGCTTCCCGCCAGCGGAGGAACTCTTCGCCTGCTCGATCATCGCGACAGTATTTTGCGAGAAATAAACTATGGCGATAGCTTACCTTGGCCCATAGTGGCTGATGGTGGCGGCCGCACATTAGAATTTACAGAAGATGCCTTGGATCAAAACAATGCCGACAACTGGTTTGCCGGCTGTATGTTTGGATCACCGGGTGAGGCCTATTCACCATGCACTTCACCTATTGTATTCAGCGAAATTAATTGCGCTTCTGCGCCGTCGTCAGACGCCGACGATTGGGTTGAAGTGCGCAACGTAAGCAACACTCCCTACGACATTTCAGGCTGGATTTTCAAAGACAATCAAGACACCAGTGCGTTCATCGTGCCTCAATCAACGGTGCTCTCGCCTGGCGAGATGATAGTCCTTTGCAGAAGCACCAATCAATTCGATGCCATTCATCCCGGTGTAATCAACCGAAGCGGAAACTTCTCATTCTCTTTAAGCGATACGGGCGAATTGATTCGACTCTACAATGAACAGGGAAAGTTGAATTATTCGATGTATTACGAAACCTCTGCGCCTTGGCCCATTCAAGCCAACCTGCAGGGATATACACTGGAACTGCTCGACAGCAGTGCCAATGTAAATAGCCCAGAGAATTGGTTTGCAGGCTGCGTGTTAGGTTCACCGGGTGCCTATTACACATCGTGCAATCCCGATGGCGTCGATGAAATAACATACGGCACTCAACTGCAGGTTTATCCTAATCCTGCCGATGAAAACATCGCAGTCATATTGCCAAAACTGGCTCAAACACATGCAACACTATTCATCCACAATATGCAGGGACAATTGCTGCACGAGCAAAGTATATCCAATCGCGAGAGCACTTCATTGCATGTCGCTCATTTGCCCCGTGGTATGTATACACTTTCTATTCGAAGTGATCAATTCCTGTGGCATCAAACATGGATAAAACAATAAGCAAAACTATGTGGCATATGAAAGCAACGTTCGGACTTTTCCTGCTAACACTTCCATTTCTACTGCAAGCACAAGCGACCAAGCGCGCCTTATTTATTGGGAATTCATACACCTACTACAACAGCCTACCTGAAATAGTTTCCGACATCGCGCAATCAGCGGGCGATACGCTTATCGTGTTTAGCAGCACGCCGGGCGGATACACGCTAGCGAACCACCTTAGCAATACCGCCACAATGAACTACATCGCTCAAGGCGGTTGGGACTTTGTGGTATTGCAAGAGCAAAGTCAAATGCCCGCATTTCCGCTAGCACAAGTGGAGGCAGAAACCTTTCCATACGCTGCACAACTCAACGACTCCATTCTCTATCACAACCCTTGTGCTGAAACTGTTTTGTATATGACTTGGGGCCGCCAAAATGGCGATTCACAAAACTGCGCCAACTGGCCTCCGGTATGCACATACGAAGGCATGGATGACTTACTGCAAGAACGCTACATGATGATGGCTGATTTGAATGAAGCACTGGTTTCACCTGTAAGCGCAGTATGGCGGAATGTGCGCGAGCTACATCCCGATATACAACTCTACGCTTCCGATGGCAGTCACCCATCGCCCACAGGATCTTATCTGGCAGCCATGTGCTTCTACACCACATTCTTTCGCAAGTCACCTCTCAACACGAATTATAGCTATACGATTGCCGATTCTACAGCAAACATGATTACCCAAACTGTTGATGAAATTGTATTCCAACACCTGAACGATTGGTACATTGGCGCATATGATCCGCAAGCCTCAGGTGAACTTACTTGGACAAATGCAAACGACCTTCAACTGACCAACACAAGTGCAAACGCAACTGAATCCTATTACGCATTGGATGGTGGTGACTTCACTGCAATGTTCAACGATAATGTTTCAATCACCGTTTCTGAACTCGGCACTCACATCATTACACTCATTGCCGCACATTGCGAAATTGCCGATACAGCATTTATCACCTTCGACATTGCGTCATCGATATCAGAGAGCGCTCTGCAGGATGCAATTAGTATTTTCCCAAACCCAACACATGGCAACACATGCATCGTGATTCCCGAAGGGTTTCATCAATCTGAAATATCAATCTTTCAATCGACAGGCAAAATCATTTTACAAAAAACACAACTGTGCAATCGACAGCACTACATCGATTGTAACTCATGGCCTGCAGGGGTTTATACCGTGCGCATCAGCAACGCTTTCCACACCGTTTTCAAACGCCTTGTAATTGAATAAGATTACTCTGCCTGATTCGCCAATGCCATGAGCAAAGTGTATGCGCCATTGTACACTACGTTGCGCCCGTTGAGAGCTCCCTGCAACATAACCTCTACCTGACTGTTTTCTTCTGTGCCCATTTGCACTTCAAGCATTTCAAACGTATGCTGGTCGTTCCGCACAAAGATGAAGTTCTTGCCTTCATAGTGCACTACACTTGATATAGGCATGGCAGCTACGCGATGAACTCCCAATTCCACATCAGCCTGCATAAACATACCGGGAACCAATTGGTCATGGGCCGATGTGAACTTGCAAATGGCTTCACCACTGCGTTGATCTGAAAGGTTAGCATGCACAAAAGCGATTTCACAAGCAACACTATCCTGCATTGTATTACCAACTGCAATCATCTTCATCCCCGACTGCAATTCGCGCATATCCTGCTCGAACACGGTCAACCCCAAATAACAATCTTCCACATGAATAAACTCAAACATCACTTCAGATGGTGTGACATACTTGCCACTGTTCACGTTCACTTTTGAAACGAAACCATCGAATGGAGCATACAGCACAATGCTTCTGCTGATGTTGGATGAAGTCAATGCATCTGCATTGATGTGCAGCAACGCCAGCTTCTCTTTCAGCGCGCGTTGCTCAGCCTGCGCTGATTCCCAATCGGCCTTGGCCAATTGAAAATCATGATCACTGGTGGCCTTCGACTCATTGAGTGAGCGCTGGCGCTCATAGTCAGCCTGCAGCATATTCATGCGCGATTTTATCGACACATACTGCTGCTGCAAATCGATGTACTGCAAATCTTCCATAGTAGCTACTTGCTGCCCCTTCTTCACGCGTGTACCAGGAACTAAAGAGGTAGATGTGACATAACCGCCAATAGGCACGCTCATGGAATACACGTTTTGTGGAGGTACCTTCACTTGTCCGTTGAGATGCACCACGCGTGCTATTGATAACTGATGCATACTATCTGTTGTGATAGCCGCTGAAGCCAATTGCGCATCCGTGAGTTGCACAATTGATGGTGATTTCGAATCTTCCACTGCAGAATTCTCTTCTGGTTTACTTCCGCAAGAGGCAACTAAAAGAACTGCTGCAATTGCTGATAAAATATGAATGCTGTTTTTCATGTGATCAATTTTGAAGTGTGTAATACTGAATTTCCGCGGCATCGCGGCGCAACTGCTCCTGGGCCTGCACATAATCAAGTCGAATTTGCAAGGCCTGTGATTGAAGCATCGTCCATTGCAAATAATCAATCGCTCCCTTGCTCAATTGTTCATTGGCACCCTGCCTGATTAGCGCGGCCGATGGCAATTGCTTCGATTCATACTGCGCAATTAAATCACGCTGTGCACGCCAGCGAGCAAGCGCAGAATTGAGTTCCCGATCCATTTGCATGCGCTGCATTTCCAATTCAACTTTGGCAATCTCTACCTGAACCTTCGACGCTTCGAAATCCGATTTTTGTCCACCTCTAAGCAAAGGAATACCCAGGCTGATATTGGCTGAATGAAAACGATCGGAAGGCGTGTATGTGACGTTGTTCGGACCCAATCCGGTAAAACTCTGATTGGTATATCCCAGCGTGATGGAAGGAAACAATTGCGACTTTTGATAAGCTGACTCTGCCTGCGCGGTGTTCACGCGTGCTTGCATAATATTCAACATCGGATGATTGACTGCTAAGCTTGAGTCGATAGTCATACCTAATGTTTCATCCTCCTGAGTCAAGCTCGGTTGAAATGGTATTTCTGAATTCAATAACAATTGAAATTCGAGTTGCGTGATTTCCATTTCAGCTTGCACGCCCAAGAGCTGCGAACGCGCCAATTCGCGCTGCAACCTAGCCGAGCTCAACTCCAGTGTATTGCTCGCTCCAGCATCAAACCTAAGCTGCGTCCGGTTTTCAAATGCATCCATCATGATATTGGTCTCTAGCCAAAGTGCTTCGCTTTCCTTCAGAGCAAGCCAATGGTAAAACACATCGGCTACTGTTCGCCTGATTTCACGCTCTGAAAGTGTGGTCGATAATACCATCTCTTTATACTGTGCATCATTCCAGGCTCTTTGCTTTGAGTATACCGCAGGCATGCTGAAGCGCTGCTGAAACCCGAGCTTGTTGTCGGTGTAGTAGCTATTGACCTGACCATACTCAGCAAAAACAGCTGTCGGATCAAAATTGCTCTTGCCTTTGATATCCTGATATCGCTCCATCAAATGATTGCTCTTGATGCGCAAACTATTGCTGAGCGCTGTATCAACGGCAGACTCCAAACTGATTTGCTGCGCTTGTGAATTAAACGATATCAAAATAAGAATGGCAACAGATGCAACAGTCGACTTCAGCGTTACGCCTCCTGACTTTCCAATGCGCTCAAATCGCAAATACAAAATAGGCAACACAAACAAGGTGAGGAAGGTCGCAATCATCAATCCGCCGATAACTACTGTGGCCAAAGGTCGCTGCACCTCTGCGCCAGAGCCATTGCTCAGCGCCATGGGGAAGAAACCAAGCGATGCCACAAACGCGGTGATAAGAACAGGACGCAAACGCATACGCGTGCCTTCCATCACAATCTTGCGGGCATCCGTGTAGCCGTCCGACTTCAATCGATTGAATTCGGCCACAAGCACAATTCCATTCAATACGGCGACCCCGAACAGAGCAATAAAGCCAACGCCTGCACTAATGCTAAATGGCATGCCACGCATGGCCAAAAAGAATATCCCACCCATCGCGGAAAGAGGAATGGCCGAATAAATCAACAATCCTTGCTTGATAGAATTGAAGGCGAAATAGAGCAGTATAAAAATGAGCAGCAAAGCCACGGGAACAGCAATGCTCAGGCGCGCTTTGGCCGCATTCAAATTTTCAAATGCGCCGCCATACGTCACATAGTAACCCGGCGAAAATTTAACCTGGGCATCTACTTTACTCTGGAGTTCATTCACCAACGACTGCACATCACGATCACGCACGTTGAAACCAACCACAATGCGACGCTTCGTATCCTCACGTTGAATCTGATTCGGACTATTGACAATCTTCACATCAGCAAGCATGCGCAGCGGTACTGAACCTCCTTGAACTGTTGGAATAAGTAAATCCTGAATGTCGGTTAAATGAGTGCGTAAATCACCCTCGAGACGAACCACGAGATCAAAACGCTTCTCTCCTTCAAATACTTTTCCGGCGCTTTGTCCTGCAAAGGCTGTATTTACAATCCGATTCACATCAGCAATAGAAAGTCCATACTGCGCAATCAATTCGCGCTTGTATTGTATAACAACTTGCGGCAATCCGGCAATTGGTTCAATGAACAAATCAGCTGCACCATCTACTGTATTAATGATACGTCCGAGTCTTTCTGCATAGGCCGACAACGAATCCAGATCTTCACCAAATATTTTACAAACTACATCTTGACGCGCACCGGTCATCAATTCATTGAAACGCATTTGCACCGGATATTGAAAGCCGGTGCTTAAGCCAACAACTTCTTCCAAAGCTCTGCTCATCGTATCAGCCAAATCGGGGAAGGTCTCTGCTGATGTCCATTCGTCTTTGTCCTTTAAGATAATCATCATATCAGCGGCCTCCATCGGCATCGGGTCAGTGGGTATTTCACTACTCCCAATTTTCGTGACCACCTTCTCCACTTCAGGAAATCTCTCCAACAAAATCTTACTTGCCTTCTGTGTGTACTCGATGGACGTATTCAAATTGCTTCCCGCCATTACCCGCGACTCAACAGCAAAATCTCCTTCTTCCAATGCCGGTATAAACTCTCCACCCATTCCCATTAAAACAACAATTGCAGCAGCAAACAAACCAAGAACAAGTGCGATAACTTTTCGCTGATGTTCGAGCACTTTTGCCAATGCGTTTTGGAAGTTGCGCTCGATAAACTTCATCATGCGATCAGAGAAATTTTCTTTATGCACAACATTCTTGCTCATGACCAACGACGTCATCATAGGCACATAGGTGATGGAAAGCAGAAACGCCCCGAGCAAAGCAAACGAAACCGTTTGCGCCATCGGTATGAACATCTTGCCTTCAATACCACTTAAGGCATATGTAGGCAAGTACACAATCAGAATAATAAGCTGACCAAAAACAACACTGCGCGCCATTTTTTTTGAAGCGTGTTCTACCTCTTCGTCCATTTGTCCTTGCGTTAAACGCATGGCTGCTCCTAGCCGCTTGCTCTGCGAAAATTGATGGAGCGCCGCTTCAACAATCACCACAGCCCCATCGACAATAAGTCCGAAATCTAGTGCGCCCAGGCTCATAAGATTACCGGCTACTCCGAAGATGTTCATCAGAATAATGGCGAACAACATCGAGAGCGGAATAACCGACGCCACCAGAAATCCTGCACGAAAATTCCCTAAGAATAGAATCAGCACAAACAACACGATGAGTGCACCTTCGAGCAAGTTCTTTTCGACTGTGCCCATAGCATTGTTCACCATCTTGGTGCGATCCAAAAACGGTTCAATGACAACACCTTCAGGCAAATTTTTCTGAATCATCGCAACACGTTCCTTCACGTTTGCAATAACCTCGCTGCTATTCGCTCCTTTGAGCATCATAACCACAGCACCAGCCACTTCGCCTTCGGTATTGTAGCACATAGCGCCATAGCGGGTTGCAAAA
>CANHPZ010000006.1 GCA_947462725.1 Flavobacteriales bacterium
GGGACAGAGACGCGCAGCAGCGCATCCCGACCAATCGAATTTCAGCAGAGGCGAACCTAACCAAAAGCGAAGGCCTAGCCTGAAAGCGGAGATTAATCCAACAAAAACGACAACCCGACCTTACCACCTGAAAAGGCATTGCCACCGCCAAGCTCCAGGTTCACGGCCATATTCTTTTTGAAATAATAACGACCACCGATTTGAGCACCAATACCCAAGCCGCTGGAGCCATTGCCACTGTAATCGGCAGCGGATGACCAGATATAAAAACCGACATTCAATCCGGCATATACATCAATGATGTCTTCAAGACCAGCCATATTGCCGAAGTGGTAATTGGCATTGCCGGAAATACCGATGATGCTGTGTCTGTAACTCACTCCAAGAATACGGTCGCTGAATGCTCGGTAGGAAATTTCTCCTCCGGCAGAAATATTCTTATTGTAACCATAATCGACGCCAACATAAAGAGGCAATCCCCAGGTAGAAAGTCCAATGCCCGTATTCGCCTGCATCTTGCCTGTTTGCAATTTATACTGCGCAAAAGATATTGAGCTAAACAAAACAGCCGTGAGGCAAAGTATTACGCGTAGTGATTTCATAGTCTTCATTTTTAAGTGTTCAATGTTAGCTCCCAACAAAAGTGTTTGACCATTTATTATTTGTGGAATTTCCAATGCACCTTGTTAGTAATGTGAAACGTACTTTCGTGCACATGGAAGAAGCTCAATTCACGCACATCAACCACAATGGACAGTCATCCATGGTTGATGTGACACCAAAAGCTATTACACGCCGTTTGGCGCGCGCGCGAGCATTGGTCACATTGCCCGAATCAGTTACTCAACAAATGCGCGATAACGAATTGCATTTGTCCAAAGGTCCTGTATTCCAAACGGCAATCCTCGCAGGCATCATGGCTGCCAAAAAAACCGGCGAACTCATCCCTCTTTGCCACCCGCTTCCACTCGACCATGTGACGATTGAAATCCATCTCGAAGGCCATATTGCAACCATCATTTCGGAAGCGCGCACCGAAGGCAAAACAGGTGTGGAAATGGAAGCCCTAACAGCAGCGAGTGTTGCAGCCCTCACTATTTACGACATGTGCAAGTCACTTTCACACGACATCGTCATCAGTCAAATTCAACTTCTGGAAAAATCAGGAGGCAAACGCGATTTCAAACGCCATGCATAAGAAACACGCCGACCTGCAACGACCAGCGCTCGGACACTTCGGGCGCAATGAAGCAGCCTTGCTGGGCACCACCTGCGAACTGATTGGCCACTGGGCATCGCTGCTCGCAAAATCACTCGCACCCGCCACCGTTATTTACGCCGATGCCAACCACAACCCGGCACCGGAAAGCGAATTCCTTCCTACATGGAAAGACAATCAACACGCTACCATTTTCAGTATGCCTGCGCATTCCGCAATGGTTGATCGTCACATTGCACTTTCACAATCCGATCTTGTGCTCGTCAACGGCAATCATTTCGAAGCCACTCATCAAATCATCATTTGCGACAGCGACAAAGAAGCGTCATTAAGAAAAAGAGCAAGCCAACTCACCAACGTTATTGCCATTATCACAACCGATCACTGCGTATCGGTGCCCGATTTTGTGAAAGAACTCGTGCCGCGCTGGAGCAATATTCCTCTTTTCAATGAACAGAATATTGCGCAATTGATTCCTCTATTGCAAGAGAAACTATTGAAACCCGCTCCCATCAAGGCGCTCATTATGGCTGGTGGAAAAAGTGTGCGCATGGGCAAAGACAAAACGCACATAGCCTACCATGGCAAACCGCAATTTGCACATGTCTACGAACTCTGCAACTCCCTGGGCATAGAAGCTCACGTTTCATGCAGGGCCGAACAACGCGACTATTACCACGACAATGGATATCGCACCATCAGCGATCGACTGCTCGATATGGGGCCACTCGCGGGCATTGCTTCTGCCTTCATGAGCGACCCCAATAGTGCATGGCTAGTGTTGGCTTGTGATGTGCCTTTTATCGATCGCGCGACAATAGAAGAGCTGCTGGCACAGCGCGCTCCCACACACACGGCCACAGCTTTTCAAAGTCCGTTCGACCGCTTCCCGGAGCCGCTCATTGCACTATGGGAGCCCAAAGCTTTTCCGATGATCATGTCGTTCATCGCACTCGGACATTCATGTCCACGGAAGGTACTCATCAACACCGCAGCGCACATCATACTCGCTTCGCATCCAGAAAAATTAGAAAACATCAATACGCCTGATGACCTAGCGGATGCTATGCAACAACTGTCAGGGAGTTAAATCACACGCAGCAGCGAACATTCCCCATGCAATTCGGTTATTGGTTGTAAATCTGCTCGCATGAAAGTGTATACACTCGAAAGTCAAACGGTACTCAACACCTCCATTGACAAAGCATGGGAATATTTCTCACGCCCTGAAAACCTCAATGAGATTACTCCTCCCGACATGCAGTTTCGCATCCTCACCGATGTATCGGGTAAGAAAATGCACGCCGGCATGATCATTCATTATCGCATACAACCTGCACCATTCATGAGTTTTGGCTGGACCACTGAAATTTCACACAGTGTCGATAAGCAGTATTTTGTTGATGAGCAACGGTTCGGTCCATATGCCTTTTGGCATCATCAACACATCTTCGAAGACAAAGGAACACATGTGCTGATGACCGACATCGTAAACTATGCATTGCCCATGGGATTTTTAGGCCGTATCGCCCATGCCATTTGGGTGAAAAATAAATTAAGCGGGATATTCGACTACCGCACCCAGGTTATCAATCGCGTTTTTCCAAAGTAGCCGCTGGAACATCTGTTAATACGCTGTGTGCATTTTACACTCTGTGTCAAGTAAACAACACACAGCACAGAGTGCATGGAGAATTTGCTCCTATAAAATTGGTCACGAATAACACACTACCGTGGTAATTTCGCGCTATGAAATCGCTTCCTGAAAAAGTCAATGCTGTGAAGAGGGTTTATGCCCAACTCGACAAAGACATCGAGAGTATGCAGCAATCTTCCGGCTTGCATTGCCTTTCCGGTTGCGGTGAGTGTTGCAAGAAGCCCGATATCGAATGCACACCCATCGAGTTTTTACCACTGGCCCTAGAAATTTTTGATGCAGGAAAAGCTGACGAAGTTTGGCAAGAATTACATGACAAACAGGACTCGCTTTGCTATGTATTTCGTCCGCATGTTACACACTTCGGTGGCATGTGCAACGCATACCCCAACCGAGGATTAATCTGCAGACTCTTTGGCTTTACGGCGCGCATCAACAAAGAAAGTCAACCCGAATTGGTGACCTGCAAATTCATCAAACAAGAACAAGCGAAAGAAATCGAAGTCTTAACTTCTGCGATGAAGGCCGGAAAGAAAATCCCGGTGATGGGCAATTACTACACCCGTCTTACCAGCATCGACCCTACCCTCGCTGAATTTTACCCCATCAATAAAGCCATGCTTAAAGCGCTCGAAGTGGTCATGCACTATTACGCCTACCGCAAGCGCCGCAAATCCTGATCACCTTCGGACCTCGCCCTTCGCACCTCGCCCTTCGCCACTACTTCTTATATCTCGGGTGAAACGCAACTACCTCCTCACGCAATCGATGTCGATCCAAGTGCGTATAGATTTCGGTTGTCGTAATGCTGGCATGTCCTAACATCTCTTGCACAGCTCGCAGGTCTGCGCCGGCTTCCACGAGGTGGGTCGCAAATGAATGTCGAAATGTATGCGGTGAAATTTGTTTTTGAATACCCAATTTCACTACCAGCTCTTTGATGATGTTGAACACCATCATGCGCGACAACTTCGAACCGCGTCGGTTCAAAAACAAATAATCTTCCTGACCTGATTTGATGATCTGATGATTTCTCATTTGCTCACGGTAATATCCAATCCATTGGATGGCGGTTGTGCCCATTGGAACTAATCGCTCCTTATTGCCTTTGCCGATTACGCGTAAAAAACCTTCGCTCTCATAGAAGCCCGATACGCGCACGTCTATCAACTCAGATACGCGCAGACCACAACTGTAAAGAAGTTCGAGCATGGCACGATTGCGTGTGCCTTCCGGCTTGCTCAAATCTATTGCGCCGAGAATAGCATCCATTTCATCTACGCTCAACACATCAGGCAACTTCCTTCCGATACGAGGTGTATCGATCAATTCAATGGGATCAATCTTGATTTCCTTTTCGAGAAGCAGGTAGCCATAGAAAGACTTTAATCCTGAAATGATACGTGCCTGAGAGGTGGCGGAAATACCCAATTCATGAAGCATGGATAAGAATCCGCGCAGATCGTCCAAGGTAATTTGATTCGGGCCCTTTATCACTGACATGCCTTCAGCAAAGCGCTGCAACTTCATCACATCGGCCAAATAGGCTTCTATAGAATTCGCAGATAGCGATTTCTCTAATCGCAAATAATTCCGAAATCCACGTTGCGCTATCTGCCAGTTCATTATTTTCTTCTATCTAAATTTAATCACTTCTTTCACTAGTCACTACAATGAAAAACCCCCGGCCGTTGCCAGGGGATTTTCAAACTAAATTACCTAAACAAATTCTATATTAATTAACCAAATACTACTATAAATGCCGTTGCATTTTGCCGTAGTAACTCTTGAGTCTTACTTATACCACAGTTGTTTGCTGATCAACAACGCTTCTTGAACCGTAATGCGTTCGCCGTCGTTGTATGCAGTAACAAAAGGGCCAGGCAGCTTATTGCTTTCACTTGTAATTTTCACTCTGGCGTCTCGAGCATCTTTATACTGAGCGTAACTTCCAGTGGTGTACTTTACCCATCCGTTGTGGTGTTCAATATTATAGTCCTCTTCAAAGGAGAAAGTCTTCTTCAAATAGCTTTTATCAACAACACGATGTGCAGCCAAAATCTGCACTTTATAACTCACACCCTTCTCTGCTGAAGGCACTGATTTTACTGCCACTTTAGAACTATTTGACTCTGCTGTCAAAGACGAAGACGTTCCAATATTCGAATCACTTTTCGTTGCATTTGCATCATTTTGTGATTGACCATCATGCGTGTTTTGCGCAACATTCGTCGCCTGAGATGACACGCTGTTATTATTTCCTTCTTGCTGATTTGAATTCGACGAACCAGTGTTCTCCGAATTGTTTTCTCCGGTTTGATCACCGGTGTTGGCAGCAATATTACCAGAATTCACAGCGGAGCCACTTGTGGTGTCAATGCCTGCAGCGGCCACCGGATTGGTATTAGTCGCGTTACCTGCAGTAGTATCGACAGCTGTGCTTCCCGCAACCGCTGTATTGGATGCGCTTAAATCAGCAGGCGCAGATATTTGAACTACGTCCACAGTAAACGGATTTCCATTTTCTGTAAACGAAACCTGGCCGCGAATCACGGGCACGGTTCCATCACTGATGCACATTACACGATACGACACCTCAAACGAGGGTGCAATGGGCACCTCAAACCACACAAATTTGATTGAGTTGGCATCTTGCGTTATTACCGCGCCTCCATCATTCTCACGATTGGTGCTACAGTTGTCTGGTAAAATTTCGAGAATTTTTCCGAAGCCAACAATTTTATTATTGTTCACTGTGAGCTTCACCAAGTATTCATTGTCGGCCAAACGCTCAATGCGTCGCTCACAGCTCATCTCCAAAACCATATCCTCAACACGAACCGCCGATGCAGAAGCTTTTATGGCTTGCTCCAATGACTCAATTGACTCTTTTACTACAACAGTGCGGGTGGGCACGTATATATCTTCACGCTTGTTTTCCTTCACATAGGAGAATGTCCCTTGGATTTCATAAGCACCCTGAACACCTGGCTCACTTTCGATATAATAGGTAATTGTGAATGCCTGCTCCTCCGGTAAATTCATCCAAACAAACTTGGCTTTATCGCCGCTGAATGTGAAGGAGGCTCCTTTTATTTCCCCTGGTGTTGCAATGAAGCCATCAGGCAAGGTGAGTTCAAGTTTAGAAAACCCTTGCACATCGCCTTTGCGCACATTGAGCTCAACCATAGAACGCACGCCGGCTGCAATCATAGAGGGCGTGTTATTTTCAACAAGTACAGTTGTATCGGAAGTGAATAAGCCCAAAAGCAAAAACGCCAGATAGCTAAAAAGTATAGAGATAGTCTTGATCATATTGGAAGGCTAGATTCGTCAGTTTCTAGTTTCCAAAAATGCTAGCTTCTACCACGTGCAAAGGCGCATGCGCTGCGGAATTGCAAACATCTTCATGTGAATTCAAAAAAAAAGGCCGCCAATCGGCAGCCTTCATCAGTATATAAATCTGAATTACTTGTTCTTGTCAAATTTGGCGTAGCGCGTTTTGAACTTGTCGATACGACCTGCGGTATCCACCAACTGCATCTTACCTGTAAAGAACGGATGCGATGTGTGAGAAATCTCGAGCTTTATCACTGGATAATCGTTACCATCTTCCCACTTTATAGTCTCTTTTGAATTCGTGGTGGATTTGCCTAAGAAGGCATACTCGTTCGACATATCCTTGAATACAACGAAGCGGTAGTTATCTGGGTGAATTCCTTTTTTCATATCAATTATCTTTTATTCGGGCGGCAAATATACGTAACCCGATGATTTGTACAAGGGAAATGGAAAAAAAAGTATCGGCGATTTCTGATAGTACCGCACTAGCGCACTTTTCCAAGCTAACTGTCATTAATTGAAGTCCTTTAAGTCTTCCATCAAGCGCTTGCGCGCATTGAAAATACGACTTTTAATAGTGCCTGTGGGAACTCCCATATCGCTGGCAATTTCTTCGTACTGGTAACCTTCATAAGCCATTTGAAATGGCTTCTTCAAATCCGGGCGAAGCGTTTCGATGGCTACGCGAATATCGGTTTCGTTGATGGTGCGGTAAATATTATTCTCCGCGTGTGAACCCAATTCGTACTGGATGCTATCCGCTGAAGGACCAAAAATATTTCTGCCCAACTGCTGCTTTTTGCAATTGTTCAAGAATATGTTGCGCATGATGGTATACAACCATCCCTTGAAATTGGTCCCGTCTTCAAATCGATCTTTATACTTCAGAGCCTTCAGGAAAGTGTCCTGAATTAAATCCTCTGCATCTTCAACATTACGCGTGAAATTGATGGCAAATCCACGCATAATTGGGCGCGTGTTTATCAAAAGGTGGTTAAACTCTAGGGTACTCATTTTACCGTTTGTTTAATTGTTTTCCGCAAAGATTAAACAACATCAACCTTTAACCAAGCATTTTGTTTAATTTTTTTGTTAAAGCATTAAACAATCAATCTATTCGATTAATAAACAATTATCTACGCAAGTAATTCCTTTTCGACAAACGAAAAAAAGAATAACAAATAGCGCCGATTTCAGCGAAATAATGAAGTACAGAGTAATTTGTGTATGACCTATGACACCAAAGTGTTCAACAAAAGTCCAAGATCAGGGTAGACATTAATCAGTCCAAGTTCAGGAGACTTCATACCCCTCACCACTCCACCGGTCAGATGGAATTCGCAGCCGGTGCCAGAGAACTGATCCACCAACTTACGCAAATAGCCCGGCAACAGAACAGAAACCGGTTGTGTGGTAAACAAGGAAATGAAATGCACATCACCAATGCGCTGATACACCTGATGCAAATCTTCAATTGGCACAGATTGACCGAGGTAAATGGTGCGATAACCACGCGAGCGCAAAGCAAAGTTGAGCATGATCAGCGAAAGCTCGTGAAACTCCAATTCAGGCAAATAGAGCACAAACATGCGGTCTTGGTGGACGGCCAAATCCGGCCCCAACTTATCTATATGAGTGTATAGCTTCTGGCGAATCAAATTCGAAATGAAATGCTCCTGAGCAGGACAAATAGCATTAGACAACCACATTACACCGAGTTGATGCATGAACGGCGCTAGAACATTCAAGTAGGTATGCTCCAATCCCTGCGATGCTATTCTCAGGTCAACAATGCTATTGAATAATCCCTCATCAAAATTCAACATGGCCAACTTCAGTGCGCCTATCATAGTGTCGTCGTTATGCAATGAGGTGGCGTAATTCTCTACCAACTTAATCATCTCATCTTCCGACATCGAAGCGATTTCCGAAATCTTATGTCCCCGATTATTGAGCATGCTAACATTCAAAAGGACTTTTAGTTCCTTACCTGAATACTTGCGGATGTTGGAATCCGTGCGCTCCGGCTTCAACAGACCATAACGCTGCTCCCATATACGAATGGTATGCGCCTTAATGCCTGTGTAGCTTTCTAAATCTTTGATGCTGAATTCCTGCATGTGAATCGGTTAATAGCTTAGGAACAATGAGAATATTAATTAGTTCACACACCTGCTTAATCAGCTCAAATGCATATTATGTTTTGACATTTCGTTTCGAAAAAGATTTGATCAACTCTGCAAATTATCTTCGTGCCCTGATGAACTACCTACTTCGCACTCTAATCCTCGTAACGCTTTGTCTATACTCGTTCTGTTCGACACTGGCGCAAACGGCTTTGGTGCAAATCATTCACAACAGCGCCGACACTTCCATTTCAACAGTTGATGTATGGCTCAACGATGAGCGCGTTGCGGAAAATCTGGCCTTCCATTATGCCACGGCATTCCTGACGCTCAATGCTACAGACTCGGCAGATTGGGCCCTCCGGAATTCGGGCGATTCTTTAGCAATCCCTGCATTAATTACGTGGAATATGCCACTTGCCGCTGCAACTAAGCACATTGTTGTCATCAACGGGGTTACCGATTCAACCCTTTACCACCCATACATACCCTTGCGTCTCGACCACAGAAGCGAAGCCATGGACTTGAGCGCCTCTTCAGCGAGTATCGACATCACCTTTTGTCATGGCATTACCGATATCGATAGCATCAACATTGCCGAAACAGCGCTGTTCCAACTCACCGCATTCGAAGATGTCGCGATTGGTGAATTTACCGATTACCTCAACGTATTCACGGCCGATTATGCACTGGGAATTACCAACGCATCGGATAGCGCGCTGCTGGGCGACTTCAACGCACCGTTCAGTTCATTGCTTTGGGCGGGAAAAGCAATCACAGTTGTTTCCGGAGGCTTCTTCAATCAAACACTCAACAATAACGGAAGCGCCATGGGTATGTGGGCCACCACTCGCTCAGGTGGACCCATGGTATGCCTACAACCCAATGCGCTCAATCTCTCCACGCAAGTGCAACTCATTCATAACTCGCCCAACGGAGCTGCCGCAAGTGTTGACATCACAGTCAATGGTAATCCATGGCTTTCAGATTTGAGTGTTCATAATGCCACACCATTCATACCATTTCCCGCCGGTCAAGATGCCGTAATAACCATTCACTCGAACATCACACTAGGACCTATTGACTCCATCTGGACCGACACCTTGCGACTGAATAGCGGGGTTAATTATCAATTGTTTTTCATTGGATCGGGAGACATTGCCGCCCCCTTCGATTTGATCGCCAATCCCTATTTACAAGAAGCTCTTTCAAACATCGACTCCCTGAGCGTACAATGTTTCCATGGAGCTGAATGCTACGACAGCATTGCCATTTCCACCGACACGCTGCTTCAATTGCCGTTGATTTCCACATTAAGCTATGCAGCTATTTCCGCCCCGCAAACTGTGGCCGCACTTCGTGAAGAATGGATTTTATTTTCGACAAACGACAGTATCATTACCTATGACGTACCCCTTCAAAACAGCATCTGGCAAGGCCATGCGCTCACCTGCGTGACCTTTGGAAATGTCTTGAGCAATACCTTCAGCACCTGGCTCACCACAGAGGAAGGCGGTGAAATGTATGCCCTGCAGCCGCTCATCATTCCTCTTCCCCCGGTATTTGCACAAGCACAGTTCATTCATGCTAGCGCCGACAATTTTCTTCAGGCTGTAGACATTTACATCAACGACTCGCTCTATATCGATGACTTTGCATTTCAATCAGCAATGCCATACATACAAATACCGGCAGAAACCGCATTGGACATCGCAGTTACACCAGCGAATGCATCTGATACAACTGGAGCGCTGCTGCATGCATTCGTCCAACCGGAAGCGGACGCAAACTATCAGCTCATTCTTTGGGGCATTGCATCAGCAACAGGATACAATCCTGCGCAACCACTGCAATTGGCTATTAACGCCAATGTGCCGCAGGCTCCCTCCGGAAATCTATGCGCCATGGAGTTCTTTCACGGTTCCACCGATGCCGGTCAGGTGAGTATCAACGAAAGCACAACGCCAATCGTTCCCTTCTTCAACGATGTGTATTCGGGCGATTTTTCATTTCAGAATTTCCTAACGGCTGACCAGGATTATGGCTTGGCGATTTATAACGCAGGGGCCAATTTCCTTTACGGCAACTACGCACTGCCTTTACAATCCTGGGGCTTGGCAGGAACAAGCTTTACGATTGTCTCTTGCGGATTTCGCGGGCCGGCCAACAATAGCGGTGGCGCACCGTTTAAATTAATTGCCGTATTCGCGGACGGAACATCCATCGAATTACCAATTTTCGTCATCGTTGAAGAAGCTGCAATGGAATCAATGAAGTTTTTCCCCAATCCATGCAACGATGAATTGATGCTCAACTTGCATAAAACTATTGCGGGTAAAACAACACTTCGCATCATAGACATAAACGGCGCTGTAAAATGGCAGGAAACAATCAATGCGGCAATGCACAATGAAAACATTCATATCTCCACGAGCACATTAACCACTGGCTACTACCGGTTAGAAGCCATTGCCGACGGCTATTATGCGTCGAAACCACTCATCATACATCATTAAGTAATTATTGCAGCGGCTTGCAATCGATGATCTCCAAACCATAAGCATCGAGACCCGCTCTTCGCATCTCAGGATGATTGGTAATCAAGTGCATTTTTTTCACACCTACGGCACGCAAGATTTGTGCACCAATCCCAAAATCGCGACTATCCATTACCGCAGGCCTATGTTCTGACTGAGAGACTAAGGCTTGAATCTCTTCCAACAAGCCCGACTCTGGCTGTAAACGATTGATGTAAACCAGCACCCCTTTGCCTTCATGCGCAATCAAGCGCAGCGCAGCATCGAGCTGCGAACTATGCGGATCCTTCAGCGTATTGAAAATGTCACTCAACATATTCGAAGAATGAACGCGCACAGATACAACTTCGTCCTCACTCCAATTGCCCATGACCAAGGCAAGGTATTCCTTGTGTTCTATAGTCTGCCTGAATCCATGAATCATAAAATCACCATACGTCGTAGAAATGGGTGACTCGGCAACCTTTTCAATCAACGTTTCTTGACTAAGTCTATAAGCTATCAAATCGCGAATGGAAATCAACTTCAACCCAAACTGATCTGCAATCTCCATCAACTGCGGAAGTCGAGCCATGGTTCCATCATCGTTCATTATTTCTACGATGGCACCAGCGGGATGCAGTCCGGCTAGACGAGCCAAATCGACTGCAGCTTCTGTGTGCCCCGTTCGACGAAGAACTCCGCCGCCTTTGGCTTTCAATGGAAAAATATGTCCGGGACGTGCAAAATCAGCAGATACAAACGACGCATTGACTAATGCCTGAACAGTCTTAGAACGGTCATGTGCGCTGATACCCGTTGTGCATCCATGACCCAATAAATCGACTGAAACCGTAAATGCCGTTTTGTGCGGATCCGTATTGTTTGTGACCATAAGATCCAAATCCAATCGTCGGCAAATATCCTCTGTAACCGCAACACAAATAAGACCGCGGCCGTGCTTCGACATGAAGTTGATGACCTCAGGAGTTACATGTTCAGCAGCAACTATAAAGTCACCTTCGTTCTCTCTATCCTCGTCATCCACAACAATCACGAGCTTACCCATGCGAATGTCTTCCAAAGCACTGGCAATGCTATCGAGCTTGCGTTCGTTGGTCACTTTTTCCATGACGCAAAATTAACTCTTCATTTTCCAACCCGGGACCAAAAAAGTCAGGCTGATTCAAATGCGCGCAGATATTTCTGAATGTAAACTTCCACATCGCGCGATTTATACTGCATGATGTAGCGTGGATGCTCGAGGGGAACAATTTGTTTGAACCATCCATGCTCGCTGTTCAATCCCTCGAGGTAGTGAAAGTTCTTACCGGTTCCAAGGCAAAAAACCACATCACAATCGATTGGCAGCTGCAGCTGGCGCTCCATCATTGCTAAAACAAATGGCTCAACCGCATCCATCAATGCCGGGCTATCATAGTAGTTGTAATTGACCCTCTTGCCATTTTTATCCATGAGAAAACCCAGCGGGCAAATGGATGATATCAGAAACTGATTATAAAACGAATCAACCCCACCATAGGCTTCAATCATGCGATATACGAAAGCACTACTTGGCTCGTGGGTCAGTTGCTGACCACTGCCGATGCGCGCACACTCCCACAAACGTTTGGTGTCGGTAAAGGGGATGCCCGTTTCGCCGGCCCCCAAGCGACCGGGGTTGATGCCGAGAATTAATCTACGTTCAACTTTATCGGAGTAAAATCGATTATAGAATGCATCTGCCCGTGGCAAGGCCAACGGATTTTCCTTGAAAGGATTCATGGCCACAATTTTCGAAGGCAACTCAACCGTAATATCTAGTTCACGATTAAATTGCCTCATCCAAGCAGCGATGGTCTTGTGTCTCACGTCTCAAGTTCTTTCGCCAAGATTAAACCAAAAGAAGATTGAATCCATCCGAATTATAGTTTAGGCCTTCCGTGCAACTGGCGATTCACCCAGCGGTCATTTGAATTACCCTTGCGATTCAATGATGGATGCGATGGCCCGTCAGTCACTCTAGGGTCAGGCAAAAGTGTCAATCGCTTTATGCGTTTCACTTCAATGATTACTGCGCCAAACTCCTCTGTGACTTTTCCATGAATGTGAAACAATCCCCAACCGGAAACGGGAAACGCTTTCGCCACAGGAGGAAAGTGAACTGTATCTACAAATTGCCCTGCATGATCCAAGAAAGTTCCAAAGAACATTCCCTCCCCTTTGGAAGTTCCCGTGGGCTTCAATGTCACTTTATACCCGATGATATCCACCATTTGGTTGATGCTACCTGCCAAATCATGAGCTTCTACGAATGCGATAGAAGGCAAACATAAAGGGTCAATCAAATCAAATGGATTGCATAATGGAAAGCCTATCAACTCAAGCTCATCGTAGGCGTCTTCCAACCAATGATGTTCAAGCGCGGGCAATGTTGCATCACTCCGTTGCGAAGTAAACAACACCTGATCAACCTGGGTTGTTTTCACTCTGCCTAACCGAAAATGCAGCTGCCACATGAGCTCCTTCTTGCTCTTACCGGTAAAACGCAAAGCCCCCATGCGAGCCAGCAAAACAGATTGTTCCAGCGAAATCGCTACACGATCCAAAAAATCGTCGAGCGAAATAAACTCACCGTGCCAGCGCGCTTGCAACACATGTTCAAGAACACCGCTCTCCAAGCCCTTGATCATACTCAAACCCAGTGTGATATTGACTCCCCGAATCACTGCATCTGCGGCGGAAGTGTTTACACAAGGAGCCTCAATCGCGGCGCCATGCATGCGAGCTTCATGCACATAAATTTCCGTTTTGAAAAAACCACCAAAATTGTTGATGGTAGCCGTCATGTATTCCCGCGGATAATACGCTTTCAAAAACAAACACTGATAGCTCTCAACCGCATAGCTTGCGCTGTGGCCTTTAGCGAATGCGTATCCGGCAAAGCTCTCTACTTGACGCCACACTTCTTTTACCAAAGCTTCACTGTGGCCTCGCTCCAAACCTCCCTTCAAAAACTGATTCCGCGCTCGTTCAAATTCTTCACGACCGCGAAACTTTCCACTCATACCGCGCCGCAACACATCAGCTTCCGCCAATGTCAATCCGGCAAACTCGTGCGCAACTTTGATCACATCTTCTTGATACACCATGACTCCATACGTTTCCGGCATCAGCTTGAGCAAAGGTGCTGGCGCATCAGCTCTTCGTTCCGGCATGCGCTCACGCATAATATACGCGCGCATCATCCCCGATGATGACACGCCCGGGCGTATCACTGAACTAGCTGCAACAAGTCCAATATAATTGTGCGTTTGAAGCTTGGTGAGCAACATCCGCATGGCAGGTGATTCCACATAAAAACAACCCAGCGCAGCACCACGACGCAACAAATCATTGCACTGATCGTCTTGTTTGAAACGCTTGATGTCATGAATATCGATATCGCCCTCTTCGGGTCGGTTATAACTGATAATGGCAAGCGTGTCTTTGATTTTACCTAGCCCACGCTGCGATAGAATGTCGAGCTTGTTGATGCCAATATCTTCTGCCTGATGCATATCAAACATTGCGGTTGGGAAACCCTTGGGCGGAAGAAATGTAGCACCATAATAATAAATAGGCTGCTCGGTAATGAGTATACCGGCAGAATGGATGCTGATGTAATTCGGAAAGTCTTTGAGATATGAAGCATAGCGTAGCACTTGTTGGTGCATGCTATCCAAAGCATCATAACTGAACTTACCATCGCTCAGCATATCAATATCGGCCTTGGGCAAACCAAACACTTTACCGAGCTCGCGCACTACGGCCGAATATTGAAACGTATTGAAAGCCCCGAGTAACGTGGCATTCCTGAACTTTTCAAAAATGTAGCGCGTAATGTCCTCGCGATCTTTCCATGAAAAATCAATATCAAAATCAGGTGGCGATTGCCGAAACAAATTGATGAATCGTTCAAAATACAAATCCAACTCCAGCGGATCAACATCAGTAATGCGAAGCAGATAAGCGACTATGCTATTGGCTCCGCTTCCCCTTCCCACGTAATAGTAATCCTTGCTTCGCGCATAATTCACAATATCCCAATTGATGAGGAAGTACGAAACAAACTTCTTCTCCTGAATGAGCCCCATCTCCTTTTCCAATCGCTGCATTACGACTTCATCGGCATTGGGATATCGATAAGCCAACCCGGTGCGACATAGCGACATAAGCAGCGCAGCATCCTCTTCTTCACTGGCACTATAATTACGCAAATTCTTATGTGATTCCGATTGAAATCCGAAGTCAATAGTGCACGATGCAAGCAGTTGCTCCGAGCGTTCAAGCGCAAACGCGTATTCATCGAGAACTTCAACAATATGCTCACGTGTGAATAATTGATCATCAGGCAGCGCTTGTTCTTCTGGGGAAAGTTTACTAAGCAGCGTGTTGTTATCAATCGCGCGCAACAATCGATGCGCGTTAAAATCGCGCTTGCAATCAAAGGTGGCCGGATGCATATACACCAGCTTCTCTGCAGGTATTTCTTTTTTGGAAAAGCGCAACTTACCCACATCGCGCAAACTGATACCGATGTATTCATGGTCGAGCAGATCATCGAGTACTACAGTACCCTGCAGCACATTCTTCAAGGGATATACGACCGTTACATCGGCCCATGCAGGTGCCCGAGAATCAATTGCAGTTGCCGTATGCAAATGTTGCGACAGGTATTCGTTGATAGCCGCAAATCCATCGTTGTTTTTGGCCAGAGCGACAAAACATTGGTCAATACCATTTCTGAAATCAATACCTACAACGGCGTGCATGCTTCGCTTTGTGGCAAGGCGCACAAATTCAATTATACCTGCAGTGCAATTGATGTCGGTTAGCGCCAGCTGCGTATAACCCAAATCAAAAGCCTTATCGATAAGCACCGATGGTTCCCATGTGCCATAACGAAGCGAGTAATACGAGTGATTGTTGAGCACAGCGAAGGGTTTGCTTATTGACGACGATTAGCGAGTAAAGGCGGAGCATCGCCATTGAATGGATTCCATCGACCAATCGATTTTGCGGCCATGCCCGCAGCACTCACCACGGCGCGATCACCAAACTTCTCCCGCATCTTATCCATGGCCTGATAAAGATTGATACGCTCTTCACTATCATCGAACAAATTAATCTGATAACCGCCGCCCACAAGATGACTAAACTTCACACCTATGAGCCGCACCAACATGCGCCGATTGTACATTTTATCAAACAACTCAAGTACTCGTGGCACAATGAGATGATCGGCAGAAGTAAATGGGATACGGCACTGTTGGGTCTGCGTTTGAAAATCGGAGTAGCGGAGCTTCACTGTGATGCATGACGTGAGCTTATCGCCACGTCGCAGCTGAAACGCCAAATTTTCTGACATGGCCAACAGTATGCCCCGCAGTTTAACAATATCGATAGTGTCGCGATCAAATGTGCGCTCGGTTGAAATGGATTTGCGCTCCTGGTAGGGAATCACCGGCGACGGATCAATGCCATTGGCCTTGCGCCATATCATGACGCCGTTATCTCCAAAGGCATTTTCCATTAAATCAACGGCCATCTCCTGCACAGTTTGAATGCGGCTCACTCCCATGTTGCGCAACGTTTGGTATGTCTTATCGCCAACCATAGGAATCTTCTTAATGGAGAGCGGTGCCAGAAAAGGCTTCTCATCACCCAATAGAATTCGACGCTGATTATTGGGCTTAGCCTCTCCGGTAGCCACCTTCGACACCGTTTTATTTTCTGACAAGCCAAACGAAATCGGCAATCCTGTTTCGCGAATCACCCGCTCGCGCAGCTCCGTGCCGTATTGATAGCACCCGAAGAACTTGTCCATGCCTGATAAATCGCAGTAAAACTCGTCCACCGAAGTCTTTTCAAACAACGGCACCGACTCGCGCACAATCTCACTCACCATGTCGGAATACTTCATGTAGTTGGAAGTATTACCGCGAATCACAACGGCCTCCGGACACAATTGCCTCGCGAGCGCCATAGGCATAGCACTATGCACCCCAAAGGTACGCGCCTCATAACTGCACGAAGCCACAACGCCACGATCGGTGGTGCCGCCAATGAGCACAGGCTTACCATTGAGCCTACTGTCAAGCAAGCGCTCTACCGACACAAAAAAAGTGTCGAGATCCATATGCATGATTGCGCGTTCAGTCATGGTTTAAAGGTAGGGCAAGGTTCACATTGCAACGGCTAATGATTTTCACATGTCAAACAAAGTGAAGACGATTGTAATGGAATTACAATGACATAAATTGATTAGACCACCTTCAGCCCACCATTGAAATGGTGGGCTACATAGCGCATTCCTCAACTGCATAACCAATCATTTCAATGATGGGCCGTCCACCCCTCTTCACTTCATAGCCCACCATTTCAATGGTGGGCTGACGTAGCAGCCCTAATCTTCATCCTTCGACACATGCTCATCCAAATCAAACGCTCCACCATGAAGACGTATCAAAGTCGCACTTTCCCTAATTGATGATTGATTTTTATGGTGCGCTTTCTGATTTTTGATATACCGAAATACATGATTTTGCATGGACTCACTCACCGAAAAAACGGAATACCCCACCTGCCATGAAAACTTCTCGCTCAACCAATCACTTTGATTAATCAAATGAGAAGACCCACCCTTAACCTGCTTTAATACGGAGGCAATAGAAAGAGTAGGATTCATCAAAAAAAGACAATGAACATGATCAGGCATGCCATTAATTATAGCCACAGAGCAGCCCAATTGTTGAAACTCATCAGCAATCAATTTATAAACTCGAGATTCAATCTCAGAGTCTATGAATGGCTGACGCTGTTTTGTGGACCAAACTGTATGATGCCAAATTTTCGAAAAGGAGTGTGACATAGTATTTATGATTTTGATTTTCTCTTAACTGAGCCCACCATTGAAATGGTGGGCTACATAGCGCATTCCTCAACTGCATAACCAATCCTTTCAATGGTGGGCCGTCCACCCCTCTTCACTTCATAGCCCACCATTTAAATGGTGGGCTGACGAGTCACAAAAAAACTAACTCTAGAAAAAAACCATATTCCAATTTGTAATATCCTATGCCACATCGGCAAGACTGCGATGCTCAATGGCACAACATCCTAAGGAATAAGATTCATCTGACTCAAAAACCGCAATGCGCTAACTTTACGGCAACGCTTATGAAAAACATCCTCCTTGCATTCGCATTGCTTACAACAGCAGATGTTGCACTATCTCAAAACATCAATCTGCGCATCAATGAAATCGTGACTAAAAACAGCACGATTGCCATGGATGATTTCTTCGAATTCGACGACTGGATTGAAATCTACAATCCGCCTGGAAGCCCCATCACCAACCTCGCAGGCTACTACCTCAGCGACAATCCCGACAGCCTCACTAAATGGCAAATACCTGCTGATGACGCAGGCATCACAACCGTGCTTCCCAACAATTTCATCATACTCTGGATCGACAACGACTATGACAATCTCACCTCACAGGGACCAGCGCATAATGCAGGTTTTACACTGAATAGCGACGGCGAGATGATTCTATTAACGGCGCCTGACGGCACCACTATCATCGATAGCACATCGTTCCCTGAAATGGCAACCGACATCAGCTGGGGACGTTCATGCGATGGGTGCGCGCAATGGCAATACTTCAACAACGTGACATTCGAAGACAACAACTTCGAAACACAAGCCAACGAACTGCTGTTCGTCAATGAGGTGCAACCGCTCAACACGTCCACATACCGAGATTTACAAGGGGAATACGATCCGTGGATAGAAATTTACAACCCCAACAACCATCAAGTCAATTTGGCGAATTACCGCATTTCCATTGATGGCCAAACTGCCTGGCAAATACCCAACACGCGCCCCGCCCGCACAGTTCTTCCCGCGCAAAGCTTCATGCTCATTTGGTGCGACAACGACCTTGCTGACGATGTCAACCACAGTCCACTTTCGCTTCCGGCAGCTGGTGGCGTAATTCAGATGACATCGCCTGATGGAACAATCACAACCGACACATACACCTATCCTTCAGTTGCAGTTAATGTTAGCTGGGGGCGCGCAACCGATGGCGCATCCAACAGCATCGAGTTCGGCACACCAACACCCACTGTAACCAATCAACTCGTAGTCATTCAACCGGAAAACATAGTCATCAACGAACTCCTTTCCGCCAATCAAACCGGCATCATCGATAATATGGGCGAACTTGAAGATTGGTTTGAAATCTACAACCCAAACTCATATGCCATTGACTTGAGCGGCTACTACTGCAGCGATGATCCAGAGGTGCGTAACAAATGGGTGATACCCTCTACATTCCCCGATAGCGTTACCGTACCCGCAAATGGATGGCTACTGTTTTGGGCCGATTCCGATCAGCAACAGGGCGTGCGCCACGCAGATTTTCGACTATCCAACAACGGCGAATACCTCAGTATCGCTAGTCCCGATGGCTACACACTCGCCGATGAAATCCAATGGAACTACATCGCGCCTGACACATCCTTTGGACGCCTTACCGACGGTGCAAATGATTGGGTGCTTTTCGTTGTTTCAACACCAGAAACATCCAACAACCAAGGAACGATAAGCGTTCTTGAAAACAACTCAACAACAGTATTTGCATACCCAAATCCAGCAGACGAAATCATCAATTTCAGTTCAGCCATATGCGCAACGGTGAATGATGCATGCGGTCAGGTAATTGCTACCATTAACAACCAGCGCTATTTCGAAATGAGCACATTGAAATCTGGCATATATGTGATCCGCACCTCTGATGCCAAAACGCTGCGCATCATAAAGCACTAAGCAATCTTGCCGCGTGCGTATCTTGCACGCATGAAAAGCATCACGGTGTTTTGCGGAGCCAGTGAAGGCAACAATCCGCTTTATCGCGAAATCGGATACAAAACAGGTCAACTGCTCGCTTCAAAACAAATAGAAGTTGTTTTTGGAGGAGGAAAAATCGGCATCATGGGCGCTGTAGCCGATGGATGTCTCAATGGCGGTGGAATTGTCACTGGTGTCATTCCTAAATTCCTTCGCACCAAGGAAGTTACCCATTACGATGTAACTAACCTGCACGTTGTCGACACTATGCATCAGCGCAAAATGCTCATGCATCAACTTAGCCAAGGCATTATGGCACTTCCGGGCGGATACGGAACACTGGATGAACTCTTCGAAATTCTAACCTGGGCGCAGCTGGGCATGCACGAATACCCCATCGGACTGCTCAACGTGAATGGATACTTCGACCACCTCGTTGCATTCGTGCATCACATGTGCAACGAAGGATTCCTCAACACAACCGTGCGCGATTTAATTCTGGTGGATAGCGATGCAGTAAACCTCATACACAAAATGTCCACGTATGAGGCCCCAGAAATTTACAAGTGGATTACAGAAGACGAAGTTTAATCCACCCACAAGACATGACAGCATTCGAAGAACTTAAAATAACGCGTCAATTTCTCAACGCAATTGAAGATGCCGGATATACCACACCAACGGAAATCCAGCAAAAGGCTATTCCGCCCATCATGGCCGGGCAAGACGTAATTGGCATCGCGCAAACCGGTACTGGCAAGACAGCGGCATACCTCCTTCCACTGCTGCAGCATTTGAAGTACGCTCAAGGCGATTCATCGCGTTGCCTTATTCTCGTTCCTACAAAGGAACTTGTTGTGCAGGTTGAACGCACACTGGCCGAACTCGCGAAGTACACCGACATGCGATGGGTTGCTTTGTATGGAGGAATTGGCCCCAAAGCACAAATTGAAAAATTAAAACTCGGTGTCGACCTTATTGTAGCCACGCCAGGACGATTCCTTGAACTTTATGCGAAAGGAGAAATCAATGTAAAGAAAATCAAACATGTGGTTCTCGATGAATGTGACCGCATGATGGACATGGGCTTTTGGCCTCAGTTGCGCGACGTCCAGGAAAAATTACCGCAGAAAAAACAACAACTGCTTTTCTCTGCCACTTTCCCTGAAAAGGTTGAGCGCATGGCCGACAACTTCATGCTATTCCCCACGCGCCTTGAAGTTACACCGCAGGCAACACCGGCATCCACGGTGAAGCAATTGCTATATGAAGCACCAAATTTCCGATCCAAACTATCACTGCTCGAGGCACTAATGCATGACCCTGCCTTCAATCGTGTTATGGTTTTCGTAAAAACGAAAGAAGAAGCATCAAACATCTTCAAATACTTTGAGCGCAAACCCGTGGGTGAAATGCGCCTGCTGCATTCAAACAAAGCCCAAAACGCGCGCATGAATGCCATTGATGATTTCAAAAGTGGGGAAGTTCGTTTGTTGATCAGCACAGATGTGAGCGCTCGTGGCATTGACGTTTTTGAAGTATCGCACGTTATCAACTTCAACATACCAACACACTATGAAGACTATGTGCATCGCATCGGACGCACAGGCAGAGCCTTTAAAACAGGTGTTGCTATCAGTTTCATGGACCAATCAGAGGCTTACCACGTTCGCAAGATTCAGCAACTCATCAAGCAAACGATAACTCGTCTTGCGCTACCCGATGGCGTGGATGTTTTTGAAACTCCGAAACCCGAGTTCCAAGAACAGATGCGTGAAATCGATCGTCAGAAGAAACTAGAAAACCCCGACTTCAAAGGCGCATTTCACGAGAAGAAATTCAAACCTGCAGACCCTAAGAAGCCGAAAAAATCTACCGACAAAAAGCCAAGCGCATCCAATAGCCGACCTGGCAAAAAAGGAAAAACATTCAAGAAAACGTACACGAAGAAATCATAATGTCGACGACCACGAATCACAAAATCCGCCTATGGGCGCATCGCATTGGGATATGGGAAGGCTTTTCGTATCTCATTCTATTGTTCATAGCGATGCCACTCAAGTACAAGCTTGACAAACCGGAGGCAGTGCGCTGGATGGGCAGTGTACACGGCTTCCTCTTTGTGCTGTTCGCTGTGGTATTACTCTATGCCTGGAAAGAAAAAGCACTTAGTCTTCGCACAATTCTCAAAGCATTTATTCTATCCCTCATTCCATTCGGCACATTCTTCTTGGCGTTTGATAAATCTGTTGATTGATCAACCATTACGAATCGATTTCACAGCAACTACATCGTATTTTGCACGTTGGCTCGTGCAATGAATCACAAGCAGATTAAATACGATTTACATGGAAAAAGACAGCAGAATATCCAGCAAGTTCAAGCAACGCAACTGGAATGAAATACGATCGAACGACTCCTGGTCGATCTTCAAAATCATGGGTGAATTTGTAGAGGGTTACGAACGCATGGGACAAATTGGACCGTGTGTTTCCATCTTCGGATCGGCACGCACAAAGCCCGACAATCCACACTATCAGACCGCTCGCGACATCGCTTATAAGCTCACTCAAAAAGGATATGGCGTTATAACCGGTGGTGGCCCTGGCATCATGGAAGCCGCCAACAAAGGCGCCAAAGAAGGCGATGGCACTAGCGTAGGACTCAATATCGTTCTGCCGTTCGAACAGCACGGCAATCAATACGTGGATCACGACAAAAGCATCAACTTCGATTACTTCTTCGTGCGCAAAGTGATGTTTGTGAAGTACAGCCAAGGATTCATTGTAATGCCTGGCGGTTTCGGAACTCTCGATGAATTCTTTGAAGCGATAACACTCATCCAAACCGATAAAATCGGACGATTCCCAATTATCCTTGTGGGTAAATCATTTTGGGGCGGTTTGGTGGAATGGATAAAAGCAACCCTGCTCGAAAGCGGAAAGAACATTTCACCCGATGACATGTTCCTCTTCAGCCTCGTCGACACTGCGCAAGAGGCGGTTGATGAAATCGATAAGTTCTACTCTGAATATCTCTTGAAACCAAATTTCTAGGCATACAACTTTTTCAATATGTCGGCGTATATATTGAAATAGAATTCTCGATGCGTTACTTCCTGAACATAGTCATAACGGCCGCTGCAATTGCGATATGTAGCAGTTGGGTTTTTCTGAAAGAAGAAGCCGCTCCTTCAACGCGCCTGGCCAATATGCAAGTTGCAAATGCATATGATTTCATTCAATATGACAAGAACATCCTGCACATCTCAAATCCTGAGAATCGCTGGAACAATTTGTTCGATCGCTTCGAAGAACTTGCATTCCAAGGTGATGGCAAAATTTCTATCGTACACATCGGTGGCTCGCACGTACAAGGAGGATTTCTTACGGACCGCTTGCGCATAAATTTCTCATCCATCGTATTCAATGCCGCCGGTGAACGTGGTTTCGTTTTCCCCTATGAAATCGCAAAAACCAATAGTCCTAAAACAATCCAATGCTCATGGTCGGGCACTTGGTCGGGCTGCCGCAACAGCGTGAGCGGAGACGATTGCCTGTGGGGACTTTCAGGCATCAACGCTACGTGTTACGACAGAAAAGCATCGGTCAGCATTTCATCAAAACAAGCAGACAGCAGCTTATACGCATTCAGCACCGTGCGCATCTATCACCACAACAGCAAGAACATCGTAATCGACACTGACACCAATGTGCATGTGCTACACGCCTTTACTGACACGCTCTGCGGCTACACGGAATACACATTCACCCCAGCAGTAAAGACATTAAAATTCGGATACCACACCACCGATTCACTACCCGGATATTTCACCTTGCAAGGAGTTTATTTGGGAGAATCCTCAAGCGGAATTACCTACAACGCCATTGGCGTGAATGGCGCGAGCACACGCAGTTATCTGAAGTGTGAACGATTTGGTCAACAGTTGCAAACCTTGCATCCCGACTTGGCAATTTTTGGAATCGGCATCAACGACGCCAATGTTCCCGAAGGCGATTTCAATGCGAGTCTATACGAAGCTCGTTACGACACACTTGTTCAAATATTCCGCAATGCCAATCCGGAAGCATGCATTCTCTTTGTCACCAACAACGATACCTACTATCAAAAGCGACATCCGAATAAAAACGCCATCGCTGTTCAACACGTGATGCACAACCTAGCCAAAAAATATGATGGCGCTGTTTTCGATTTGTTCGAAATCATGGGGGGACTTGGATCTATCAACGATTGGCAACAAGCGCAGTTGGCCGCGTCCGATCGCATTCACTTGAGCAAAAAAGGATATGAACTGCAGGCTGACTTAATGGCCTTCGCCTTCCAAAAAGCATTGGGAGATTATCTCGACCAGAAATACCGACATTAACTTTATGAGTAAACTCATTGCCTTGTTATCGCCAGCCAAACTGCTCGACGATCAATCGCATTATCCAAATTTACCATGCACTGAAGCTGAATTCACTGAAGAAGCCCGGCAATTGGTTACTAAACTAAAAAAGCAAAAGCCCGCTGAATTGGCGTCCCTCATGTCCATGAGTGATGCACTTGCTGCCGAGACGAAACATCGCTTCCAATCGTGGCACCTGCCTTTCACACACCAGAATGCACACCCCGCATTACTGATGTTCAAAGGCGAAGTATATCGCGGGTTACAAGCACACGAACTCAACATCAAACAACTTGAATTCGCCCAAGATCATGTGCGAATTCTGAGCGGATTGTATGGTATACTGAGGCCACTCGACCTCATTATGCCTTACCGCCTCATAATGGGAACTCCGTTTAGTTTCGATAAAAAACACGCGAACCTGTATAGCTTTTGGAAAGAAAAAATCACCGACCATCTCGACCGACAGCTTGATAAAAACGGCGTGCTCGTAGACATTGCTTCCCAAGAATATTTCAAGAGCATTGATACCGGCAAACTCAATCGCCGTGTCATTGCGTGCGAGTTCCGAGAGAATAAAGGAGGCAAATATGTTGTTGTAAACACCTATGCGAAATCCGCACGAGGAAAGATGGCACGCTTCATTATTGACGCAGGCATTAAGCACCCCAACGATTTGCGCGCTTTCAATTACGACAATTACAAATTCATGCCTGCCTTGTCTGAAGAAAACAAACTGGTCTTTGTGCGCTAAGGATGATTAACAATTCGTTTAATTCTAATTTTGTTTCTTTACCACTGAATTTTAATACAACATCCATCTCTATGAAAAAACTCATCATCATTACTGCTGTAGCAGCAAGTTCAATAAGCTTGCAGGCACAGTCTTTCAAAACACGCCAAGACAGCGTTTCCTACGCCCTAGGAGTTACTATGGCTGAAACTTTAAAGAAAAGCGGAATCAGCAATTACAATGAGGATTTAGTTAAGAAAGCTATCAGCGAACACCTCGCAGGCAAAGGTGCTTTCGACGCAACCACAGCCGATAAAATCTATAAAGAAGAATCCAAGAAAATTGCTGATCAAAAAGCAATGGCTAACAAAAAAGCTGGCGAAGATTTCCTAGCTGCCAATAAGAAAAACAAAGGAGTTGAAGTGACGGCAAGCGGACTGCAATACAAGCACACGCAAGTCGGTACTGGCTTGCAACCCGATGGCAACGACAAAGTAACCGTGCACTATCACGGCACATTAATCGACGGCACCATTTTCGACAGCTCCGTGCAGCGCGGAACACCTGCTACATTTGGTTTAAACCAGGTTATTCCAGGCTGGACTGAAGGCTTGCAATACATGAAAGAAGGCGGCAAAACAACGTTCTACATTCCTTCAGAATTAGCATACGGCAGCAGAAGTCAAAATAAAATCCCAGGAAACTCAGCTTTGATATTCGAAGTTGAACTCATCAAAGTTGAACCGGTAGAAGGCACAGCAACAGCTAAACCGGCTGCTCCTGCCCCTGGATCACCTATTAAGAAATAATGCAACCACACACCAGTAAAACGGCCGCACGATGCGGCCGTTTTGCTTTGTAACAATTATTGCTTTCCGATAACCCATGAGAGCCGTCCTTTGCCGTGGTTTCTGACAATTGTCAAACACAAGACCTTCTGCTCACACATTACATTTGCATCACATACACTGACTATGAAAATCGAACAAATCTATACCGGTTGCTTGGCACAAGGCGCCTACTACATCACTAGTAACGGCGAGGCCGCAATCGTTGACCCTTTGCGTGAAATCCAACCATACCTCGATCGTGCTGAAAAGGACGGTGTCAAAATCAAGTATATTTTCGAAACACATTTTCACGCCGACTTCGTTTCAGGTCACCTCGATCTGAGTAGAGCTACCGGAGCACCTATTATCTACGGTCCAACAGCATCTCCGGAGTTTGATGCTATTATCGCACAAGACAACCAAGAGTTCCATGTCGGAAAGCTCACGATAAAAGCCCTGCACACTCCAGGTCACACCATGGAAAGCACCGTGTATTTGCTTCGCGATGAAGCGGGCAAGGATTACTGCATGTTCTCCGGCGACACACTCTTTCTTGGTGACGTTGGTCGACCTGACCTTGCGCAAAAAGCCGCGCACATGACACAGGAAGAGCTAGCGGGATTACTCTACGACAGCTTAATAAATAAAATAGTACCGCTTGCAGATGACATTATCGTTTATCCTGCCCATGGCGCAGGCAGCGCATGTGGAAAGAACATGATGAAGGAAACGGTTGATACCCTTGGCAACCAAAAGAAAATCAACTACGCCCTCAATCAACCAGACAAGAAAAGCTTCATTCACGCGGTTACTGAGGGATTAAACGCCCCCCCGGCCTATTTCCCCATGAATGTAGCGATGAATAAAAAAGGATACACAAGTTTCAGTGATGTCATGAGTAATGGATTGAAAGCTCTTACCCCTGATGAATTTGAAACGGCTGCAGAGGCAACAGACGCGCTCATACTCGACACACGATCTGCCGCTGATTTTCACAACGGATTCGTGCCACAGTCAATCAACATTGGACTTAATGGTGACTTCGCTCCATGGGTAGGTGCACTTATTGGCAACGTTGAGCAGAAAATTCTACTCATTACAGATCATGGTAAAGAACAGGAAACAGTAACACGAATGAGCCGAGTAGGCTTTGACCAAATCCTTGGTCATTTGGCCGGTGGTTTCGAAAATTGGAAAAATGCCGGCAAAGAGATCGACACCATTGTGCGCATCAATGCCACAGAAATGGAAGGCGAGTATGTTGCCGGAAAAACAAAAATCATCGATGTCCGCAAGTGCAGCGAATTCGACAATGGCCATATTCCGGAAGCGGAAAATTTGACACTTTCTGAAATCAACGACTGGATCAATTCAATCGATACTAAGGAGCATTTTTACTTGCATTGCCAGGGCGGATATCGAAGCATGATTGCTGCTTCAATATTGCAGGCGCGCGGATATCGCAACTTCTCCGAAATCGAAGGCGGCTATGCTGCTATTGGCAAAACAAACATCCCCTCCGAAAAAGGAAAAGTGAATGCATAAAACAAAAAAATCCCGCTAGATGCGGGATTTTTTTATCTCTACTATTTGCTGATTAGCGCTTCTTCTTTCCTTTCTTGAAACCGCCATCACGATCGCCGTACGATTTCTTGCGATCATAACCGCCGCCACCGCCGCCACCTTTGTTGTAGCGATCTCCACCACCGCGGTTTTCGCCGCGAAAGCGAGTGCGTGGAATTCCCGCATCACGGTTGCCGCGCGATTCTACGCGCACAGTGCGACCGCGATACTGAGCACCATGAATAGACTCCATAATTTTATCTACGGCCTCATTCTTCACTTCAATCAACGAGAATGTATTCTTGATATCCGTCCAAGTGATGTCGGCAATATTCACTTCCGCATTTTCGGAAACGAACTCCTTAATCGTGTTGAAATCAAATCCATCAATTCCACCGATATTCATATACAATTTCACCACGCCAGGCGCCAATGCTCTGCGATCATCGCGTTGTGCATTGTGATTCAAATCCGGTGCATTGCGGTAATACTCTGCAAAGCGGTTGAATTCTATAGAAACAAATCGCTTAATGATATCCTCTCGTGACAATTCTTCAAGCTCTTGAAACACTTGTGGCAAATAGCGCTCAACTGTCTTTTCATCCACCTCAACGTTGTGGATTCGCTTAACCAAAGCCATCAACTGTTGCTCACACACATCAAATCCGGTTGGAATTTGTGCTTGCGTGAACTTACGCTTGATGATCTTTTCAATCTCGCGAATCTTGTGCAATTCCTTGCTGTGAACGATGGCAATACTCACTCCAGTCTTTCCTGCACGAGCCGTTCTACCACTGCGGTGAGTGTAGCTTTCAATTTCATCAGGCAAGTTGTAATTGATCACGTGGGTAACATCATTCACATCAATACCACGAGCTGCAACGTCGGTAGCGACAAGCATTTGCAAAGAACGACTGCGATAGCGCTTCATAACGAAGTCGCGCTGTGCTTGCGACAAATCGCCATGCAATGCATCGGCATTGTAACCATCCTTGATTAACTGATCTGCCACTTGCTGAGTTTCAGCCTTCGTTCTGCAAAAAACAATTGCGAAAATATCCGGATTGTAATCGGCGATGCGCTTCAGTGCGAGGTAACGATCCTTCGCATGCACCACATAATACAAGTGTTCGATGTTCTCGTTGCCCGAATTGCGCTGACCCACCGTAACCTCAAATGGCTCACTCATGTAATTCTTAGCAATACGCTGCACTTCATGAGGCATCGTTGCTGAGAATAACCAGGTATTCTTCTCGTCAGGAGTTTGCGACAAAATCAAATCAAGATCATCCTTGAAGCCCATGGTCAACATTTCGTCGGCTTCATCCAAAACCACAAACTCAATGCGCGTAAGATCTACTACACCGCGCTCAATCATGTCGACCAATCGTCCTGGCGTTGCGGCCACAATCTGTGGACCCTTTCGCATCTCGCGGATTTGACCTTCGATGCTTGCACCACCATAAATAGCGACAACATGAGAGCCACTTACGTGCTTCAAAAAGTTTTGCAGGTCACGCGTAATCTGCATGCAGAGTTCACGAGTTGGAGCAAGAATAAGAGCCTGTGTGTGGCGCTGGCTGTAGTCAAGAAGATCAGCCAGTGGCAAGCCAAATGCTGCCGTTTTACCTGTGCCTGTTTGGGCTAGGGCTACCACATCTTGATTACCCCCGAGCATTACGGGGATAGCCTGTTCCTGGATAGGGGTCGGGTTTTCAAACCCAAGCTCGGAGATCGCGCGTAGAACGGGCTTACTCAATCCGAGCAATTCAAAATTCATCATAAAAATTAATATTGGTTGTTAAGCCTACGCCAATTGAATTGAACAACCATTTTCAGAAAAACTGCGCTACGCCGCGCGACCTGATGAAGATGTGAAGTAAAACCCGCCTGGAAAAGGCGCGCAAATATACGACGGCAGTTTCAAAACGTAAGTTATTAAAATGTAATTTGGAGTTATGCACAAAAAAGACACTCCATAAGCCGGTAACTCAAGCTACAAAAAACGCAGAATAATCAAAGGCTTTCAATCAACGCTTTGTACAGCACATTGAGTTTGGTTTCAGCTTGTCGAGCCGTAGCAATAATCTCCTCTACACTCAGCTTACTCAAATTGTTGGGATCGCATGTGTCCGTAATTACAGACACACAACAACAAGGAAGCGACATGTGATTGCAGGCTATTACCTCCGGAACGGTGCTCATACCCACTGCATCTGCCCCCAACATTTTAAGCATACGATACTCTGAGCGCGTTTCCAGATTTGGACCGGGCACAGATACATAAACACCCTCGTGCATGGGAATGTTGTTTGACTTTGCAATAGCGCGAAGCTTACTATTGAGCTCTCGAGAATACGGCTCCGACATATCCGGAAAGCGTGGTCCTAATTCATCAATGTTTGGCCCGCGAAGCGGATTATCCGGCTGAAGGTTGATATGATCTTCGATCATCATCAAATCACCTTTTTGAAATGACAGATTTATTGCACCTGCTGCGTTCGAAAGCAAAACGTGCTTCACGCCAAGCATCTTCATGATGCGCACAGGCATCACAACTTCATCCATGCTATGCCCCTCATAGTAATGAAAGCGCCCTTGAAATGCCATCACCTTCTTGCCACCAAGATTGCCATAGATAAGTTTACCAAAATGAAACTCTACCGTAGCGATTGGGAAATTGGGAATGACATTGTAGCTGAATTGCTTTTCACACTCAATGGCGTTGGCTAATTCACCCAAGCCTGTACCTAGAATAACTCCTACTTCAGGCTCTTTCATGCCTTTGCTGCGAAGCCATTCTACGGTGTGCTCTAACTGTTCTAGATTCGTCATGTGATTAAAAAAAAGGACGACAAATGTACATCACTTGCAAAGTGCTGTGCTGCTTCGAATTTTCACTGATTGATAAATATCATTCACTGCAAACGCTTCACTATGCGCAACTGATGCGAATAGCTTCCTGTATCACGATTATAGATCCCTTGGTGATCGATGGGGTCGATTCGAACTTTTCCTGATGCATGAATGATGTTGCTGCGCCCGTTTTCGTCCTTGAGCACTATGCCCACATGTATTATTCTACCATCAGCGTTGTCAAAAAAAGCCAAATCACCTGTTGTTGTTTCTTCAAGAAATGAAACTGTTTCGCCATGCTCCGCCTGCTGGTGCGCATCTCGCGGAAGCGACACACCATTCAGACGCATGACAAGCTGTGTAAAGCCCGAACAATCCATACCCATTAGCGTTCTTCCTCCCCACAAATAAGGTGCATGAAGAAAAGCCTTTGCGCAAGCGGTGATATCATTTTCACTACCACTCCAAATGGGCAAAGATTCAAGTAGATCTATTGATTCATCCACATATGCTCCGGCGGGCAGTGTGATAGATGTCCCATCAGGCATAACAGCATGCACCAGCGGTTGTGTGATGAGTTGAAGATTTGAATCAGATGAATACGGTTCTATTTGCTTGCGATCTATCCATCCTTCGTAGTGATCTATTTCCATGCGAACCATCGCCCATTTTTCATTCTGATCCAACATCACCATTGCCTCTCCAAACAAGGCCTGGCTTACCATTTCACTTCGGTCTGAAGGCTCTTTGCGCAATGGCGCTATTGCTGCTGAGGTGCGTAATTTCATCAGTCAAAAATAAGGGTTTGAATCAGCTAGAATTAGCGAATCTCATTCTGCTCAAAACTGAAAATCGACAAATTCATCGATTTTCCAGCTCGCCATACAACGTATTCACACAACAACTCCACAACAAACCGCTTCAGAAGCAACCCTAACTTGCTCATTGTCAATATTGAAAAAATTTTATCGAAATTATTTGGTTTTTCATCTAAAGCATTAATATCTTTGTCGAGCTAAAACTGAATTACGTCTTTCCCCTATTGAGACAGATTCTTAAACATTTGTCAAACTAAAAACTAAACAAGATGAATTTCTTTACGAATTCGTGCTCAGCAATTGTTGGTGGCGTTGAGGTCTTCAATGCCCGCTTCCTGAATGCCTCCAAGGCATTGTTTTTCTGTTGTATGGTTATGCTATGGGGTGGCTCTTTTGCTACGGCCCAATCTGACAGTACTGCTTCCTTATCTACCGAACTACGCGATAGCGAAAACTCGGACAACAACGACGGCGACAACAACGATGGTGACGGTGGCGACGACAACGACGGTGGCGACAACGGCGATGGCAACAACGACGGTGACGACAACGGCAATAATTCAGTGGCAATCTGCCACCAGCTCGGCAACGGTGGCTCCATCACGATTTATGTGAATGAGTCGGCAGTGCCTGCCCACCTCAATCACGGTGATGCGCTGGGTGCTTGTGACGGCGGCGAAAACTCTGAGACGCCATGCACAATCTCATTGAATGTAGTATGTCCGGAAGATGTAACTGTAGAATGCGGCCAAGAAGCCAATTTCGAATTTACAGGTACGCCAGGTATAAGCGGTGAGTTTTGCTCTTACCGCCTAAACATGACACACAGCGATCAAATCCTCTCATGCTCACCATGCGGAAAAGTAATTTCCCGCACATGGGTTATTTGGCTTTCTAGATCAAATAATGATGGCGGTGGAGATGATTCAGATGGTTCAGATGATTCAGATGGCGGAGAAGGAGATAGAACTTCTGAAGTTATTCAACTTCCTTCCTACACCTGCACACAAATCATCACTTCTATTGACACTCAGGGACCATCAATTTACGGCCTTGACGGTGACCTTTCTGTGCAATGTATCGATGAAATTTACTACCAAGATGCGACTGCAGCTGATGGTTGCAGCGGTGAAACAACAGTAGCCAATTGGAGAAGCCAAACCGGCGAGCCAACAAATCGTTGCGTTGCCTCAACTGCATTCGGTCCAGGCGCTGATTGGGCAATCTGGTTGCCAACACTTTCTTCTGCATCAGGAGCTAATTTCGTATTTGATGCCAATGGCGGTCACTTCGACCAATTCGCCGATGGCACTGCCCATTTCTATGGCACTGTGGTAAATACAGTAAACGCCGATGAGCAATTCATCGTTGACCTGTGGTTTGAAAATAAATCAGGCTGGGATGCTTGGTCTGCTCAAGAACGCAACTACAAGAATGACTTGATGCTTGCTTGCGCTACCAATGGTCACGTAAATTGGAATTTCTACGAATTGGTTGGTGGTTTCTCAACGATGACAGGTGCTGGCGCTTTGGCCGGTGATGTTCTCTACATGTACCACATGCCAAACAACTACTACTTCGGCTTCCAAATTGGCGAAGGTGCTAACAATAAAAACTGTGCTAACGGCATGTCAGGCTGGTTTACCTACGAAGGTTTCTCCGGCAATGAGCACGTTAGTGGTCATGGTGACGTAAACGTTGACTTGAACTGTGTGCCTGTAAACAACGCGGATTGCATTCACCATACATCTTTCACAAACTTCTACCGCGCTATTGATGCTTGTGGCCACGCCACAATCGCTTCTCAGCAAATTAACGTATACGACGAAACAGCACCTGTATTCAGCAACTGTCCTGAAAGCTTAACTATCGAATGTTCTGACGCTATTCCTGCAATTGCAGAAGGCGTTGAAGCGACTGATAATTGTTCAGGCGATGTTAACGTTCAATTCCTCGGCGAAGTTGCTGAGGGCGGCCCTTGCTACTCTACTATTACTCGTACCTGGTCTGCCACAGATCTTTGCGGAAACCGCAGTAACTGTGTGCAGGTTATCACTATTGTTGATACTACTGCTCCTGTTTTGAACAACCTTCCTGAAGAGGAAATAACTGTAGAATGTGATGCTGTTCCAGCTGCTGCCGGTGTAACCATCAGCGACAATTGCGATATGTACCCTTCGTTGTACTACAACGAGCAGCGTACCGATGGCGACTGTCCTTCATACTACACGCTAACCCGCACTTGGTATGGTTATGATCAATGCGAAAATTATTCAGACACTTACACGCAGACTATCCACGTGCAAGACACAACTGCACCGGAATTCGATGCATACGATTTCTACGCTCACATCGAGTGCACAGAGATTCCTGCATTGCTTACTGCGCATGACAATTGCAGCGAAGTGACTGTTGTTCTTGTTGCAGAAACTTTGAACTCAGGCGGATGCCTCGGCGTATTGCACCGTATTTACCGTGCAACAGACGAATGCAATAACTCTTCAGAAGTTGAACAGTATATCTCAATCTTGGATACTACTGCCCCTGAATTCGTTGTTCTTCCTAATGACACTACCTTAGAGTGTTCAGACGTTGTTTTGGGTGACAATGCTGGTGTTATCGGTATCGACAACTGTGGTCATGAAGTAGTTATTACTTATTCTGAGCAAATTGTTGCTACAGATGACAACTGCCCAGAGTCTTATGACATCATTCGCACTTGGGTGGCAACAGACTACTGCGACAACCAAGCTACAGCTTCTCGCATTACACACGTGCAAGACACTACACGTCCTGTATTCGTAAGCTTCCCACAAGATATGACTTTGAGCTGCGACCAAGAGATCCCAGCTCCGGTTTATCCTGTTGCCGTTGATAATTGTGATGAAAACGTAGACGTAGCTCTTGGCGAAGACATTATGCCAGGCTCTTGCCCTCAGAACTACACTATCTACCGCACTTTCCGTGCTTATGATAACTGCATGAACGAAGTTGTTGAAACACAAACTATCACAGTAGTTGACGAAACTGCTCCGGTATTTGGAGAACAAAACAGCTCATTCACTTACGAGTGCAACACTGAAATCCCTGTAATTGAACCATCAGCTACTGACAATTGTGGTGAAATAACTTTGAGCTACCGCGATTCAGAAAGTGAAGGCTCTTCTTGCTACTACACAATCAGCCGAATTTGGACTGCAACCGACGAGTGTGGAAATTCATCTGAATTCACACAGTCGATCAATATCCAGGACACTACTGCACCAGTTATCAGTGGTATACAATACATCTATCGCCCTTGCGATGATTATGCTGGCATTTATGTTCAGGTTGCCGATAACTGCAATGAATACGATGTAGTTTATACTGACGAAACGGTTTCTGGCTCTTGCGCAGGTAATATTATGCGTCACTATGTTGCTACTGACGTTTGTGGCAATGCTTCAGCTGAATTCATTCAAATCATCCACTTGAGTGACGAGGTTGCTCCGGTAATTGTGAGCCAAACAGCTGACATGACCGTTGAATGTGGAAACGAGTACTCTGTTGAGCCAGCTCAATTCGCTGACAACTGTGATCAAGAATTGGAAATCTCTTCTGATTTCAACAGCGAAAATGATGGTTGCACAACGACCAACACGTACACTTGGACTGCTACTGACCATTGCAACAATACAACTACGGCTACTACAGTTGTAACTATCATTGACACTACCAACCCATACTTCACTGCATTGCCAGAGAACGTTACCATCAATTGCGATGAAACAATCCCTGGATACGGTGTTTATAGCGCTGCAGACAACTGTGACAGCGAAGTGAGTGTTGCTGTGAGTGAGTCTAGAGTTGACGGCTCATGCCCACAAAGCTACCGATTGTTGCGTGTTTACCGTGCAACGGATGATTGCGGCAACGAAGCTGTTGAACTACGCTATGTTGATGTGGTGGATGCACAAGCTCCATCATTCGGTGAGGAAGCTGCTTTCTACGAATATGAGTGTGGCACTGAAATCCCTGCTATTCAGCCTGAAGCTATCGACAACTGTGATCTCGAGCTTTCTTACAGCTACCAAGATGGTGATGTATGGGTTGACGGTTGCACTAGCGGTTTCAACCGTGAGTGGTCTGCTACAGATGACTGCGGTAACGTAGGTTACTTCAACCAGGGCATCCGCATCGTTGATACTCATGCTCCTGTTTTGAATGCTTATGACATGCAAATCGAAATGCCTTGCGACAATGTAAGCAACGAGATTATGATCTCTGCAACAGATTGCAATGACGTAATCATCACTTTCAATGACGAGTATGTAAGCGGTGCTTGCGCCGGCCGTATCATACGCACTTACTCTGTAAGCGATGTTTGCGGAAACCGCACTATGGGATTGATTCAACAGTTCATCACTTTGATTGACGTTACTGCTCCTACAGTTGCTATTGCTCCTGCAGATACAACTATCGAATGTGGTCAAGAAATCCCATCATACTCACCAGTATGGATGGATAACTGTGACGACGAATTGGAGACAAGCGCTATCTCTGGAATCGCCCAGGACAACTGCACTTCAATCATTTCTCAGTCCTGGACTGCTGTTGACCATTGCGGCAACACGACTACTGTTTCACGTTCAATTACTATTGTTGACAGCACTGCTCCAGTGTTCACTTCATTCCCACAAGATGAAAACCGTGAGTGCACGCAGGCTGATGTAGTTGCTATTGCTACTGCTGAAGACGCTTGCTCAGAAGCTGTTATTTCACATAGCGATGTAATCCTTGGCGGTAATTGCGCCTCTAGCTACACCATCGTGCGCACCTACCGTGCAACTGATGTTTGTGGCAACTACTCTGAGTATGTTCAGCACATCAACGTTAGCGACAACTATGGTCCATACTGGGGTGAAAACACAAGCTCATTCGTATACGAATGCGGATCTGATGTTCAAGTAATTGCTCCTAACGCTTCTGACCTTTGCAGCGCATTCAGCATGGATTACACTGACGGTGCTTCATGGACAGAAGGTTGCAACAGTGGCTTTAACCGCACATGGATTGCAGTTGATGCTTGCGGTAACGCTAGCGAGTCATTCGTACAGCACATCAGCTTCGAAGACACTACTGCGCCTTCACTCAGCGGCTGCGCTCAAGACCTCGTGTTGGGCTGCAACGACGAAGTTCCTGCTCCTGCTGATGTAACCGCATATGACTCTTGCGACGAAGATGTACAGCTCTACTTCGAAGAGACAATAAGTGGTGATGTTCCTGCTGAAGGTTCAATTGCTGACTGTGACTTGATCACTCCTGCTCGCGCTGCCGGTAACCCATGCGGATACCCATACGACTGGTCAATGGCTATGTTCAACATGCCAACTGCTCACCGCTGGTATAAGGTAGTAGGTGGAAACTTGGTACAATACCCAGGCGGTTCATTGCACTTGGTTGCTCAACTTGAAAACGTAATGAACCCAGGTACTGGTTGGAACGTTGATGTAAACTTCAGCGGTGGAATGGATTGGGCTGCTTGGTCTACTCAAGGCTTCCCAACTAGCTTCAAAGCTGACTGCGGTGCTGAAGATGAAAACTTCGCTTCATGGACTTACTTCTTGTTGCAAGCCGGTCCTGGCGCTGAATTGCAAGGTTACGGTGCTTACCAAGGTTCTATGTTGAACTTGGTTCACGCTCCTGCCAACAACTACTTCGGCTTCCAATTGGGTGATGGCGCTAACAACTACAACGGTGCCGACAATGGCTTCGGTGGTTGGTTCAGCTACAGCGGTGTTTTCCGCACTCAATATGAAGATCAACTTCAGAATGTAAGCGGCGCAGGTGACTTGGCTTTCGAACTTGATTGCTGCCCAGACTACACTATCGAGCGCACTTGGACTGCAATCGATTGCTCAGGCAACATGGCTTCTTGCTCACAAACTATCAGCTTCGACAGCAGTGTTTCAAGCAGCAACGGTGGCAGCGCTACTATCGCTTCTGAAGCAGTTGTTTCAGGAAAAGTTAGCAGCACTGTAGCTGTTTCTCCAAACCCTGCTAACAGCAATGCTGTGTTCACTTTCAAAGCCGCCTATGCCGCTAAGACTTCACTCGAAGTGCTTGACATGACAGGTAAGAAAGTAGCTGACATATTCATGGGAACTGTTGAAGCTGGTGCTTCATACAATGTGAACTTCAACGTTGGCGACCTCGCTACCGGTGTTTACACATATCGCTTGATCAATGGCACGGATGTTAAGATCGATCGCTTGATCATTAACAAATAATCCAAGGGTCAAAACCTAACTTGAACCCCCCTCGGAATTCCGAGGGGGGTTCTTTTTTTACATCCATTGTAGTCATCTGAATTACCCTTTCTTATGGCAAAACCAACTTTCGACCAGAGCCAAAAAGCTGCCCACTAATGTGATATTTTGTTGATACATTCATGATCAATGTTAATTAATCAGTCGTGGAAATCGGAATGTTCATCCACATCTTTGGTGCATTAATTTTAGTTAACCTAACATCCATTTCTTATGTATCAAAAGTACTTTTCTACTACAATGGGATGTGTGAATTTCCTTAGACATTGGAAAGACATATCTCGAAAACTATCGCTGGTAGCGTTTGCTATCATCGCTACTGGGATGAGCACTTCAGCTATCGGCCAATTAGCCACGCTGACATGCCCATCTGATGTCGTCCTCGAATGTGGTCAAGACATCAATAATTTTGACCTAACCGGTTATCCAAGTTTTACCATTTACGTTGGTGCCGGCCACTCACTCAATTTCAGCGACAATGCAATTGCTAGCGGAGCTTGCTCATCTACTATTGTACGCACCTGGACTCTTAGCTTGGAAGAGCTTGGCGGTTTCATAGGATCTTTCCAGTGCACGCAAGTGATTACTGTGAGAGACACCCAAGGACCTGCAATCTCCGGTGTATCAGACTTGAGCCTCGAGTGCAACCAGGTTGTTCCATTTGCAAATGCTACTGCACTTGACGTGTGTTCTGAAGCTACTGCCACGGTTACAAACTTCGGCAGCCACTCCGGCCGCGCCGAATCCAAGTGCGTTTCAACAACTGCATTCGGTCCTGGCGCTGATTGGGCAATTTGGTTGCCTGTATTGGCCTCCAATGGAGTTACCGCTAGTGCAAACTTCGTGTTTGACGATGAGAACGGCCAATTCGAACAATACGCTGATGGCACTGCTCGTCTGTCTGGACGCATCCTTAACACGGCAAACACATCACAGTCTTTCGCTGTTGATTTTTGGTTCAAATCACGCCGCACCTGGAATGAATGGAGCGCACTAGGTCGCAATTTCAAAAACGACTTGAATTTGGCTTGCGCCGCTAACAATCACGCCGCATGGTCATACTACGAATTGGCTGACGGATTCTCGACCCTTACAGGTCAAGGCGCTCTCAGCGGTGTAACTCTTAACCTTTCACATTTGCCTACTAACCACTACTTCGGATTCCAAGTTGGTGAAGGCGCTAACAACAAGAACTGCAGCAATGGTATGTCAGGTTGGTTCAGCTATACCGGTATCGTTAACGGAGAAGCTGTAAATGGAAATGGTGACGTTAATATTGACTTGAACTGCACTCCACAGCAATACGAATGCACGAACAATGACCAATACACGTATTTGTATCTCGCTCATGATGCTTGCAACAACTACTCTATTGCTAAGCAACTGATCACTATTTTAGATCAAACGGCTCCTACTTTTGACAATTGCCCTCAAGATTTAAACATTCAGTGCCCTAGCGAAATTGCAAGCCTACCTGTGCCTGCAGTTACTGCTACCGACAATTGCACAGAAGCCGGCTGGCCTGTGGTGAACTATCTAGGTGAAGCAGTTATCGCAAATGAATATTCAGAGGATGTTAACTGCGAAAAGCACATTACCCGCACTTGGGAAGCTGTTGACTGTATCGGAAATCGCAGCGTTTGTGTACAGCATATCCATGCAAGAGACACAGAAGCTCCAGTGTTGTACAACCGTCCTGCTGCTGAAATCACAGTTGAGTGCAATGCTATTCCAGCTGTTCCTACCTTGACTGCTACCGACAATTGCGATCCAAATCCATCAATTTCTTACTACGAACAAATCGAAGAAGGTGATTGCCCAGGTCGCTACACTATTATCCGCGAATGGGAAGCCGGTGATCGTTGCTACAATTACAGCA